>DAIUEC010000001.1:0-73883 GCA_036845345.1 Sediminibacterium sp.
TACTATAAAAATGTAATGATGGTTAAAAATGCAGTGGATAGTTTAACAGAGGAACAAAAGCATATTGCTAATTTTTGGGATGACAATCCATTTAAAGTAAACGTAAGCGGGCATATCATGTTTAGTTCTAAAAAATTCTCGCCTCCAGGTCACTGGATGAGTGTTGTGGGCATTGCCAATAAAACTGCCAAAGCCGATTTTGAAACAGCAACCTATGCTTATGCTAAAACTGCAATTGCTTTATTTGATGCATTCATACATTGCTGGGATGCAAAGTATGCATACAATACTGTACGTCCTGAAACCGTAATTAATAAATACTTTGACATGAACTGGAGACCTTTATTACAAACTCCAGCATTCCCAGAATATACATGTGGTCACTCCACAATTTCTTCCTCAGCAGCCGAAGTGTTGACAAGCGTTTATGGAGACAATTTTGCTTATACCGATTCTACTGAATTGGAATTTGGAATTGCTAACCGAAGCTTTAAATCTTTTAGAGCAGCAGCTGAAGAAAATAACTGGGCAAGATTCTACGGCGGTTTACACTTTCACAATTCTTGTATTGTAAGTACAGAGCAAGGAAGAAAAGTGGGAAGCTGGGTAGTAGATCATTTAAAAATGAAAAAATAGAACTCAAAAAGACTAATAAAACAACCACACATTATTTTATTAGTATTAAGTAAGATCGATAGATTCATACCATCGGCTACTAGTTGATTTCTATTATCGATGATGAAAAATTCAAGACTCAAAAACTCAAACTCAAATGAAAAAAATTATATTCTCAATATTAGTATTAGCAACTACTTATATAAACTCAAATGCACAAGGTTGTGTAGCAATTAGAACAGTAGGTGGATTAAATACGATGGAACATTCTATGCACGATATGATGCATGATAGTAGTGCGAAAAAAGTAGAAGATCCTAAATGGGATTTTAATATTAGTGGTCGTTATTTTAAATCGTATAAGCATTTTAGCGGCACTACAGAAAACACGCAAAGAGTTGCTGATGGCACTGACGTACGCAATTTTAGCCGTACCGTAGATTTATCATTGGTAAGAAAATTAAATGAAAAATGGAGTATTGGTATTGATTTGCCATTAGTATATAACGAAAGATCTTCTTTGTACGAGCATATTAGCAGTGTAAAAGGAAGTCCAAGATATTCTACTTACTCACAAGGCATTGGTGATATTCGTATTTCTGCTTACAAATGGTTAATCGCTCCAAAAGAGGGTAACAAAGGAAATTTATTAGGAGGGATTGGTATTAAAATGCCTACTGGAAACTACAAAGCAACTGATGTTTTCCATACTTCTTTAACAGCGACAAGAGTAGGGCCTGTGGATCAATCTATTCAACCAGGTGATGGTGGATGGGGATTGACTTTGGAACTAAATGGATTTAGAGCCATCAATAATACTTGGAGTTTATATAGCAATGCTTACTATTTAATTAATCCACAAGGTAATAATGGTGTAAGCACGGCAAGAGGTGGCGTAGCAGCAGCTTCTGCCATTAAATATACTTCAGATGTAATGAGTGTGCCTGATCAATATTTATTAAGAGCAGGTACCAACTGGACAAAAAATGCACTTACCATTTCAATGGGCGCTAGATACGAGTGCGTACCAGCTTCGGATTTAATTGGTGACAATACTGGATTTAGAAGACCCGGTAATGTATTGGCTATTGAGCCAGGTGCAAATTACAGCTATAAGAAATTAAACTTCTACTTGTATACTCCAATCGCAGTGAGAAGAGAGCGTCCACAAAGCTACCCAGATGTATTAAAGACAAATGATACAGGTGTGTTCTCAAGAGGAGATGCTGCTTTTGCGGATTATAGCATTAGCATTGGTATGGGGTACAGATTTTAATAAATACTATTAAAAGTAAAAACATTTACAATGAAAAAAATATTCTTATTATCCACGACATTACTATTCATTATTATTGCAACACAAGTGAGTGCTCAAACTTCACCAAGGCAAAAGAGTGATACTACCAAAAATTGTAAACCTACAAAGTCGGGAAAACATTGTTCTAAGCCATCAAATGGTTAATTAATATTTACTTTAAAAGTTTATTATTTCACTTTCAAGTGATAATGGCCAAATTATGTGCCAACTCATTTATCATTCACTTTTTATTATCAAATAATGCAATTATTATTAAAATATAAGAGCACATTGCTCGCTATAGCAATGCTTTTTACAATCACATCTGCAATGGCGCAAACCGATCAAGATGCCATCATGATGAATAAAAATTTATTCTGTACGGGTTTAATGTATGGAACAAGTAGCTGGAATAAATATTGGGAAGGGACCAATAATAGAGAAAATCTAAACCTTGGGACCATTAGTTCAAATAGTTTGTCGGTGATGGGCAACTATGGGGTTAAGGATAATTTAAATATATTATTTAATGCGCCGTATATTTCAAATAAAGCAAGTGCTGGGGTACTTCACGCAACTAGTGGGATTCAAGATGTGTCGGCATGGGTAAAATGGATGCCAATTGAAAAAGATTTGAAACATGGCACATTTTCCATGTATTTATTAGCTGGAGCTTCCACTCCATTGACGGACTATATTGTTGACTATCTTCCAATGGCGATAGGAAATAAAAGTAACACCTTGTCTGGAAGAATAATGCTGGACTATCAATTGAATAAATTTTTTGCGACTGCATCTGAGACTTATACTATTAGAGGAAATACATCGATTGAACGAAATGCTTATTTCACAACAAAAATGTTTCTAACGAATCAAGTAGCGTTGCCAGCAGTTAATACATTAAACTTTAGAACTGGTTATAGAAGTGATTGGTTAATTGCAGAAGCTGTCTTAACTCAAAGTAAAACGTTAGGCGGCTTTGATATTACTAAAAATAATATGCCTTTTCCAAGTAATGAAATGAATGCTACAAGCCTTGGTGTGAATTTTAAATATGAGATACCTAAAGTTGCAGGTCTTTCATTAGTAGGTGGAGGTAATCAAGTGATTGAAGGTCGAAATGTTGGTCAATCTACAGGGTATTATGGTGGATTTTTCTACATTTTAGATTTCACTAAAAAGAACAAAAAGAAATCAGAATCAAAAACTACTTCAACGCAAAACAAATAACATGAAAAAAATATATCTATACGGTTCATTTATTATTACCTCCATTATGTTGGTTGCTTGTGTTAAACAAGTAGAAAGTAGGACTGATAATTTGCCTGCACTTCAACCAATAAATGCAGATTTAACTGCTGGAACTTGGAAGACTATTTTATTGAAAAGGCCAGATACTTTTGCGGTAGCTACTCCTTTAGCAGTTTCTAATGTAAATTATGTTGCAGAATTAAATGAAATCAAAGGCCTGCAGAAAAATTTAACATCAAGCCAAAATGAAAATATTAATTATTGGGCAGCAGGTGGTGTGCTAAGATGGAATGAAACGATGCGTGAGTTGGTTGCCAAATACAATCTTCCTCCTTATCAAAATGCAGATGGCACTTATCCAATTCCAAGTTCTACCAATCCCTTTGCTTACCCATTATTTCCTTTTGCAAATCCTCCATACTCAGCAAGAGCGTATGCATATATTTCAGCAGCACAGTATGATGCATTGGTAGCTTGTTGGTATTATAAAAAACTATACAATCGTCCCGCTCCATCTACAACTGATGCTGCTATTGTAGCAAAAGCAGGCGCTTCTCAGTTACCATCCTATCCTTCCGAGGCAGCAGTAATAGCGGGCGTGACTGCAGAGATGATGAAATTATTTTTCCCTACAGAGATTGGAGCAATTGAACAAAAAGCAAAATTGCATGAAGATGCAGCAATCATGTCTGGTGCTGCTACAAGAAGTGATATTGTGGCAGGAGAAGCATTAGGAAGACAAATTGCACAAGTATTCATAGCAAGAGGTAGAACCGATAATGCGGGAAAAGCAGTTGGTACACCTACAGATTGGGCGAATTTTGAAACAAATACAAAAGTAAAAGGTGAAATTCCATGGATCAGCCAAGACAATCCTAAGCGTCCAGGTATGCTACCCTTATATGGTAATGTAGTACCATTTTTGTTTGATACTGCTACATCAAGAGCATTAGTTCCACCACCGCCACCTTTAACTGGAAGTGATAAAATGAAACAAGAAGTTGCAGAAGTATATAGTTTTACGAATCAGCCAAGTCCTGAAAATTGGAAACTGGTATTGTTTTGGGGAGATGGTGCGGGCACTTATACACCGCCAGGTCATTGGAATGCAATTGCATCAGAAGATTTTATAAAATTGAATTTAAGTGAAGTTAAATGGGCAAGAAACTTAGCTTTATTAAATATGAGTTTAATGGATGCGGGTATTGTTTGTTGGAAAACTAAATATACTTATTACAATCCAAGGCCTTCTCAATTAGATCCTAGGATTAAAACCCTAACAGGACTTCCTAACTTCCCTTCCTATATTTCAGGGCACTCAACTTTTAGTGGAGCTGCTGCTGCAATTTTAGGATATCTAGTTCCTAACAGGGCTGCTGCTTATACACAAATGGCGAGTGATGCATCCAAGTCAAGATTGGTAGGAGGCTTACACTACAGAGCTGACTGCGAAATGGGATTACAAGTGGGCGCTCAAGTGGGTCAATATGCCATAAACAAAGCAAAATTTGACGGAGCAAATTAATATTAAATACAATTACTTAAAACCACCTAGCATTTGTTAGGTGGTTTTTTCATTAAATTCATACTATGAAAAAATTATTGCTACTGACTAGTTTTGTGCTTTTAATTATTTTTGAATGCTTACGTGTGTATTTAATTATGCCAATGCCTGGTAGTCAACAATTTAATACCATCGATCTTGCTTATTTTTTAGGTGTTAATAAATGGACAATCAGATGTATTGGCTTTGCACTTGCGCTCATTTCAGGCTTTTTTTGTTTTAGAATGTTGTTGAAAAAAGAAAAAATAATAGTCGGTTTTTTGATAACATTGTATTTCACCGTTTTTTATGTGTTTACTTTTCAGATGGAAGCAGATAAAATGTTTTATCAGCCCACCAAGGTGACAATGACTATGTTATCAAAAAATAAAATACCTACTCATAAATTAGTGATTGGCATTCATATAGATAGTATTTCAAGGGCTTATCCAATTCAGTTAATTGGTTACCATCATCAAGTAGTAGATACTATTAATGGGAAGCCTATCATGGTCACTTATTGTACTGTTTGCAGAACTGGAAGGGTATATAGCCCAATTGTAAACGGAAAACAAGAAACATTCAGATTAGTTGGCATGGATCATTTTAATGCCATGTTTGAGGATGCAACTACTAAGAGTTGGTGGAGACAGTCTAATGGGGAATGTATTGCTGGGCCTTTAAAAGGATACCGTTTAACTGAAGTACAATCAGAGCAACTTACATTAGCTGTATGGTCAAGAAAACATCCGTCCACTTTTGTTTTACAAGCAGATAGTGTTTTTAAAGAAAAATTCGAAAAAATGGACACTTATGACAAAGGTAAATCTAAAGGGGAGCTAACCAAAAGAGACACAACTTCTTGGAAAGACAAGTCATGGGTTTTAGGAATCCAACTACATAATATTGCTAAAACATATGACTGGAACCTAGTTGTCAAGCAAAGATGTATTCAAGATTCTTTTGCTTCAATGCCTGTTCTTATTTTATTAGAGAAAGACAGTGCGTCATTTCATGTGTACAATCGCAAAGTAGCAGGACAAGCACTTAAATTCAGAAAAAACGGTGATTCTATTATTGATATCAATACCGGTTCTTTATGGAATTATGATGGAATTTGTATCAAAGGGAAACTAAAGGACAGCCTATTGCAACAAGTAAACAGTTATCAAGAATTTTTACATTCCTGGGAGCTTTTTCATCCTAATAGTATTAGGTATATTACTCATTGATAAAACTTACTAATTCAATCATAGCGCTTTCTCCTTTTGAATTTGAGGAGTGTTTATCTAAATACGCTTTCCAATTAGATTCGTCTACGGAAAGCGTATTTTTTATTTGCTGAACATTCGTTTTATTCCCTAAGCTCCACATTTTATGTGCTGACTTTTCAAAAACATAATAAGCTTCTTGGCTAACATATTCAGTTTCATTCACGCCACCATAATTATAGGCTTCTCTAATTTTTTTGTGCTGCCATTTTAACAACTGGTATTTTCCTCCATCAGCAAGTAATTGAAAGAAAGTATTTTCATTAGTGGTAGCAGCTGCAGGGTATCCACTTACAAAATGGAATAAACCTTTTGATTTATTTTCTTCATCTGCAGTTAAATAAAAGTCACTAATGATTCCAGCTACAATAAAAAATTGATTATCTCTTTTGAAATATAACTTATCCTCGAATAAGGAGTAGTTTAAAGCTGAATCATTAAACCTGACACCATTTTTTAAATTCACTGTGCCACTTACCCATTGCTCAAATAATAAAGGGGATCCCTTTGTATCTGCTTGTGCCCCAATGGGAATCATTTTGCCATCGTTGTTTTGAATTGATAAATCTCCTCCAACACCAGTAGATCCCATATGCTTTCCACTCACTTGTGCATTACTAGCAATTGAATATGATAAAAAAACGGCGAAGGCGATAATATGTTTCATAAATAAAATTAGGCTTGAGTAATAACATCAAAGTTAAAACTTCCAAGCCTAATAATTTATAATAAAGGATAAACGGACGGGCCGCGTGTTAATTGTATGAAAAACTATCCTTTCACTGCTTCTAAAATTGCAAAACTATAAGGCGGTAATACAAAATACTCATTGTCATTACCTACTTTGTAGTCTTGGCCAGACCAGTGATCATGCAATACCGATGGACGTTCCCCATGTTCTTTAAATGCATACCAGGTAACAAAGGAAGCAGTATGTTTATAGTTAAATAAGCAGTATAATTTTCTGTTTTCATTCGCGCGTACAAATCCTGCAACATGAATATTGTGTGGTGTCATCCAGGTTACATTTTTAGTATCACTAATTACATCCAATGCTTTACGGGTTGCAATTAATTTTTGAGTATTGCTAAAAATGGTATTTTCAAAAGAGCCTTCCTTATGTCTAAGTTCATTTTTATCCCAATTCATAATAGGACGGTGCATCCATCTGTTATCATAACTTTTTCCAGGATCTTGTAAATAGCTATAATCATTGGTGTAGGCTAATTCATCTCCATAAAATAACATTGGGATACCACCCATAAACATACTATGGGCTTGCATTAAAATTATTTTACGTAGCGCAAATTCAATTTCTGTTTCATTACTCCACTCTACCGCTTTTTCTAAACCACATAAAGAGGCAAGGGATCCACTAATACGCGCATCTCCCGTTTTTGGATTCACTGAAAATAATGCACCTGCCGAAACTGAGCCTTCATGCCAGCCGGCAAAAAAGTTTTTTAAATAAGTACGATGATGATATGGATTAAAGCCAACACGCTCAATCATATAATCATCATAGCCCAAACCAATATCATCATGACATCTTGTGTAAGAGATCCAAGTACAACCATATGGTTTTTGTAAGATAGGATGTTGCGCAGCCAGCATGACTCTTGTGTCACCTGTTGCAATGGCATCCCACTGTAAGGCCATTTGAGTTGCATTGTAGGCTACATCACATTCTTTGGCAACATAATTATCGGTTCCAAAATATTTAATAATTTCATTAGGAGCGACAATAGCTTCACCCAATAATGCCATACCAGGACTAGCTACTTGCACACATTGTTTTATTAAACGTAATAGGGTATGTGCTTGAGGTAAATTTTGACAAGTAGTACCCAATTGCTTCCATATAAATGCAGGGGCGTCAATACGTAAAATATCCACCCCTAAATTCGCATAATGCAAAACATTTTCAAGCATTGCTACCAACACATTGGGGTTGCTATAATTTAAATCCCATTGGTAATGATGAAAAACGGTCATTACCCATTTGTTGCATTCTTGAATATAGGTAAAACTGCCAGGTGATGATTCAGGGAAAATCTCTGGCATGGTTTGATCTAATTGATTTGGGATATCTCGGTTGTCATAAAAATAAAAGAAGTCCTGATAATACGCATCACCTGCTTTTGCTTTTTGTGCCCATTCATGATGATGTGAAGTATGGTTTAAAACAATATCCAACATCAAATACATGTCTTGCGCATTCATCTTTCCAATAAGTTTGTTTAAGTCCTCATTGGTGCCAAAGCGTTCATCTACTTTTCTGAAATTAGAAACGGCATATCCTCCATCACTTTCTCCTGCCGGGCTTTCAAAAACAGGCATTAGGTGTAAAAAATTAACACCCAACTCCTCAAAGTAATTTAATCTTTCAGCCAATCCTTTTAAGCTTCCTGCAAAGCGATCTACATACAAACTCATTCCGGTAATTTGATTGCTCAAAAACCAGTTCCCTTGTTTTTCCTTTGCAATATCTTTTTTTAAGAAGGTTGAAGGCCTTTGTAAATGACAATCAATAATGGAATTTAACAAGGCATCAAAACTTTCATTGCGTTTAGGATGCCCGCCATAAATTTCATTAAACAAAGATTCAATGGCTGCTATATGAAGTAAAAATCTTTCGGCGAATGCCTTGTCCTTTTTCTCTAAATCTATATTTTTTGCTTTCAAAAGTTCTTTTCCAAAAGCATGTAAGGCAGATGAGTTCACTGTGCGCTATATATTTATTTAATTAAAAATCGAGTTGTTTAAATGCTTGAATGCTTCCATGGCACCCATATATTCACAAGTGCGTGCACCTGCTTTATTTGCGTTGGCAATTATTTTTTTCCATTCCACTAATTCAATAGCTTGTAATTGATCAGCCGTATAATTGATTAACTGAAATAATACTGCACCCACAAATGCATCGCCAGCACCCGTTGCATCCACCGGCGTGATGGCAATACTTCCAATCATTTCTAAATGATCTCCTACGGATAATAAAGTACCTTCCTTACCCAATGTAATTGCAAATACTGCGTTTGATTTTTTTCTTAAAGCTGCAGCAGCATGTTGTACTGTATCGCATCCTGTAATTAGCAATGCTTCCTCATCACTTAATTTAAAGAAATGACATTGCTCAATAAATGGCCAAGACTGATCAATAAAACTTTGCGTATTATTTTGAAATAATAAATGACGGTAGTTTGGATCAAAGCTGATGATGGCGTTATTTTCTTTCGCTTTTGCAAGCAAATCAGTGTAAGCAGATTGCAATGGCCCTGGTAAAAATCCGGTAGCAGAGCCAAAATGTATAATGCTATAATCTTTTATTTGTAATGCAGCTAAGTCCTCACTACTTAATTGTCCATCTGCACCACGATTAAAATAAAAATCGCGTTCACCGTCTTCCATTAAAGACACAAATGCGAAAGTGGTAAAATGGTTAGGGTCTTGAATTACCCAATTGGTTGACACGCCCATCTCTTGAAGTAATTCAATTAGGTGTTGCCCAAAAGGATCTTTTCCCACTTTTGCAGCCATGTCTACTTGCGCACCTAAAGCAGCAATTGCAGCAGCCACATTTGCAGGCGCACCACCTGCTTTCTTTAAAAAATTTTGTCCCTTGGATAAACTTGAACCACGATCGGTGCAAATCATATCAATCAATGCTTCCCCTATACATAATACTTTCATAGTAGTTCTTTTATTTTCAATTAATGTCCACCACCCATTGGCATATTCACTTCTTCATCACTTGTGGCAGGCTCAGTTTTAATTAACAGCGTTAATGCCGATGCAATTAATAAAAATACACCGCCAAAACTAATTGCCTTGCCAGGATCATTATTTAAAAAGTGCTTTAAAATATATCCAAAAGTGGTTGTCTGAATTAACATAGGAATTACAATCATCATGTTAATAATACCCATGTACACGCCATATCTTTCCTTTGGAATTTTATGCACTACTAATAAATAAGGAATACCCATCATGCTTGCCCATGCAATTCCAAAACCCGTCATAGGTATAAACAATAAATTTTTATCTGTGATATGTGGGAATACAAGTAATCCAACGCCCGCCATGATTAAGCAAATAACATGAATCAATTTTGGACTTATTTTCTTGGCTAACCAAAGCAAAGCGAATGCAGATAAAAAAGTGACAATATTGTACCATCCATTTACCAGGCCCGTCCAACCCACGGCTTCGTCGTATAGTTTATTGTGTTCGTATACATTTGTTTTCCAAACAGATAATGCAATACTTTTTGAAGCGTTTTGCCAATAACAAAATAATGCATACCACTGAAATAAATAAACTAATCCAAGTTGCCACATTACTTTTGGCATATTTTTTATGGCAGATCCAATTTCAATAAATGGAGTGAAAATATTGAGGGGCTCTTTTTTTAAGGCAGCTAATTCTTCCTCAGTAGGAGGGATCTCAGGTGTCTTATAAACAGACCAACCTACAGAAGCAATCGAACAAATGGTTCCTAAAAAGAAACTTGCATATACCCAAATTGGAAGTTGACCATAAGTTCCTGTAATATGTTTTTGAAAAAAGAATAATGACAAATTCGCTAATGTAATTCCTAAGCCAGTAAAAAAACTTTGCGTTAAAAATCCAGTAGGATGTTGATCATTTGGAAGTTTGTCCGCAATAAAAGCGCGATAGGGTTCCATCGCAGTATTGTTTGCGGCGTCCAATATCCAAAGCAATCCAACAGCCATCCACAATGCACTACTAAATGGAAAAAGAAATAAACATATGCTACATAAAATAGCACCTATCATGAAATAGGGTTT
This sequence comes from Sediminibacterium sp., assembly GCA_036845345.1. Taxonomy (GTDB): domain Bacteria; phylum Bacteroidota; class Bacteroidia; order Chitinophagales; family Chitinophagaceae; genus Sediminibacterium. The sequence continues at coordinate 10,789 of DAIUEC010000001.1, forward strand.
GCGTCGACCAAATCTTGGTGACCAGGTTTTATCACTCATTGCTCCAATGATGGGTTGAATTAACAAGCCAGTCATGGGACCTGCTAAATTCAATAAAGGAATTTGATCGGGACTTGCACCCAACATATCGTAAATTGGATTTACAGCGGATTGTTGTAATCCAAAGCTATATTGGATTCCGAAAAATCCAACATTCATGTTGATGATCTGCGAAAATGTCAACCTTGGTTTAAAAGACATAATGGTATCATTTGGTTAAGCAAAGCGTTGCTCAATATAGTCAATTTGTATTTTTTGAGCCCGCTTTCTGTTCCCGATTTTATGATTTTTAAGCATTATTTTCTCTGCAAACCTTTGCGCTGTGTATCTTTGTTTCAAATTTTTCAAAAAGTCTAGCATGCCTTATTCTATTTCCTTTAAAAAACCAGCAGTATTGCAGGCGCTTCGATATCATTTTATGAAGCAGTCAGAGATTAAAACTTTGATGATTGTTATCAATTTATATGCGGTGGTGACGGCTGTTTTATTATTCATGAAAAAAATTAGACCCGAACCTTTTTTGTTGGGATCTATATTATGGATTGCTTTGATGCTCTACTTCTGGTTCATTTTGCCCAATCAATTTTATAAAAAAACTACCTTGTTTAAGGAGCGCTGGGATTTTAGTTATAATAACCAATCGGCTACACTTGTTGGCGCATTGGGGGGAGCAAGTTGGGGATGGGATACGGTCACTCATTATTTTGAAAGTCCTGAGTTTTTCCACTTTTATTTTAGCCCTAAAAGTTTCTTTCTGATTCCTAAAGAAGGGATTTCAATGGAGGATCAGCACGAGATAAGAGGCATCTTAAAAGACAAATAGACAATTAGTGTGTACTTTCTCAAGCTGAACTACTAATTGTTCGTATTATTTCACTTTTATTTTTGATCATTTTAGGCGTTAAATGCATAGAAAAATCACACAAAACAGCTAAAAATGCACATATTCCTACCATTAAGTTAAAATGTGCAAACAAAAAGGCAAATAAAATATGGCTATTTTAACAAAAAGTATATTTTTGCGCCGTAAACAAAACTATTTACAATGTCAGACATCGCATCAAGAGTTAAGAAAATCATCGTAGACAAATTAGGCGTTGATGAAGCAGAAGTTACTAACGAAGCATCATTTACAAATGATTTAGGCGCTGATTCATTAGACACAGTGGAATTAATTATGGAATTCGAAAAAGAATTCAACATTTCTATTCCAGACGAACAAGCAGAAACAATTACTACTGTTGGTCAAGCTGTTGCTTATATCGATGAGCACGCAAAATAATTTTAATAATTATTTGACGGCTTCCAATTAAACACAGCATATTTTAATCCGCCTTTTTGAGCCTTTGCTTTAAAGGCGGATTATTAATTTAAAAAATAAAGTCATGCAGACTAAGCGCATTGTAGTTACAGGTATTGGTACATTAAATCCATTGGGTAATAGTCTTGGTGAATACTGGGATAATTTAGTGAATGGAGTTTCAGGAGCTGATATGGCAACGCAATTTGATGCTTCTAAGTTTAAAACAAAGTTTGCATGTGAGATTAAAGGTTTTGATGCGACCAATTTTATGGATCGCAAAGAAGCAAGAAAATTAGATCGCTTTTCTCAAATCGCATTAGTGGCGAGTGACCAAGCGGTTATTGATGCTGGAATAACAAAAGAAAATGTAGACCACGATAGAGTGGGTGTTATTTTTGCAAGTGGTATTGGAGGATTAACCACATTTACCGAAGAGGTTACGAATTTTGTTCATGGTGATGGCACTCCAAGATTCAATCCTTTCTTCATTCCAAAAATCATTTTAGATATTGCTGCAGGACAAATTTCCATGAAGCATGGCTTTAGAGGTCCTAACTATGCGGTAGTAAGTGCATGTGCTTCAAGCACCAATGCAATTATTTCTGCAATGGATAATTTAAAATTAGGCAAGGCAGATATCATCATTACTGGTGGTGCAGAGTCAGTGATTGGTATTGCTGGTATGGGTGGATTCAATGCCATGAAAGCAATGAGTGAAAGAAATGATGATCCTAAAACAGCAAGCCGTCCTTATGATAAAGATCGTGACGGATTTGTAATGGGTGAAGCAAGTGGCGTATTAGTATTAGAAGAATTAGAGCACGCGAAAAAACGTGGTGCTAAAATATATTGTGAAGTTGTAGGAGGAGGCGCAACAGCCGATGCTTACCACTTAACAGCACCTCATCCAGAAGGATTGGGAGCAAAAAATGTAATGATCGCTGCATTAAAAGATGCAGACATGGTTCCTACGGATATTGATTATATCAACACACACGGAACATCCACTCCATTAGGAGATATCGCTGAATCAAAAGCAATCTTAGAAGTGTTTGGTGAGCATGCCTATGATTTAAATATCAGCGCTACTAAATCTATGACAGGTCACTGTTTAGGGGCAGCCGGCGTTATTGAGGCGATCGCTTGTATTCAGTCTGTTATACATGATATTATCCCTCCAACTATCAATCACTTTACAGATGATCCTGAATTGGATAATCGTTTAAATTTCACTTTCAACAAAGCACAAAAGCGTGTAGTAAATGCTGCATTGAGTAATACTTTTGGATTTGGAGGTCACAACGCATGTGTGATCGTGAAAAAATACAAGGCTTAATTTACAACAGTGAAACGCCGCATCAATCAATTCATTTCTTTTTTTAAGAAAACAGGTTTTGAAGCTGATTTAAAACATTTGCTTGGTTATCACACAGGCAATATTTTACTTTTTCAAACTGCCTTAAATCATAGATCAGTTAAAGACAATCCAACTGAAAATAATGAGCGTCTTGAATTTTTAGGAGATGCAATTATTGGTTCGGTCGTGGCAGAATATCTTTTTAAAAAATATCCATACAAGGGCGAAGGATTTTTAACAGAGATGCGCAGCAAGATGGTGAATCGCGCGCAACTTAATAATATCGCAGTGCAAATGGGTCTGCGCAAAATGACGCGCTTTAATAAAATGGATGGAGGATTAAGATCAAGTCAAATTTTTGGTAATACCCTAGAAGCCTTGGTGGGCGCCATTTATCTGGATAAGAAATATGATTTTACCAAAAAATGGATTGTTGAAAGAATGATACAACCTTATTTGTTCATGGATGATTTAGAACAAATAGATATCAATATTAAAAATAAAATTATCGGCTGGGCATTAAAGCAAGGTAAGCAGGTTGATTTTGTTTTAGCAGGCGAGCAATTGGAAGGTCGTCGCAGATTATTCACCATCAATGTAGTATTGGATGGCGAAGTGGTAGCCACTCAAAAAGGGTTTACTAAAAAAGATGCCAGTCAGCTAGCTGCCCAAAAAGCCATTGAGGCCTTGGGTATCTAAATGCTTTGGCAAAGTTCAATTAAAACCCCATTGCTGTCTTTGGGATGAACAAAACAAACCAATTTATTATCAGCCCCTTTTTTGGGTGTTTCATTTAAGAGGGTAAAGCCTTCGTTTCTTAAACGGGTCATTTCTGCCTCTATATCAGGTACTTCAAAAGCAATATGGTGCATGCCTTCCCCTTTTTTGGCAATAAATTTGGCAATGACCCCATCCGGGTCACTACTTTCTAGTAATTCTATCTTAGCCCCTTCTTTTAGGAAAAAGGCTGTATTTACACTTTCTGAACCTACGGATTCCGTTTTATAGCAAGGGCTATTCAAAAGCCTTTCGAATAGAGGAATACTTGTTTCCAAGTTTTTTACTGCAATCCCTATGTGTTCTACGTTATAGCCCATTTTGGTTTGTTTTACGAATTGGGAAAAAAATGCCCTTCAAAGCTAACGAAATCACGTTAATCCAAGCCTAAGCTTTACTTTTGTAGTCTGAAAAATCAAACACAGACATGTTAAAATTACCTATTTATCTTGATCATAACGCAACTACCCCAATGGATCCAAGGGTGTTGGAGGCGATGATTCCTTATTTTACCGAAAATTTCGGAAACGCAGCTAGTAGAAACCACTCATTTGGATGGCATGCCGAAGAAGCAGTTGATTATGCGCGTGAGCAAGTAGCTCAATTAATTGGTGCTGATCCAAAAGAAATCATTTTTACTTCAGGAGCTACTGAGGGAGATAACTTAGCAATTAAGGGTGTATACGAAATGTATGCAAGCAAGGGTAATCATATTATCACTTGTACTACTGAGCACAAAGCGGTTTTAGATACTTGTAAGCACTTAGAAAAATTAGGCGCTGAAGTGACTTATTTAGACGTTCAACCTGATGGTTTAATAGATTTAAAAGTATTAGAAGCTGCAATGAAGCCAACTACTATTTTAGTGGCGATCATGTATGCAAATAATGAAATTGGTGTTGTACAACCAGTGAAAGAAATTGCAGCAATTGCTAAAAAGCATGGTGCATTATTTTTCACAGATGGCGTGCAAGCAGTAGGTAAAATTCCTGTGGATGTAATCGCTGATGGTATTGATATCATGGCATTTACTGCACACAAAATGTACGGTCCTAAGGGTGTTGGTGCATTATATGTGCGTCGTAAAAATCCACGTGTAAAAGTAACTGCACAAATGGACGGCGGTGGCCACGAAAGAGGAATGCGTAGCGGTACTTTAAACGTACCTGGTATTGTTGGTTTTGGTAAAGCTGCCGAAATTGCAAGAACAGATATGGCTGCGGATACTGAAAGAATTTCTAAATTAAGAGATAAGTTAGAAAATGCATTAAAGCAAATTGACGAGTCTTATGTAAATGGAAATCCAGCACATCGTTTACCACATGTAAGTAATATTTCATTCAAATATGTAGAGGGTGAAGGTTTGATGATGGGCTTTAATAAAGACATCGCATTGTCTTCTGGATCGGCTTGTACATCTGCATCTTTAGAGCCTAGCTATGTATTAAAAGCATTAGGTTTAGGTGACGATTTAGCACATAGTTCATTAAGATTTGGATTAGGTCGTTATACTACCGAAGAACAAATTGATTTCACTATTAAAGCGGTAACAGATACTGTTTTAAAATTGAGAGAGATGAGTCCACTTTGGGAAATGTTTAAAGAGGGTGTGGACATTGATTCCATTCAATGGGCACATCACTAAATATTACAAGTGAGTAACTGAAAGTTACGAAACTTGAAATATTTTTGTGGGGGTGCGAAGCACATCACTAAAATATTTGACTCGACTTCGAAATAAAAATTATCAAAACATTTAAAACATACAACAATGGCATATTCAGATAAAGTAATTGATCATTATTCTAATCCTAAAAATGTAGGAACATTAGATAAAGCATCTAAGAGTGTAGGTACCGGTTTAGTAGGTGCACCAGAGTGTGGAGACGTTATGCGTTTACAAATTCAAGTGGACGAAGCAACAGGTATTATTACGGATGCAAAATTCAAAACATTTGGTTGTGGTTCTGCAATCGCTTCTAGTTCTTTAGCTACAGAGTGGTTAAAAGGAAAGTCAGTAGACGAAGCAGTTAAAATTGACAACATGGATTTAGTAGAGGAATTAAATTTACCTCCAGTAAAAATTCACTGTTCGGTTTTAGCCGAAGATGCTATTAAGTCTGCCATCAATGACTACCGTAAAAAGAACGGTTTAGACGAATTAGTTTTTGAAGAGCGTATCCACTAATTGTAAGGAATGAGTACAGTAGCAGAAAATACTATTTTAGTGAGCGAAAAGGCAAAGGCAAAAGTGGTTCAACTGATGCAGGATGCTGATATTGTGAACGATCCATCCTACTTTTTAAGAGTGGGTGTGGTTGGAGGCGGTTGCTCAGGGTTAAGTTATAAACTTGACTTTGACAACGAAATCAAACCAATGGATCAGGTGTTTGAGGACAATGGCGTAAAAGTAGTAACTGATTTGAAAAGCTTCCTTTATTTAGTAAACACTGAATTGGATTTTTCGGATGGCTTAAACGGCAAGGGCTTTTACTTTAACAACCCAAATGCGAGTCGTAGTTGTGGTTGTGGTGAAAGTTTTGCAGTATAGTGCTATTTTAAAATAATTTATAAATAAATGCCCTAGTTGATCTAGGGCATTTTGCTTTTAAAGCCCTTTATATTTTTAATGCCTATAATGCACCCAAATTATTATTTCCGTAGCTTTGAAGCCTATGTGGGCAATATGTAAAAAAGAGTGGTCGCAATACTTTAGCGGGTTGACTGGTTATTTAATCATTGGTTTTTACTTATTGATTAATGGCTTGTTTTTATTTGTCCTTCCTAATTATAATATTTTTGATTTTGGCTATGCTTCCTTGCAGGCCTATTTCGATTTTGCTCCCTGGTTTTTATTATTGCTTGTGCCTGCAATTACCATGCGAACTTTCTCCGAAGAGTACAAACAGGGCACGTATGAAATTTTAAAAACACTTCCTATTCAAACTGCGCAACTTGCTGCTTCAAAATTCATGGGCGCCCTACTTATTGTGGTTGCTGCAATTATACCCACCTTGTTTTATGCAGTTGCCATTGATAATTTAAGTGCGGTAGGTGGCTTGGATTGGGGTGCAACACTTGGGTCCTATATTGGATTAATTTGTTTGGCTGCGGTTTATACAATTGTTGGTGTATTTGCGAGCAGTACTACCAAAAATCCAATCGTTGCTTTATTATCGTCTATTGCTATTTCAATTTTAATATTCAAAGGATTTGATTGGATAAGCGCAGCTCCTATTTTTAAAAATGGGTTTGATTATTATATTCAACAGCTAGGGCTTTCTTACCATTATCAAAACATGAGTAAAGGCGTAATTGCTATTGGAGATATCGTATATTTTTCATCCTTTATACTTTTGTTTTTATCAGGCACGGTTGAGCAAATCAAAGGCAAAGTTCGTTATGCAATTATCTTAGTATCCATTTTAGTGATCAATTATGCTGCAAGTATTTTTACAGCTCAGTTGGATTTAACAAAAGATAAAAGGTATACCATTAGTGCTAATTCAAAAGAAATTATCAAGCAAGTGGCTACGCCAGTTAAAATTCATTTGTACTTAGGAGGCGATATTCCTGCTTATTATAAAAAGATTGCGCAATCTACCATTTCACTTTTAAGTCATTTAAAACAAATCAATCCTCAGCATATTGATTGGCAATTAGAACTGCCCAATAAAATGTATCAAGACACTGCTTTGTATCAATTTTACGATAGCTTATCAAGACTTGGTGTTCCTATTGAGCGTATTCAACAATCGAATGATGCATCGGATAAAAGAGTAGATCAATTAATTATACCAGGTGCTCTTATTGAAGTTGAGGGGATGAAGCCATATGCAATAGACCTACGTTCTAGTAAAAAAATATTCAAGCCCTATAATATTGTAAAAGATATTCCTACTGAGGACGTAGAAGCAAGTGCCAATGCGGCTGAGGCGCTGTTGGAATATAAATTTGTACAAGCGATTTATTTATTAAATCGACCTACCATTCCTCAAGTAAGTTATTTAATTGGCAATGGAGAACCGGTTGATTTAACCGTGAATGATATTGGAGCATCTATTAAAAATCAATATCGTTTATCGGTATTTGATTTAAAGAAAGGATTTCCAGATGCTACTAAAATAAAAACACTCGTAATTGTTAAGCCAACAAAGGCTTTCACTGATTTGGATAAATTAAAACTAGATCAGTATATAATGTCTGGAGGTAATATTATTTGGGCAATTGATAAACTATTTGCCGAATATGATAGCCTACAAAAAACCAATGGATCTTATGTAGCATACGATCGTGGACTTGGTTTGGATGACTTGTTATTTAAATATGGGGTGAGGATCAATTCCAATTTAGTGCAGGATTTAAACTGTTCAAAACTTCCTATTGTTGTTGGGAAGCAAGCGGATGGATCTCCTATGATTCAAAGATTGCCTTGGCCTTACTATCCTTTTTTGTATGGCAATGAAAATACGGCCATTACGCAAAATATGGATCGAGTTTTGTCTTTATTCCCATCTAGCATTGATACCATTGCAACTAAAGGCATTCAAAAAACAATTTTACTTAGTACCGATACCAATTCAAGATTTATAACTACACCTAATTTAGTAAGTTTAAATAGTGTTAAAGACGAGTCTGAATTCAAATCATTTACTAAAAGTAAAGTACCAGTTGCTGTTTTATTGGAAGGTAATTTTCCTTCTCTTTATGCCAATCGTATTACACAGGCTTTGCAGGATAGTGTTAAACTGAATACAGGCAAGGAGTTTAGTGGTAAAGGGATTGCATCTTCAAAGCAAATTGTAATTGCAGATGCAGATATTCTTACTAATAAAATAGCAAGAAATGAGCAAGGCGAGATGGTACCAATGACGATGGGTATGTTGCCTTACGATGAATTTCAGTTTGCTAATAAAAGTTTTTATCTTAATGCTATCTCTTATTTGAATGAACCAGCCGGCTTATTGGATAGCAGAAATAAAACAATAGTTTTAAGACTTTTAGATAAGCAAAAATTGACAAACGCTAGGCTTTATTGGCAGATTGCCATTGTTTTAGGGCCATTATTTATACTAGCTTTGTTCTTTGTTATATTTACAAGATTTCGTAAAAAACAATTTGCAGTAGCCATAAATATTTAAAATCATTTCATGAGTACAGACCAATTAGTTTACACCGTTTTTGGAATTGTTATTTTGCTCGCATTAATACTTGACCTTGGCTTTTTGAGTAAAAAAGGAAGTGTAATGACTATCTCAAAAGCAATGAATCAAACTTTTTTTTGGATATTATTAGCCTTTGCGTTTTTTGCTTTTTTATGGTTTGAGGAAGGGCAAAAAATTGGACTTGAATATTTAAGTGGCTACTTAATGGAATGGAGTTTGAGTGTAGATAATATTTTTGTGTTCATTTTAATTTTTGATGCTTTTAAAGTGAAAGAAAAAAATTACCCAAGAGTATTATTAATTGGAATATTGGCAGCCATCCTGTTTAGAATTATTTTCATAACGCTTGGCGTAGCATTGGTATCCAAGTTTGCATGGGTATTATATATATTTGGCTTGTTTTTAGTGTACACAGGATATAAAATGTTTGTTGCAAACGAGTCCGATCATTTTGATCCACATGAGTCTAAAATTTATAAGTTTCTAAAAAAGATCTTACCCATCGGTAGCACCGACGGTGATGGAAAGTTTGTTGTAAGAGACCATAACAATAAACCAGTATACACAAGTTTGTTTGTTGTGGTGGTATTATTAGCATCCATTGATATTGTGTTTGCATTGGATTCTATTCCTGCAGTAATGGGTATTTCACAAAATAGTTTAGTGATTTATACTTCTAATATTTTTGCGGTACTTGGCTTAAGATCATTGTTCTTTTTGTTAAAAGGAGCTGTCAAAGAATTTCAGTATTTACAACAAGGCATTGCGATTGTGCTCATATTTATCGGTGTAAAAATGCTTGGCGAACACTATATTCATCTTTTGATTAAAGATCCAAGCGTTCAGGTGCTTATTTCATTATTGGTGATTGTATTTTGTATTACGGGCTCAATCGTTTATTCTGTTTTTAAAAACAAACAAAAATTAACAAAGGAATAAAAAATCCTAACTTATCTTTGAAATAATTAATAAAATCGCATGAACGGAAAAAAGGTAATTGCATTAATTCTACTCATATTATTTATAGATCAAGCTATCAAGTTTTATATCAAGCTTCATTTTTACATTGGCGAGGAGCATGCCTTGATTGGGGATTGGGCAAGACTTCATTTTGTTGAAAATGAGGGAATGGCCTGGGGCTTAAAGTTTGGAGGCGGTTTTGGTAAAATTATTTTAACCTTATTTAGATTGGTTGCGGTTATCTGGGGTGTTTTCTTGATTAAGGGTTTTATTGAAAAAAAATACCACAATGGATTTATTATATGTGCTTCTTTGATTTTTGCTGGTGCGGTTGGTAATTTAATTGACAGTTTATTTTACGGTATCATATTTGAACAAAGTGTTCCTTTTACTTCACAGGTAGCCGTACTATTTCCACAAACTGGAGGATATGCACCATTACTACATGGTAAAGTGGTTGACATGTTCTATTTTCCTATTATTCGTAACGCACATTTCCCAGCTTGGTTCCCTTTTTGGGGAGGGGAGGAATTTGAATTTTTCCGCCCTGTTTTCAATTTTGCTGATGCCGCTATTAGCACTGGCGTAATTGCTTTATTTGTTTTTCAAGGCAGATTTTTTGGAGACAACACCGAAAATCAGCAAACATTGCCTGAAACTGGGACGGAGCAGTAGTCAAATACCTTTGCTAGGCTTATTTCCGGGTTGCTATTTACCATGCAATTTCGTACCTTCGTGCCCTAAAAATCAGCTACGACAAGCGTTTTATGAGCAATCAATATCCAGAATTTAATGGCTTACATCTGCCTACTATCGAGGCAGAAATATTAGCAGCTTGGAAAAAAGAACAAGCATTTGAGCAATCCGTTAGTTTACGTGAGGGCAAAACCCCATTTGTGTTTTATGAAGGACCCCCAAGTGCCAATGGAATGCCAGGCATTCACCACGTTATTTCGAGAACTTTAAAAGATATGATGTGTCGTTACAAAACGATGCAAGGTTTTCAGGTTAAAAGAAAAGGCGGATGGGATACCCATGGTTTACCTGTAGAATTGGGTGTTGAAAAAGAATTAGGCATTACAAAGGAAGATATTGGTAAAAAAATCACGGTCGAAGAGTATAATAAAAAATGTCGCGAAGCTGTTTTAAGATATAAGAAAGAGTGGGATGATATCACGAATAAAATGGGATACTGGGTGGATTTAAATAATCCCTATATCACTTTTGAAAATAATTATATTGAAACACTTTGGTGGATTTTAAGTACACTTTATAAAAAAGGATACCTATATCAAAGTGTAAGTATTCAACCTTATTCACCAGCAGCTGGAACAGGATTAAGTTCGCACGAATTAAATCAACCAGGAACTTATAAGGATGTAAAAGATACTTCAGCGGTGGTGATGTTTAAAGCGATACCATCTACTGCATCTCAGTTTTTATTTGATGCTGCTGCTAACAATAAAAATAATCAGGACCTGTATTATATGGCATGGACAACAACTCCATGGACATTGCCTTCTAACTTAGGTTTAACGGTTGGCCCAAATATTGATTATGTATTAGTGGCTACCTACAATCCATACACTGCAATGCCAGTGAATGTTGTATTAGCAAAAGCCTTAGTATCAAAGTATTTTAAAGAAGAAGGTTTAGCAGTAGAAACATTTGCTGAGGGCGACAAAATTATTCCTTGGAAAATACTTGCTGAATTCAAGGGCACTCAATTAAACGATTTACGTTATGAGCAATTGATGCCATTTGAAGCAAACAATCCTGCAACATTTGAAGGAGATCCATTTAAAATTATCTTAGGTGATTTCGTTACTACCGAAGATGGTACAGGTATTGTGCACACTTCGCCAGCATTTGGTGCAGATGACTATAAGGTAGGACAAAAAAACAATTTAGGTATCATTACCTTGGTTGATAGAGAAGGAAAATTTGTAGACGGTGTTGGAGAATTCAGTGGTCGTTTTGTAAAAAATTACAAAGACGAAAAAGATTATGTAGATGTGAATGTGGACATCTGCGTAAAATTGAAAAAAGAAAATCGTGCTTTTAAAGTTGAAAAATATGAGCACAATTATCCGCATTGTTGGAGAACTGATAAACCCATTTTATATTATCCATTAGATGCTTGGTTTATTAAAACAACAGCGGTTAAAGACCGTTTAGTGGAGTTAAATAAAACCATTAACTGGAAACCAAAGAGTACAGGTGAGGGTCGTTTTGGCAACTGGTTAGAGAACATGGTAGATTGGAATTTATCACGTAGTAGATATTGGGGAACCCCTTTGCCAATTTGGAGAACAGAGGATGGTGCGGAAGAAATTTGTGTAGGATCCATCGAAGAATTGACAACTTTGTTTATTGCTGCAAAAGAAAAAGGATTCAATAAGGAAGTGAATTTGCAAATAGTTGATGGCAAGTTAGATGTGGATTTACATAAACCATTTGTGGATCAAATTGAATTATTAAGTGCATCTGGCCAACCAATGAAACGTGTGTCAGACCTTGTGGATGTTTGGTTTGACTCAGGTGCTATGCCGTATGCACAGTGGCATTATCCGTTTGAGAACAAAGATTTAATTGATAAAGGCGAAGCTTTCCCAGCCGACTTTATTTGTGAAGGGGTGGATCAAACAAGAGGATGGTTTTATACTTTACATACTTTGGGTGTATTACTATTTGATAGCGTTGCTTACAAAGCCGTGATGAGTAATGGCTTGGTATTGGATAAGAATGGCAATAAAATGAGTAAGCGTTTGGGTAATGTCGTGAATCCTTTTGAGACCTTAGAAAAATACGGAGCGGATGCAACAAGATGGTATTTAGTAACCAATGCATCGCCATGGGATAATTTGAAATTTGATTTATCGGGTATACAGGAAGTGCAAAGAAAATTCTTTGGTACTTTATATAACACGTATCAGTTTTTTGTTTTGTATGCGAATGTAGATGGATTCAAATTTGAACAAGATTATATTCCTGTTGCAGATCGTCCCGAAATTGATCGTTGGATTATTTCCTCTTTACATAGTTTGGTACAAACTGTTACCACTTCAATGGATGATTTTGAACCAACCAATGCTGGACGTGCGATAGAAACCTTTGTGGACGAGCATTTGAGTAACTGGTATGTGCGTTTATGTCGTCGTCGTTTTTGGAAAGGAACGTATACTGCCGATAAAATTGCAGCCTACCAAACCTTGTATGAATGTTTAGAAACTATCACTAGATTAATGGCGCCAATTGCACCTTTCTTTTGTGATCAAGTATTTAGAAATTTAAATGGAATTACAAAACGTCATAATGCAACATCTATTCACCATGTAGATTTTCCCAAAGCGGATACTACTAAAATGGATATTGCATTAGAAGAGCGTATGCAAATGGCGCAGGATATTTGTTCATTGGTATTGTCTATTCGTAAGAAAGTAAATATCAAAGTACGTCAGCCATTACAAAAAATATTAATCCCTGTTTTGGATCCAAAACAAAAAGCAGCCATTGAACAAATGGAAGAATTGATTTTGGCCGAGGTTAATGTTAAAGAAATAAATTATATCACCGAGACGGAAGGAGTAATTAGTAAAAAGCTGAAGCCTAATTTTAAACTATTGGGTGCTAAGTTGGGCACAAAGATGAAGCAGGCATCTGCGGTCATCTCAAGTTTGAGTCAGGTACAAATTAGCCAATTAGAAAAAGAGGGTACCCTGAATTTAGACATTGAGGGCGAATTGATTCCATTATTGGTTTCGGAGGTCGAAATCATTGCCGAGGATATCCCAGGTTGGAGTGTTGCAGTTAAAAATGCACTTACTGTTGCCTTAGATATTACCCTAAGTCCTGCCTTGGTGAAGGAAGGAAATGCTCGAGAATTGATAAATAGGGTCCAAAGTATCCGAAAAGAGGCCAATTTTGAGCTAACTGACAAGATTTTACTCCGAATTGTGGATAACGCAGATTTGAAAGAAGCTATTAATGAATTTTCCAATTATATTTGCGACGAAATATTGGCATTGGGTATTGACTGGGTTCCGGCTTTAGAAGACGGGGTGGATGTCGAGATTAATGACCATAAATTAAGGATTTCAGTTTTACAAAAAGGATAACTATGGCTACAAAGAAAATAGCGCCAAAAAAAGCGGCTCCAGCAAAAAAAGCTGCACCTGTAAAAAAAGCGGTTCCTGCAAAGGCTCCAGCTAAGGTACCTGCAAAAAAAGCGGCACCTGCTAAAGCGCCTGCAAAAAAAGCGGCACCTGCAAAGGCTCCAGCAAAGAAAGCAGCACCAGTAAAAGCACCTGTAAAACCTGCAGCTAAAGCTGCACCTGCAAAAAAAGCAGCTCCAGCAAAAGCGCCTGCTAAAAAAGCGGCACCTGCAAAAGCACCTGTAAAACCTGCAACTAAAGCTGCACCTGCAAAAAAAGCAGCTCCAGCAAAAGCGCCTGCTAAAAAAGCGGCACCTGCAAAAGCACCTGCAAAACCTGCAGCTAAAGCGGCACCTGCAAAGGTTCCTGCTAAAGCCCCAGCAAAAGTTGTTGCAAAACCAGCTCCAGCAAAAGCAGCAGTGAAACCAGCCCCTGCAAAAGCACCAGCTAAACCAGCTGCAAAGCCAGCAGTTCCTGTTAAAGCAGCAGCGCCAGTTAAACCTGTTGAAAAATATGTACCTCCTGCAAAACCAGTTCCGAAAGTACCAACTCCTCCAGTAAAGCCAGTGCGTAAAGCGGCTGAGCCAATCAAGGAAGTAAAAGTACCAAAGATTACTGCTAAGGGTAGTGTTCCTTACCAACCTGGTTATGTTTCTATGGAAAAAAGAAAGGATGTAGAAAAATCTACTGATACTTTAATTAGATATACAGATGCTGAACTAGCAGAATTTAAGGAAGTAGTACTTAAGAAACTAGATGAATTAAAAAATCAAGTAGCTTACTATAAAGATCAAATGCGTCACACAGGTGCATTTGGCGGAGATATTGACGATGCTAGATATATGACCATGGAAGATGGCACTGTGAGTATGGAAAGAGAATTGTTAGCTAGTAAAGTAAGTCAAAACATTGGCGTAATTCAAAAATTAGAATATGCATTAATGCGTATTGAAAATAAGACTTACGGTATTTGTAGAATCACTGGAACAAAAATTCCAAAAGAGCGTTTATTGTCTGTGCCACACACAACAACTACCGTTTCTGCAAAAGAGAACGAATCTAAGTAGTCTCTTACAAATATTTAAAAAGCCCTGATACTTCATAGTTTCAGGGCTTTTTTTATCTAGAATAATTTATGTTTTCCTCATCTTAATACATTCCTACACATCGAAATACTTTCCCCCACATCGAACGCTGCGCGTTCTCTTACTTCACCTCTTGCATTTCGATCAGCTTTCTGTAATAGCCATCTAGTGCAAGTAATTCATCATGATTGCCTCTCTCGACAATCTCTCCTTTTTGTAATACTATAATTTCGTCTGCGTGACGAATGGTAGAAAGGCGGTGTGCAATCACAATAGATGTTCTGTTTTGCATCATATTATTAATCGCGTCTTGTACTAATTTTTCACTTTCAGTATCTAAGGCAGATGTGGCTTCGTCTAAAATTAAAATCGGAGGGTTCTTTAAAACTGCTCTTGCAATAGTTAATCGTTGACGTTCGCCACCACTTAATTTGCTTCCACGATCACCAATCATTGTTTCAAATCCATCTTCTTTTGTAGAGATAAAATCGTAAGCGTTGGCAATTTTTGCAGCAGCAATAATTTCATCTTTAGTTGCATCCGGTTTGCCTAAAGCAATATTCGCAGCAATAGTATCATTAAATAATATCGGCTCCTGCGTAACAATGCTTATTTGATTTCTTAAACTATGCAAACTATAGTCCTTGATATTTTTACCATCAATTAAAAGTGAACCATTGCTTACATCATGAAAGCGAGGGACTAAGTCCGCCAAAGTACTTTTCCCAGCACCCGATGAACCTACCAATGCAATCGTTTTTCCTTTTTGAATCGTTAAATTGATATTATTCAAAATAGAAATATCCTGATAGGAAAATTGTACATTTTCAAATTGTATGGAATCCTTAAATCCAACCAACTCAGTCGGATTACTTGCTTCTTCTACTATAATTGGCGCTTCTAAAACCTCATTTAAGCGATCTAAAGTAGCAGTACCTCTATTCACATTGTAAACTGCTTGGGATAAGGCTTTCGCCGGATTAATGATTTGTGAAAACAAGGCAACATAACCTATAAATGAACTTCCTGAAAGTATTTCACCGCTCAATACCAACTTGCCTCCAAACCAAAGTACACAACATAAAATAATTACGCCAAGTGATTCTGAAAGTGGAGACGCCAAATCGCGTCGGTATAAAATTTTATTTTTGATTAAAAATATTTCATCAATCAATCCGAAGAAACTTTTCTTTACACGCCCCTCCGCATTAAATGCTTTGATAATTCTTAAGCCAGTTAAAGTCTCTTCCATTTGCGTCATAATCTCGCCCCATTTTACTTGCGCTTTATTGGTTTGTTTTTTTAAGCTTCTACCTATGCGGCCAACAATTAATCCAGCCAATGGCAATAACACAAATACAAATAAGGTAAGCTTCACACTAATCACAAATAGTACGATTATAATGCCAATGATATTCAATGGTTCTTTAATCATCCCTTCTAATGCACCAATGATAGATGTTTCTAATTCTGCAATATCATTGGAGGATCTACTTAAAATATCTCCCTTGCGTTGCTCTGTAAAATATCCAATAGGTAACTGAAGAATTTTATTATAAAGCAGTTTTGAATACTTTCTGGTAACTGCATTTCTGATAGGTGCTAAAAAGTAAAATGATAAGTAAAGGAAAACATTCTTTAATAATACTGCTGTAATAATGCCAAAGCATATCCAACCTAAAGCAGCCACTTTTCCATATTGGGCAATGCTATTTTGTAAAAAATTATACAGTATATCCTTTAAGCCAGTTGAATTATTAGTGGCCATTTTAGCTACCCCAGAAAGTGAGCTGCTGCCAAATATTAAATCCATAAATGGCACCAACATGCTTAGGGAAAACAGACTAAAAACGATGGAAAGGGAAATAAATAGGGTATACAGGCCCATATAAGCCTTGTATTCCTTGATATAACTGATAATTCTAAAAAATTTCTTCATAAATAAACTATTCCACGGAATAATCAGCAAAGTAACTAATTTTACAGCGAATCAACGATTTTGATTATTATGGAAGAAGGTAAAAGACAGAAACAAGTAGCAGGGGCCATTCAAACCACAATGAATGACATTTTTTTGAAGCTGGGCCTGAATATTATAGACGGAGGTATGGTATCTATTTCGAGTGTAAAAGTAACTCCAGATTTGTTGGAGGCTAGAATATATTTAAGCCTTTTTCAGGTGAATGATCAGGCTGCTTGCTTTAAAAAAATTGAAGCACAGGCCTGGGAAATTAAAAAGCGTTTAGGCGAGGAAATGAAGCATGCTTTAAGACGCATCCCCGTACTTCATTTTTACTTAGATGACACATTGGATTATGTGTTTAAAATGGAAGAGATTTTAAAAACTTTGTAAGTGCACTTTTTAATTGCATGGCGATATTTTAGAGGCAAGTATGCTTTTCAAGCAATTCAAATTATTGCATGGGTAAGTGTTTTCGCTATTGCAATTGGTACCGCTGCGCTCATTACGATTCTTAGTGTTTCCAATGGATTTACTTCGGTGGTGAAAGGACTTTATGCCGATTTTTATGCAGATGTACGTGTAACCCCAAAGCAAGGAAAATTCTTTACAATTAATGATGCGCAATATTTGCAATTGAAATCAATTGAAGGGGTGAATGCAATAAGTAGAGTAGTTGAAAATAGAGCATTAATTGTTAAAGGAGGAAACAAAACAGTGGCCATTGTAAAAGGCGTTGAAAAATCATATGGCAATATCAATAAGATTAGAAATTATTTAAAGAGAGGAGAATGCGCCATTGGTGATTTGCAGACACCCTTATTTATTATGGGTATTGGCATTGAGCAAAAGCTGGGTTTAATGCAGCAAATGATTGGAGATACCGTACAAGTATATGCGGTGAATAGATCTGGAAAATCAATTACACAATTAGGTCAATTAAATACATTAGATGCACAGGAATCTGGCGTGTTTTCGGTGCAGCAAGAGTTTGATGACCAATATGTTTTTACCAATTTTGAATTTGCACAATATTTATTTGACTTACAGCCCAATCAAGTTTCAGCACTCGAATTTTCTTTAAAAGGAGGCAATGACGAAAAAGTAATTGCATCCATTGAAAAAATAATGGGCCCTGGATTTTTAGTAAGAAATAAGTATCAGCAAAATATAGACCTCTATAGAATTATGCAGGTGGAAAAGTGGATTATTTTTTGCATCCTAGCATTGATCATGTTGGTGGCTTCTTTTAATTTGGTAGGCGCATTAACTATGTTGGTATTGGAAAAAGAAAAAGACATTCATGTTTTTAATGCCATGGGTGCAACGAGCTGGGATATTCAAAAAATCTTTTTAATGCTATCGGCGATCATGGCTTTATTAGGTGCAGCGATTGGTGGCGGGCTAGCAAGTTTATTTTGTTGGCTTCAGTATAAATATCATTTCATAAAATTAGGTGGGGGCTCTTTTGTAATTGACTATTATCCAATACAGCCCATGTTGATAGACTATGTTGCTATTATTAGTTTAGTCATTGTCATTGCTTTGCTAGCCGGCTGGATTCCATCACGCAAAGCCGCAGCGAAAATTTATGAAAGGATTGTATAATCTCTGTTTTATTTTTTTTAAACATCCCCATCGTTCATAAATTCTTAGTAAAAATTTTGAACATCAAAGCAATAAAAAAAGCCGCAGTATTTAATTGCGGCTTTTGGAACTAATTATTTCAAGGATTAATAGTCTCCCAAAGTTTCTTCTAATTGACCTAATGCATTTGCTAATTGCTCATCATTTGGAGCGATACCATGCCACTCATGACCTGTTTCCATAAAGTCAACACCTTTACCCATGGTGGTTTTCATTAAAATCACAATTGGCTTTCCTTGGCCTGTTAAAGATTTTGCTTTTTCTAATGTTGCTAAAATCTCCTCCATATTGTGACCATCCATATGAAGTACCGTCCAATTAAATGCTTTGAATTTATCTTCTAAATTATCTAAGTTCAATACTTTGTTTAAAGGGCCATCAATTTGTTGACCATTCACATCCACCGTTGCAATATAATTATCAACTTTATTATGCGCAGCAAACATAATTGCTTCCCAGTTTTGACCTTCTTGTAATTCACCATCGCCATGCAATGAGTAAACAATTCTATCGTCGTTATTGTATTTTTTTGCAAGCGCCGCACCAATCGCAACACTCATGCCTTGACCTAATGAACCACTCGCAATACGAATACCAGGTAAATGCTCATGTGTTGTAGGGTGTCCTTGTAAACGAGAATTTATTTTTCTGAAAGTGGCAAGTTCTTTCACATCAAAATAACCTGATCTTGATAACACTGAATAAAAAACTGGAGAGATATGACCGTTTGATAAAAAGAATAAATCTTCATTTTTACCATCCATTTTAAAGTCAGTATCAAACTTCATTACTTTAAAATACAATGCAGTTAAAAAGTCGGTACAACCCAAAGAACCTCCTGGGTGTCCACTTTGTTGTGCATGTACCATTCTTACGATGTCTCTTCTTACTTGAGAAGCAATTTTAGTTAATTCAGTAGTTGCCATATATTTTGTGTCTATGCGGCAAAGATAGATAAAAAAAAGACTTATGAAGAATACTATGATTTGCTTAGCTTTGTATACTCAAATAATTCATTATGTCAGAGGAATTAAAGAAAATTACTACCGAAGCGGAAATGGGCATGAAAAAGGCCATCAATCACCTAGAAATCGAAATTTCTAAAATTCGAGCTGGTAAAGCTAGCCCTTCTATCTTAGAGGGAATTAATGTTGATTATTATGGTACGCCAACCCCAATAAGTCAGGTTGCCAATGTGCAAGTGTTAGATACAAGAACCATTAGTATTCAGCCTTGGGAAAAAAATATGTTAGCCCTAATTGAAAGATCCATTATGGCTGCAAATATTGGTATCACTCCTCAAAATGATGGTGTGAATATCCGTTTATTTATGCCTCCTTTAACCGAGGAGCGTCGTAAAGAATTGTATAAGAAAGCGGCAGGCGAGGGAGAGCATAGTAAAGTGGCTATTCGTAATATTAGAAGAGACCATATTGAGAAGGTGAAGAAGTTGCAAAAAGACGGTACAAGTGAAGATATTTGTAAAGGTGCCGAAGATGAAATTCAAGGCTTAACAGATAGACATATTGCTTTAGTTGAAAAGCATTTGGAAGCGAAAGAAAAAGAAATCATGACCGTATAATGACAGAAAAAGTGAATACTAAAAGGCCCTCCAAAGAGGGCTTTTTTATTGCTTCTTTTTTAAGAAAGGAATAAAATTAAGGGAGCCTCTATTTACAATATACACGCCCAATAAAATAAGTCCCAAACAACCCACCTGCATTAGGTTTAAAGATTCTCCGTCAAGCAAACCCCAGGCTACAGCAACTACAGGAATGCCATAAGTCACAAGGGAGCCAAATAAGATGCCTGCACGTTTTACTAAAAAATAAAATAAAATGGTTGCAATGGAAGTGCCAACAACACCCAGCAAACTACTTGCCATCAATGATTTTAGCACAATAGGATTACTAAAATTATTCGAAAAATAGCCGGTAAAATAAAGTACCATTAAGCTAGGAATAATTAAAAATGCAAATGCAATGGATGCAATATTTAGCGACCCCATATTTTGCATATACCTGCCTACTAAGTTTACATTGATGCCATAAAACAAAGTGGCTAATAATACCAATGCCGCAAATGATAAATTATGCAAACTCACATCTTTGCCTGCAGCTAATAAAAAACTAAGTCCTATAAATCCAATAATCATCCCAATTATTTTGACAAAACTGGTTTGGGTTTTAAAAAATAGTACACCAACGATAATGGTAAACATGGGTGTAAGGGAATTTAAAATGCCAGCCAAGGAACTATCAATTTGTGTTTCTGCAATACAAAAAAGATAGGCTGGAATAAAATTGCCCAAAATTCCCGAAAGGATAATTAACCCCATTTTGTTATTAGGAATTTGTTTTAGGGCTCTATAAGCAAAGGGCAACAAAATCACCCCAGCTGAAAGCATTCTCAATGATGCAACCTGGTAGGGCGTAAAGGCTTTTAGCCCCTCTTTCATGAGGATAAAGGAACTGCCCCAAACTATAGAAAGGAGTGCAAAAACAAGCCAATTGGTCCACTTAGACTGCATTCAAATATTTTTTGTTCAAAGATGCTCCATTTTTACCTAAAAGTGGATAAATATTTGCCCATTTAAGTGGAATTTAAAGAGGTTTCCTTTTCTTTGTAGCCTATGAGTCAGCATGCAAATTATTCGATTAAAGTGGACCAGTTTGAAGGGCCATTTGACCTATTATTATTCTTTATTGAGCGAGATGAAATGGATATTTATAATATTCAAATCACTAAAATTATCAATGACTTTTTGGATTTTATCCATAATCAGGACAAGTTGAATATTGAATTAAGTAGTGAGTTTATTTTGTTTGTTTCTACTTTAATGCGCATTAAGGCAAAATTATTATTGCCAAGAAAAGAAATTGATGCGCAAGGAAATGAGATTGACCCAAGACAAGAATTAATTGACAAGATTTTAGAATACAAAAAGTACAAGGAAGCTGCCGTTCAAATGGCCGATTTAGAGGCGATGAGAATGTTGATGATGAAGCGTGGAAACATTCAAAAAGAAATGTCCATGGTGGGTGAGGAAGCCGCAGAAGGAACCGAATTACAAACGGTTACTTTATTCAAATTGATGAAGTCATTTGAAAAGGTAATGTTGCGTTTACAAGATCGTCAATTTAAACCTGTGCATACTGTTGTTCGCTATAACTATACCATGGAAGGTAGTAGAGAGCATGTATTGCAATTGGTTGAACAAGAAAAATCAGTTTCTTTTGAAAAGGTATTTGATGTCTGTCAAGATCGCGTACACGCTTTATTTTTATTCTTATCTATCTTAGAATTGTCTCAACAAAAATATATGAAGTTGATGGTGGGTGAAGGAAGAAACAACTTCATCGTTGAGTGGAATGAAAACAGAGATCAGGATTTAGAACCAGGACATGTTGATACTTCTGATGCTTGGGAAACGAAAGCAGATTTAGATGCATTTAAAGATGATCCAAACACTGAAGCAGAAGGAGATTTCGATTCAAGTTTAAACTAATAGAGTTTAAATTAATTTACTACGCTTCCGTAAGGATAGATTGACCCAGTAAGGTTTTCACGGCTTCGGCAATTGCAATAGCATCGTAATGACATTCTTTTTGCAATTCCTTTAAGCTTCCATGTTCAACAATGGTGTCAGGAATTCCCAATATTTTAATTTGACTTTGGTAGCCATGTGCATTCATGAATTCTAGTATTGCACTACCCAATCCGCCAACTACAGTACCGTCTTCCACAGTAATAACTTTGTCGTATTGTTGGAATACTTCGTGCAATAAGTCTTCGTCAATTGGTTTTACAAAACGAATATCATAATGTGCAGGATCAATGCCTTCGCTTCTTAAATTGCGAATAGCAGTTTGTGCAAAATTTCCTGGATGACCTAAAGATAAAATAGCAATATCCTTTCCGTCTTTTAATTTTCTTCCTTTTCCAATTGTCAATTTTTCGAATGGTTTTTTCCAATCCAACATCACACCCTCACCACGAGGATAACGAATTACAAAAGGTAAATTTATTTCTGGTAGCTGCGAAGTGAACATTAAATTTCTTAATTCTTGTTCGTTCATCGGAGCGGCAATAATCATATTAGGGATGCATCTAAAAAATGCAATATCATAACAGCCATGGTGTGTTGGTCCGTCTTCTCCTACCAATCCTGCGCGGTCTAAACAAAATACAACAGGCAATTTTTGTAATGCCACATCATGTATCACTTGATCATAGGCACGTTGCATAAAAGAGCTGTAAATATTACAAAATACTTTCAATCCCTGTGTTGCTAAACCAGCACTTAAAGTAACTGCATGTTGTTCGCAAATTCCTACGTCAAATGCACGATGCGGCATTGCTTCCATCATGAATTTAAGTGAGGATCCACTAGGCATTGCAGGTGTCACCCCCATTATATTAGGGTTTTGTTCTGCCAATTCTAAAATGCTATGTCCAAATACATCTTGGTATTTAGGAGGCTGAGGGGTATCAATTGTTTTTTTAACAATCTCTCCCGTTAATTTATCAAATAAACCTGGCGCATGCCATTTGGTTTGATCTTTCTCTGCTAATTCATATCCCTTTCCTTTCACCGTTAGGATATGCAAAATTTTAGGACCAGGAATTTCTTTAAGATCTTTTAAAGTATCTACTAATTTGGTGATATTATGTCCATCAATTGGACCAAAATATCTTAGTTGTAATGCTTCAAATAAATTACTACTTTTTGATACCACTCCTTTTAAACCCGCTTCTACCTTTGAAGCCATCTCTCTTGTGAAATGCTTTCCTATAGGCAGTTTGCCCATTAATTGCCAAAGTTCATCACGAAATTTATTATAGGTAGGAGAGGTACTAATATCCGTTAAATATTCTTTAAGCGCGCCCACATTTGGGTCGATACTCATACAGTTGTCATTCAAAATAATCAACACATCACTATCCGCAACGCCTGCATGATTCATCGCTTCAAAGGCCATACCTGCTGTCATAGATCCGTCACCAATAATGGCTACTGACTTTCTATTTTCGCCTTTGTATTTCGCAGCCATGGCCATACCTAATGCAGCTGAAATGGAAGTAGAAGAGTGTCCTACCCCAAAAGTATCATATTCACTTTCCGAACGTTTTGGAAAACCACTCAAGCCATTGTATTTTCTGTTGGTAACAAAATCTTCTCTGCGGCCGGTTAATATTTTATGTCCATAAGCCTGGTGGCCTACGTCCCAAACCAATTGATCATAAGGGGTATTGTAAACATAATGTAAGGCAACACTTAATTCAACCACGCCCAAACTGGATGCAAAGTGTCCACCTTGCACGCTAACCACATCAATAATGTATTGGCGTAGCTCATCGCAAACCTGATGTAGCTTGTCTCTGGAAACCTTTTTTAGGTCCTCAGGAGCGTTAATCTTACTTAATAATGGGCCAGCCTCAAAATGCATTCAAAAATAGTTGTGATGTAAAAGTAAGTTAATAACATAAATAAAGGCCAAAAGTTTAGCCAAAAATGGGGGATTCCCATTCATCTTGAAATTTTGCCTTTGGTCTAATAAATGAACCCAAAAACAAAAGGATTGGAGTAAATTTGGTAACCATGAAAAAGAGTAGTCGCTTATTTTGGATTTTACAGGTAGCTGGTTGGCTTAGCTATGCCCTAACAATTGTGTTTTTTGCCTATTTATTGGAAAAACAAGTAAGCACCATTTTTCTAAAAAGAATCATAGTTAGTGTGTTTTTAGGGATACTGTTAACTGCTTCCTTAAGACAATCTATCATAAAGTTTAAACTAAGACCACCCTTTTCTTCCATAAAGTGGTGGAGGCTATTTGTATTGGTGATTTCATTTTCATTTGTCTACAGTTTTTTGTCTGATATTTTCATTGAAATATTTAGACTATACGAGCCAAGACCTGATGCAAAAGCAACAAATAATTTTGTTTTTTCAATTACTGAAATTGTAAAAAATTGGGATGGAGCCAGGGTTGGAAAAAGGTTGTTATTTGGATTGATTTTTGATACCCCTATCTTTTTTGTTTGGGTTTCTATTTATATACTTTGGCACTACATAGAGTTCACGAATTCAGAGGCCATTAATAAAGTTAAATTGGAAACACTCATTAAAGAGTTGGAATTAAAAACAATTAAATCTCAAATCAATCCACACTTTATATTCAATGCCTTAAATAGTATCAGGGCATTAGTGGACGAGGATCCTAAGCGTGCAAGACAAGCTATTACAGAGTTGAGTAATATTTTAAGAAGTAGTATTCAAGCAGATAAAGTGGAGATTACAAGTTTGGAAAAAGAGTTGGCTATTGTAAAAGATTATCTAGCACTGGAATACATTCGATTTGCCGACCGACTTAAAATTGTTTATGAAATTGAAGACGAAAGTTTGCAATTTCAATTACCCCCCATGATGCTACAAACCTTGGTGGAGAACGCTATTAAGCATGGCCTAAGCAAACAGCCAGGAGATTGTATCATAAAAATTGTAGCAAAGTCTGAAAATCAAAAACAAATAATTAAAGTAATCAATACCGGTGTTTTACAGTTTTCAGAAACCGATGGCTTTGGATTACAAAGCACTAAAGAAAGATTAAATCTTTTATATGGAGGAGAAGCCTTGTTTGAAATATATCAATGCGAACCCAATCAGGTCACTGCTAAATTAGAAATTCCAATTCACTAGTAATTAAGAAAAAATTATGTCTAATAATACCATTAAAGCAATCATTGTAGACGACGAAAGATTAGCAAGGAATGAATTGAAAAAATTGCTTGAACAACATCCCGAAATTCAGATTGTGGATGAAGCGAGTAATGTGGATGAAGGCGTTGAAAAGATTGACCTTTTGCGTCCTGATTTAATATTTTTAGACATTCAAATGCCGGGTAAAACTGGCTTTGATTTGTTGGCGGAATTAGAAAAAGCACCACGTGTTATTTTCACAACTGCATATGATGAATTTGCGCTGAAAGCCTTTGAGGTAAATGCGTTGGATTATTTATTAAAACCAATTGATCCAGTTAGATTAACTGATGCCATTCAAAAATTACGTACGGAAATAGAATTAGAACAAGCAAGTTTATTGGGAACCAATCGTGGGCCTTTAACCGAAACAGATCAAGTATTTGTTAAGGATGGTGAAAAATGTTGGTTCGTTAAATTGTCTGAAATCAGATTGTTTGAAAGTGTGGGGAACTATGCTAAAGTATATTTTGCAGGGAACAAACCACTCATTTTAAAATCTTTAAATGCGCTGGAAGATCGTTTAGATGAACGCGTATTTTTTAGAGCCAACAGAAAACATATCATCAATCTACACTGGATTGAAAAAATTGAACCTTACTTTAATGGAGGCCTATTGGTTGAATTAAAAGGAGGTGAAAAAATTGAAATCAGTCGTCGTCAAACAGTGAAGTTCAAGGAAATGATGAGCTTTTAATTGCAGCTTATTATTTTTCGAGAATACTATTTATTCAAACTATGAATGGCTGCGGCCATATCTGTAATTAAGGCAGGATCTTTTTCCACTGCATTACCTACTACAATAATATCTGCACCTGAGATGCAATTTTCTTTTGCTTTCTCGGCAGTAGTTATCCCTCCACCAACAATCAATGGAATCTGAATATACTTTGCCACTTGTTGAATCATGGCAGTTGGTATAGCGCGGCTAGCACCCGAACCTGCATCCATATAAATAAGCTTTAATCCAAGCATTTCACCTGCCATAGCAGTACAAGATGCAATATCATTTTTATTGGATGGAATAGGGTTGGTATTGGAGATATAGGAAACGGTAGTTGGAGTGCCACCATCTACTAGCATATAACCTACTGGCATAATTTCTAAACCACTTTGTTTCACAAATGGAGCACTTATTACGTGTTGTCCAATTAGTAATTCTGGGTTGCGCCCAGAGATTAATGAAAGGTATAATAAAGCATCCGCCTTTGGGGTGATTTGGTCAGGCGAGCCAGGGAACAATACTACAGGGATGGAGCATTTTTCTTTAATAGTAGAAACCACTTTGTCAAGGGTATCAGTAACCACTAAACTTCCTCCAACAAAAAAGTAGTCTACTTGCGCTTTAATTGCTAATTCAATGGTGGATTGCAATGAATTTTCATCTAATTTATCTGGATCAATTAACACAGCAAAAGCTTTGTGGCCCGCAGTTTTAGCTTCGCTAATGTGATTGTATATATTGTGTTTCATTGGATCTCCAGATTATTTGAATCAGTTCAATTGAGGCTCAAAAATATCAATTTTAAGGGAATGTCTAAGCAACAATCTTATTTATTACAAAAAAATCAGATTAAACAAGGTTTTTTTTCTTAAGAAACTAACATCGCATGGGGATAAGTCATAAAATTCAATGGGGTTATGGGGTTTCAGATTGTTCACATCAATTTTCCACAGCTGTTGATATTTCAAGGAAGGAATTGTGGGAGGAGAGGGATATTTTCGTATACCCGTCAAGGATTTCAAAAACCTATCGGGGAAGATAACTAACACCCTTATAAATTAGAATACGACCATGGCTAATCCAAAAACAAAAACAACTGCGAAGAAAGGCTTAGAATTTTCTCGCCGATTCACAAAAGACAATGTGTCTCCATTTGATCAATTCGAGTACGACTATCGTGATAGCGTAATCAAAAATCCAAACGGAGAAAAAGTGTTTGAAATGACAAACGTAGAAGTTCCAAAACAATGGAGCCAAATTGCTACGGACATTTTAGCACAAAAATATTTTAGAAAAGCGGGTGTTCCACAAGCCGATGGTTCATTGGGCAGAGAAACTTCTGTGAAGCAAGTAGCACATCGTATGGCTAATTGTTGGAGAGTTTGGGGAGAGCGTTATGGTTACTTCGCAACTTCTAAAGATGCGCAAGTATTCTATGAAGAGTTAGTATATAGCATCTTAAAACAAGCATGTGTACCTAACTCGCCACAATGGTTTAACACAGGATTACATGAAAGCTATGGTATTACTGGTGGAGCGCAAGGTCACTATTATGTAGATCCAACGGATAAGCAATTAAAGAGATCAACAAGTGCTTATGAGCGTCCACAGCCGCATGCGTGTTTTATTTTAAGTGTAAGTGATGATTTAGTGAATGAGGGTGGTATCATGGATCTTTGGACAAGAGAAGCAAGAATTTTTAAATATGGTTCTGGTGTAGGTACTAACTTCTCTCAAATTAGAGGAGCAAACGAAAAATTATCGGGTGGTGGTTCTTCAAGTGGTTTAATGAGCTTCTTGAAAATTGGTGACCGCGCTGCTGGTGCTATCAAGTCTGGTGGTACTACACGTCGTGCTGCTAAAATGGTATGTTTGGATTTAGATCACCCAGAAGTATTAGAATTCATTAACTGGAAAGTACAAGAAGAAGATAAAGTAGCTGCATTAGTTGCTGCTGGTTATGATAATGGTTATGAAGGAGAAGCGTATGCAACTGTTTCAGGTCAAAACTCAAACAACTCTGTTCGTATTCCAAATAGCTTCTTTAAAGCATTATCTGAAAATGGAGATTGGGAATTAAAAGCACGTACCGATGGCCGTGTAATGAAAACCGTTCCAGCAAGAGAAGTGTGGGAGCAAATTGCAAACGCTGCTTGGCGTTGTGCGGATCCAGGTACACAATATGACACTACTATTAATGAGTGGCATACTTGTCCAAAAGGTGGACGTATCAATGCATCTAACCCATGTTCTGAATACATGTTCTTAGATAACACTGCTTGTAACTTGGCTTCTATCAACTTAAGACAATTCTTTAACGAATCAGATAACTCATTTGATGTTGAAGGTTTTGAATACACAACAAGATTATGGCAGACTGTATTAGAAGTATCTATTTTAATGGCGCAGTTCCCTTCAAGAGAAGTTGCTCAATTATCTTATGATTACAGAACTACAGGATTAGGTTTTGCGAACTTAGGTTCAATGTTAATGGTAAGTGGTATTCCTTATGATAGCGAAGAAGCTCGTGGTATTGCCGGTGCAATCACTGCAATCATGACGGGTATTGCTTATAAGACATCTGCTGAGATGGCTAGTTTCCTTGGTGCTTTTGATAAGTATGAGGAAAATAAGGAAGACATGTTACGTGTAATGCGTAACCACCGTGCAGCTGCTTATGATGCAGATGCTTATGTAGGTATTGAAATTAAGCCTCAAGGAATTAAAGCACAATACACTCCTGATTATTTATTAAAGGCTGCTACCAAAGCTTGGGATGATGCAGTACAATTAGGAGAAAAATATGGTTACAGAAACGCACAAACTACCGTAATCGCTCCAACAGGAACCATTGGTTTAGTAATGGATTGCGATACTACAGGTGTTGAACCAGATTTCGCATTAGTGAAATTTAAAAAATTATCTGGTGGTGGTTATTTCAAAATCATCAACCAATCTGTACCACAAGCATTAAAGAACTTAGGTTATACACAAGCGCAAAACGATGCTATTGTTAACTTTGCGGTAGGTCATGCAAGCTTTACTAATGCTCCATTCATTAACGATGCTGCATTATTAGCGAAAGGATTTACACAAGAAGAAGTAACTAAATTAAACAACGCAGCTAAATCTGCATTCGAAATTGGATTCATCTTTAACCGTTTCACATTAGGTGATGCTTGTTTAACAAGATTAGGATTTAAAGAAGAAGTGTTTGCAGATTGGAGCTTTAACTTATTAGAAGCATTAGGATTTACAGAAGATCAAATTGATGCTGCGAACGATTATGTTTGCGGTACCATGACTGTAGAAGGTGCCCCAGACTTAGATCCAGCACACTTGCCAGTATTTGATTGTGCAAATAAAAATGGTAAAAAAGGAGTAAGATATATTCATGCGCATGGTCACATTAGAATGATGGCTGCTTGTCAACCATTCTTATCTGGTGCGATTTCAAAAACAATCAACTTGCCAAACGAAGCAAGTGTTGAAGAAATTGCTGATTGTTATTTAATGAGTTGGGAATTAGGTTTAAAAGCAAACGCTTTATACCGTGATGGTTCTAAATTAAGCCAACCATTATCAACTAAGTCTGATAAGAAAAAGAAAACTGAGGATGCTGAAACGGAAGAAGTTGCAGTAGAAGCAGGTTCTCAATTAGTAGACTTAAGTAATTTAACAGTTGATGAATTATTAGAAGAAGTACAAAAGAGAATGACTACTTCAACTGATACGAAATTAAAGCGTCAATTGTCTCGCATTGTAGAGCGCAAATCCTTACCAGCTAAGCGTCGTGGCTTTACACAAAAAGCTAGAATCGGCGGTCAAGTATTATTCTTAAGAACAGGTGAATATGCCGACGGAACAGTAGGTGAATTATTCATCGACTTAGCAAAAGAAGGTTCTACATTGCGTAGCTTGATGAACTGTTTCGCTATCTCTATCTCTGTTGGTTTACAATATGGTGTGCCATTAGAAGAGTTCGTTGACAAATTCGTATTTACTAAGTTTGAACCATCAGGTATGGTGGATCATCCAAATATTAAAACAACCACTTCTATCGTGGACTTTATCTTCCGTTCATTAGCTTATGAATATTTAGGCAGAACAGATTTAGTACATGTATTAGATAAACCAACTGTTGAAAATTTAGGAGAAGCTAGTGATATCACATTAGTAGGTAAGCCTGAATTAAGCAGCATCCGTGTAACAGCTCCAGCAGCTACTCCTGCTCCGGCAGCAAAAGCAAATGTGGCAGCAGCGGTAAACGAAGGTGGTACTATGGATAATGTAACAGCAGCGGCAAAGAGCATGCAAAGCGATGCTCCAGCTTGTAGCACTTGTGGACATATCACTATCCGTAGCGGTACTTGTTACAAATGCTTAAACTGTGGTACTTCAATGGGCTGTAGCTAGACCTTTGTTGAACAACAAATAAATTTCAATACCCGCTCATAAAACAGCGGGTATTTTTTTGCTTTTGATTTAAAATATTCATTAAATTCATACTTCAAATCTCATTAGATAAAACGATTGTACTATGTCAGATTTTCAAGTAAAAGTAGCACCTAAAAAATACGATGCAATCATTGTAGGTTCAGGTGCTGGTGGTGGTATGGCAGCTTATGTATTAGCAAAAGCTGGTCTTAAAGTATGTTTATTAGAAGCAGGACCAGATTATGATCCAGCAAAAAATTCAGCACAATTAAAAAATCCTTGGGACTCTCCACGTCGTGGTGCAAGTTCAAAGTATCGTCCATTCGGTGAATTCGATGGTTGTTACTGGGGTTGGGAAATTGACGGTGAGCCATACACTCAAACAAAAGGTTCAGATCATTTTGAATGGTGGAGAGCAAGAATGGTGGGAGGTCGTACCAATCACTGGGGACGTATCTCACTTCGTTTTGGACCAAGAGATTTTAAAAGACATAGTATTGATGGCTTAGGTGATGATTGGCCAATTGGATACGAGGATGTAAAACCTTACTACGATAAAATTGATCGTTTAATTGGTGTATACGGAACAAATGAAGGATTGGAGAATGATCCTGATGGAATTTTCTTACCTCCTCCAAAACCACGTTTACATGAATTGATGTTTAAGAAGGCTGCTACTGGAATTAATATCCCAGTGATTCCTTCTCGTTTATCTATCTTAACTAAAAAAATTAACGATGAGCGTGGAGCATGTTTTTATTGCGGCCAATGTAATCGTTCTTGTAAAGTATACGGAGACTTTTCTTCTTCATCTGTGTTGGTAAAACCTGCAGTGTTAACGGGTAATGTAGATTTAATTACAGGTGCCATGGCACGTGAAGTGTTGACAGACAAAGAAGGAAAAGCTGTAGGTATTTCTTATGTAAACAAATCAGATAAACAAGAGTATCAAATAAATGCAAAAGTGGTAATACTTGGTGCAAGTACTTGTGAAACTGCTCGTTTATTATTGAATTCAAAATCACAAAAACATCCAAACGGTTTAGCGAATAGTAGTGGTGTAGTAGGTCACTATTTACACGATTCTACGGGTGCTGCATTAGGTGGAGTGATTCCAAACTTAATGGGACGTAAGCGCTACAATGAAGACGGAGTGGGCGGTATGCACGTTTATACTCCATGGTGGTTGGATAATAAAAAATTAGACTTCCCTCGCGGATACCATATTGAATATTGGGGTGGAATGAGCCAGCCTAGTTATGGTTTTGGTATGGGTACGCAAGGGTTAAATGGTAAGTTCCAAGTAAATGGAAAAACCAAAGAAGAAGGTGGATATGGTTCTTCTTTGAAAGAAGATGTTCGTTTCTTTTATGGTGCAACAGTAGGAATGGGTGGACGTGGTGAAGCAGTTCCTCGTTTTGAAAACCATTGTAAAATTGATCCAGATGTGGTAGATAAATACGGTATTCCAGTATTGAAATTTGATTGTAAGAATTCAGAATATGAAATCAAGCAAGCAAAGCACATGAAAGAAACCTTCCGTGAAATTATGCACGAAATGGGTGCGGTAATTACATGGGGTGACCAAGATGATGCAAGCAACAATTATGGTTTATCAAATCCTGGAAATATTATTCACGAAGCAGGTACGGTAAGAATGGGTAATGATAAAAAGACTTCTGCATTAAACGCATGGGGTCAAGCACATGATTGTAAAAACTTATTCTGTGTAGACGGATCAGTATTTACATCACAAGCGGATAAAAATATTACCTGGACTATATTGGCATTGTCAATGCGTACTTCAGAATATATTTTAGATCAATTACAAAAGCAAAACTTATAATATTATGGACAGACGGAATTCCATCAAAGCCATGTTCCTTGGAACAGTTTCTGCAGGTGTTTTTTTAGAAGCTTGTAAAAGTGAAAAAACAACGGTAGCAGCAGTTTCTGATGCTGACCGCATGCAGGAAGAGAAAGATTATTTAGTAAAAATAAACGCAGAGCCAAAGTTTTTTGATGAGCATGAAATGGCAACCATCACGGTTTTAGGTGATATCATTATGCCTAAGGATGCAACAAGTGGTTCCGCTTCTGAAGCAAAAGTGCCAGAGTTTATTGAGTTTATTGTAAAAGATATGCCAGAACATCAAATCCCGGTACGTGGTGGTTTGAGATGGTTGGATTTACATAGTTTTAATAAACACGGCAAGTCATTTGTAAGCTGTACACATGAGCAACAAATAGGCATCGTTGATGAAATTGCGTATCCTAAAAAAGCAAAACCTGAGGTAGCTCAAGGCGTAAGTTTCTTTAATAAGATGCGTGACTTAGTAACTACTGGTTTTTATACTTCTGAAATAGGTGTCAAGGATTTAGGCTATATGGGTAACCAACCTAATCAATGGAATGGTGTACCTGATGATGTTTTAAAGCATCATGGTTTAGCATACACTGAAAAAGAATTAAAAGAGTGTATTAGTTTTTAATACGCTTGCCAGTAGATCAATTCGTTTTTTCTCTATTGCTTGTTTAATAAAGAAGGCTCCTATTTGGGAGCCTTCTTGTTGTATCATACCTTATGTAATTATGTTTTTATGCAATGGTACTTCCACTTGCGATAGCCTCACTAGGACTTACAAAGTATAATTTACCTTGTGCATCTTCGGCCATTAAAATCATGCCCTTACTTTCAATGCCACGCATTTTACGAGGTGCTAGGTTGGCAACAATGGTAACTTGCTTTCCAACAATATCTTCTGGTTTAAAGTGCATTGCAATGCCAGATAAGATGGTTCTTTTTTCAAAGCCAAGATCCACTAATAATTCTAATAATTTATCAGCCTTCTCCACTTTCTTAGCTTCCACAATAGTACCTACGCGTAAATCAATTTTACCAAAATCATCAAATACGATTTCTGGTTTTAAAGGAGCGATTTCGTTTTCGCTTGTTGATTCGCTAGCTGTTGAATTGGTATTAGTAGTTTCCATTTTAGTTTTTTTAGCGGCTGCGTTGGCATTTAATTGTGCTAATTCTGCAGCAATTTCTTCGTCTTCAATTTTTCTAAATAATAATTCAGGTGGTCTCAATGTATAACCAACTTTCAATAAGTTAAAATTGCCAGCATTTTCCCATTCCAACATTTTTGGAACCACTTTCATTAAGTGACACATTTTCTTCGCCGTGAATGGCAGGAAAGGATTAATTAAAATCGCAAGATTCGCTGTTAATTGTAAACAACCATGCATGCAATTATCAATCTTTGCTTGTGCAGTAGGATCGGTGTCAATATTTTTAGCTAAAATCCATGGCTCTTTCTTTTGCATGTATTGGTTGCCCAATCTTGCTAAGTTAACCACTTCAAATTGTGCTTCTCTAAATTTATATTGCTCTAATAAAGCAGTTACTTTTTCCTTCGTCTCTTTCACCGCTAATAATAATGCGTTGTCCTCATCATCCAAAAATTCAATGTGAATCTTTGGAACCTTGCTATTACAAAGCTTATGCATTAACACCCAAGTTCTATTTACAAAGTTCGCGAAGATGCTTACTAGTTCACCGTTTACTGCATCTTGAAAACCTTTCCAAGTAAATTCACTATCCTTAGATTCAGGAGCGATGGAGTTTAAATAAAAACGTAAACAATCCGCCAGGGATTCTCCACCATTTTCTTTTTTAATCCATTTGTTGATATAATCATCCATCTCAATACTCCAACCTCTTGAAGTACTCATCTTATCTCCTTCTAAATTCATGAATTCATTAGCAGGCACATTCTCTGGTAAAATATTGCCATGTAATTTTAACATTACAGGGAAAATGATACAGTGAAATACAATATTATCCTTACCAATAAAGTGTACCAATTTTGTTTCAGGATCATTCCAATACGGTTTCCAATCCTTGTCATTATTGATTGCCCATTGTTTAGTGGCACTAATGTATCCAATAGGTGCATCAAACCAAACATATAATACTTTACCATCCCCACCAGCCACAGGCACTTTCACACCCCAATCTAAATCACGTGTTACTGCGCGCGGTTGCAAACCACCTTCAATCCAACTTTTACATTGACCTACTACTGCTGGTCTCCAATCATTCGCATGCTCTTCCAATAACCATTTGCGTAAAAAATCCTCATGTCTATTTAAAGGCAAATACCAATGCGTAGTTTCTTTTTTAATAGGTGCATTACCACTTAAAGTACTTACAGGATTGATCAATTCTTCGGGGCTTAAACTCTTGCCACATTTTTCACACTGATCGCCATAGGCTTCACCATGACCACAGTTTGGACAGGTTCCTTTAATATAACGATCCGCTAAAAAAGTATTGGCTTGCGCATCAAAATATTGCTCCGTTGTTTTAGTCTCTAAATCACCACGGCTTTCTAAATCTTTAAAAAATTCGCTAGCTGTTTCATGGTGCAAAGGATCACTTGTTCGGTGGTAAATATCAAAAGCAATACCTAGGTCCTTAAAATTTTGTTCAATAATAGGATGGTACTTATCAATAATCGCTTGTGCAGTGGTTCCTTCCTTCGTTGCTTGAATAGGAATAGC
The DNA here is from genome assembly GCA_036845345.1 of Sediminibacterium sp. GTDB lineage: Bacteria > Bacteroidota > Bacteroidia > Chitinophagales > Chitinophagaceae > Sediminibacterium. The sequence goes on from DAIUEC010000001.1 coordinate 45,726, forward strand.
TGTTCCGTGCTCATCGCTACCACAAACAAAAACCACATCTCTTTTTTGCGCTTTTAAATAGCGTACATATATATCGGCAGGTAAATAAGCACCCGCTAAATGACCAATATGTTTTAAACCATTGGCATAAGGCAGGGCAGCCGTGATCAAATATCTTTTAGGCGTCTTCATTGTTGCAAAAGTACTTAATATTGCGGTATGATTCAACCTCAAAACCTACAACCCGGCGACCTAATTGGTATCGTATGTCCTGCAGGTTCCATTCCAATGGAAAGGGTGCAAAAATGTGTTGAAACCCTTACTCAGTGGGGTTATCAGGTAAAATTGGGTGCAATAGTAGGTTCAAAAAACAATAGTTTTTCCGCAACCGATGCCGAAAGAGCCTTGGATTTACAACAAATGTTGGACGATTCAGCAGTGAAAGCAATATTATGTGGAAGGGGTGGTTATGGGGTGTCAAGAATCATTCATGACATTGATTTTACGGGGTTTCAAAAGCAGCCTAAATGGGTGATTGGCTTTAGCGATATTACTGTTTTACATGCTGCACTTCAAAAAACAGGGGTTGCAAGTATTCATGGACCTATGGCCGCTGCTTTTAACAAAGGCGATGAAGGAGCACCTTATATTCAAGCATTAAAAACCTTACTTGAAGGGGGTAAAACCGTTTATACTACAACACCGCATGCATTTAATAAAATAGGATCGGCAACAGCTCCCATTGTTGGGGGAAACCTTTGTATGATGGCGCATTTAATTGGTTCTGTTAATAGTTTTGATACCGCTGGAAAGCTTTTATTTATAGAAGATATCGGAGAGTATCATTATAATTTGGATCGATTAATGATTCAAATGAAACAAGCAGGCATGTTTGAAAAACTAGCTGGATTAATAGTGGGAGGCTTTACGGAAATGAAGGATTCAAGTACCGATTTTGGAGCGACTGCCTTTGAAATTATCCAGTCACATGTAAAAGAGTATGCTTATCCTATTTGTTATGATTTTCCTATAAGCCATGCTACCAATAACTATCCTATAATTGAAGGGGGTACTTATACTTTGTCAGTGACCGATGACAAGGTTTCACTTGCGTTACATTAATGCCACTTTATTTGCGACCCCTGTCAAATGTGAATATCAAATAGAGGCACTAGGAGATATTTATATTAAATTTGTTGGGCAACGGAAAAGTATTTCAGCTCATCAATTCAAATAGTTAATTGTGGTTTTTTTATTTAGAGATAGGTCAGATATTAATTTACTTTTTTTAGTACTCCTAAGCGTTGCGCTACACTTTCATATTTGGATGCATCCTCCCATGGTTATTGCGAATGAGTCAGATGGAGTATTGGCCTATATTTTAGTGCATTATATAAAATCATTGCACCCTATTGCATTGACAATCTTATTTCAAATCATTATTTTAAGTCAGGCAATTCGATTAAATGTATTAATGAGTAAGTTGAAAATGTTTCAACAGGTTAGTTATTTACCGGGCTTCACTTATATTATATTAACAGCTTTATTTCCTTTCTGGGATGTAATAAGTTCGGGGCTTGTAGCCAATTCATTGGTAATTTGGATATTGGTAAAGTTGTTAAGATTGTACGATCAAAATCAACCAAAAGCGCTAGAATTTAATATTGGATTAATTTTAGGCTGTTCTATTATTTTGTATGAACCTATTGCAATTTTAATTCCCGTTGTGTTATTTGCAATGACCATTATTCGTCCATTTAAATTAACCGAATGGTTGGTTTTATTAATGGGCGTTACCCTTCCATTTTATTTTATTTTCACTTTTGTATTTTTAACGGGTTCAGTAAAAGATTTCATGCATTTTTTGCCAAGATTGGATTGGAAAAATCCATTTGTACGACCTAACCTTAATGTTATTTTAGCTTTGATTGCTATTAGCATACAATTGTTCGTAGGACTTTATTATTGGAATGAACAAAAGTCAAGATTCATTATTCAAGTAAGAAAATATTGGGGGGTATTGTTATTGGTTTTGATTTTAACCTTATTTCAGCCGATTATCTTTTCGGCCCAAGCGCTTTATGCCTCAGCGATCGTATTGACACCATTGGCCTGCTTTATAAGTTTCGGGTATTCGGTTCCCAAAAGCCTATTTATCCCAAATCTCCTTTTTTGGGCATCCATAGCTGTTATTGTGTATAACCACTTGGCTTAAGTGAAGAATTTAACAAGTCTTTTTTAGGGGTTTTTGGTAACTTTGTGCATCAAATAAATGCTCTAATAAGTAAATCGATTAAAATGAAATTTGGTGTAGTTGTTTTCCCTGGTTCAAATTGTGATAGAGACATGCAAGATGCTTTAGAAAAAGACCTTGGTGCTCCAGTTGAAATGCTTTGGCATAAGGATAGTAATTTATCACATTTTACTACAGAAGATTGTGTGGTGCTTCCTGGTGGATTTTCCTATGGGGATTATTTGCGTTGCGGTGCCATTGCAAAATTCAGTCCAATGATGCAATCCGTAATTGAATTTGCAAATAAGGGCGGTAAAGTATTGGGCGTTTGTAATGGATTCCAAATTTTATGTGAGAGTGGTTTATTGCCGGGTGCTTTATTACAAAATGACAATCAAAAATTCATTTGTAAGAATGTATTTATAAAAACAGAAAATAGTGAAGCGTTGCAAATTCCGATCGCGCATGGTGAAGGAAGATATTTTGCAGACGAGGCTACATTAGCTCATTTAGAAAATAACAATCAAATTTTATTTCGCTACTGCGATGAAACTGGAAATATAGGGGGCACTGCCAACCCTAACGGATCTACTAATCATATTGCTGGTATTTGTAATGATAAGCGCAATGTGTTTGGTATGATGCCGCATCCTGAGCGTGCAACCAATAGTGCATTAAGTAATATTGATGGAAAGAAAGTATTTGAAATTTTAGGGTTGTCTAAATCATAATTTTTGATTTATAAATACAAGGGAATATGAAAAGAATTATCACAGTTTGTTTTTTAGTTGCTTTATCAATGAGCGCATTTGCACAACCAAGATTAAATCCAGTAAAATGGACTTTTGAAGCAGTAAAAAAATCAGACAAGCAATATGATATTGTTTTCACAGCAAATGTGGATGCACCTTGGCATATTTATTCTCAGTTTGTAAAAAAAGGACCAGTTCCAACAAGTATTATTTTCAAAAAGAATGCCTTGGTTCAAATCAAGGGTGCAGCGCGTGAAATTGGAAAATTAGAAAAGCATTTTGACAAAAACTTTGGTGCAGAGATTGCTTATTTTAGCAATAAAGTACAGTTTGTTCAAACTATTAATTTAAGGGCTGCTACTAAAACTAGTGTTTCTGGAGAAATTGAATATATGGTATGTAATGACGAGCGTTGCTTGCCTCCTACCAAAATTCCATTTGAAGTAGCCATTCAATAGCACATTTTTGGTGTCTATTTTTTCTGAACGATTTTTAAAATCATTTATTTTGAATAAAATTATTTCATTCTTAAGCGCAGTAGTTTTACTATTCACTGTGCAAAGCACTGCTATAGCCCAAGCGGATAGTTTGGTAAGTGTATCTGCAAAAGCAATACCATTAAATGATAGCATGTACACTTTGCAGTATCATGTGCAGGTGAAAGAAGGATGGAGGATTTATGGAGATACGCCACCCGTTGAGCCTTTAGGAGATCCCATTACAAATGGTCCTGAAACTAACATTAAGCTAGAAACCATACAATTTATTGGTAAAAACGGGATGCAATATTCTTCAACAGGCACAAAACAAAAGGATGCCATTTTTCAATCTGCTATTGTTTTGCCTAATATTGTAGATGCAAGTATAGTTATAAAAATAAAAGGTTTTCAGCCAGACTCCTTAAAAACTATTTTGGATGTTCAAATTTCCAAGGGTAATGAGTTTTATGAAAAAGAAATTCCGGTATCTATTTTTTTAGTGAATGGTAAAAAAGTACAAGGGGCTGAAATATTATTACCTGCATCAGCTACAACACCGCCAGCAGGCGCATGTGGACAGGCAGCGCATGACAGTAAAAAATCAAGTGCTTGGACGGTATTTATTTTAGGATTTTTAGGTGGTTTAATTGCATTGATTACACCTTGTGTGTTTCCAATGATACCAGTAACAGTTTCATTTTTTACCAAGCGTTCAAAAACTAGAAAGCAAGGCATTAAAAATGGTTTATTATATGGGTTAAGTATTTTTTTGATTTATGTGTTAGCGAGTGTGCCTTTTCATTTATTGGGAAATGTACAACCTGAAATATTCAATAGTATTTCAACAAGCCCAGTATTAAATTTAATATTCTTTGTCATTTTTATATTCTTCTCCATTTCTTTCTTTGGCTATTTTGAAATCACGTTGCCAAGTGGGATCGCCAATAAAGCAGATTCCAAAAGTGGATTAGGAAGTTTAGGAGGTATCTTCTTTATGGCTATCACATTAGCCATTGTTTCTTTTTCATGCACAGGCCCAATATTAGGAACTTTGTTAGTGGGATCATTACAAGGAGGCGCATGGGCATTAACAATGGGCATGGCAGGGTTTGGTATTGCATTGGCATTACCTTTTACATTGTTTGCAATATTCCCTCAGTGGTTGCATAGCTTGCCAAAATCTGGTGGATGGTTAGATACCGTTAAAAAATTATTAGCTTTTCTTGAATTGGCTTTGGCATTTAAATTTTTATCCAATGCCGACTTAGTGCAACATTGGGGTTTATTAAAGCGCGAAGTATTTTTAGGATTATGGGCATTGATAAGCTTAGGATTAGCCTTATACCTTTGGGGTAAATTACATTTGCCACATGATAATAAGGGTGCAAAAATATCTTTAGGCAGGAAAATAGGAGGCGTTGCAGCCATTGCATTTTCGATTGTTTTAATCATGGGCATCTTCCCTAAAAATGCTGGGTATATTAAATTCTTAAGTGGATTCCCACCACCTAGTCATTATAGTTTATTTGCAAATCCAACGGATGACAATCGTGGAGTGCATGCCAATGTCGTAAATGATTATCAAAAAGCCCTGGCATTAGCGAAAGAACAAAACAAGCCAATCTTAATTGATTTTACAGGATGGGCATGCGTGAATTGTCGTAAAATGGAAGAAAATGTTTGGACCGATCCTGCAGTTTCAAGCTATATAAAAGACAATTTCATTTTAGTTTCTTTATATGTAGATGACAAAGCAATGTTGCCTGTAGAAAAAAGATTTAAATATACAAGCAAGGCTGGTACCGTAAAAGATATAAATAGCGTAGGCGATTTATGGGCTACTTTCCAAGCAGAAAACTTTAATCAAGTAACACAACCATTGTATGTTGTGATAAGCCCTAATCAAAATTTATTATCAAATCCTGTGGGCTATACACCTAATGTACAAGAATACTTAAATTGGTTACAATGTAGTGTAGCAAAGGGTAAGTAATCTTTTACAAACTCATTCCTCGTTCGTTCATCATCTTTCTTAAATTAATTAAACCGTAGCGCATTCTTCCCAAAGCAGTGTTAATGCTACAGTTGGTCATTTGCGCAATCTCTTTAAAACTTAAATTGGCGTAGTGTCTTAACACAATAATTTCTCTTTGCTCTTCAGGTAATAAATCCACTAACTCCTGTATATTGCGATGCGTTTGAGAACGTGTCATTTTATAATCCGCAGGATGATCTGAGTGTTTAATAATCTCAAATAAATCCTGATCATCACTTGTTTTAATAGTAGGCGTTCTTTTTACTTTTCTAAAATGATCTACACAAAAATTATGTGCAATACGTAAAGCCCAAGGTAAAAATTTGCCCTCGTCGTTGTATTTATTTTGCTTAAGGTTGTTGATTATTTTAATGAAGATATCTTGAATTAAATCCTCGGCTAAATAACTATCCTTCACCATAAAATTAATCGCGTTAAAAATTCTTTCTTGGTGGCGATCAATTAAGGCATCAAAAGCACGGGTGTTTCCTTGTTGAAATAACTGAATAAGTTCGTTGTCAGTAAGCTGTACGGTTTTGTTCATTTTTGTTTTTTAAAGGTCTTCGAAGACTAAGTAAGGGTGTACTTAGTTGGGTTAGTATTGGAAAATTACCACCAAAAACAATCCATTTTTCATTTGTTGAAAACGAAATTTGAGGCTCGAGGATATCCACATTATGCAGTGGTTGGATATTTAAAAAGAATATCGCTTTTGGTACAACCAATTGCAATGGAATATGTTATTTTGTAGTATGGCAACAGCTAAAAAAGGAAAGGACTCCATTGAGGTAGTAGGTGCAAGGGTACATAACTTAAAAAATGTATCTGTTGAGTTTCCACGTGATGAATTTATCGTGGTAACAGGGGTGTCGGGTAGTGGAAAGTCATCCTTAACAATTGATACTTTATTTGCCGAAGGGCAAAGACGATATGCCGAGAGCTTGTCCTCCTATGCAAGACAATTTATGTCGCGAATGGGCAAGCCAGACGTGGATTATATCAAAGGGCTTTGTCCTGCCATTGCCATTGAGCAAAAAGTGACTACCCGTACGCCACGAAGTACCGTGGGAAGCATGACAGAGATTTACGATTATTTTAGAGTGTTTTTTGCACGCATTGGTAAAACCTATTCGCCCATTAGTGGCGAGGAAGTGAAAAAGCATGATGTACAGGATGTGCTTTCTTATATTCAAAAAGGGAAGGCAGGAGATAAGATGGTGATCCTTGTTCCCTTTAAGCAACAAGCAAAAAGAGATATTGCCGAGGAGCTAAATATATTAGTGCAAAAAGGATTTACCCGTATTTATTTAAGAGCACCAAAATTGGAATCTGAAATTTTAAGAATTGAGGATGCATTGGAATTATCTAAAACAGAACTTTCTAAAAAAATAAAAGCGCATGATGTATATGTGCTCATTGATAGAATTATTGTAAAAGCATTTGATGAGGATGATATACACCGTTTGACGGATTCTATTGGAACAGCTTTTTATGAGGGGGAAGGTATTTTATGGGTAGAAAAAAACAATGACATTTTACAAGACTTTAATAATAAGTTTAGTTTGGATGGAATGGAGTTTGATGAGCCCACTCCTAATTTATTTTCATTCAATAATCCCTATGGTGCTTGTCCAACCTGTGAGGGGTATAGTCAGGTGTTGGGTATTGATGAGAATCTAGTGATAGCCAATCCATTCTTATCGGTATATGATGGAGGCGTAGCACCATGGAAAGGTGAAAAATTAAGTTGGTGGAAGGATCAATTTGTGAAGGAAGCAGGTAAACTGGGATTCCCTATTCATCAACCCATCAATCAATTGACAAAAGCACAGTACACGCAACTTTGGAAAGGAACAGGAAAGGCATTGGGCATTGATGATTTTTTCAAAGACGTTGAAGCACATTTATACAAAGTACAATTTAGGGTATTGTTAAGTAGGTATCGTGGAAGAACCAATTGCCCTGATTGTAATGGATACCGTGTACGCAAGGAAGCATTGTATGTAAAAATTGGAGGCTTGCATATTGGAGAATTATGTGCAATGCCGGTAAGAGAATTACAACAATGGTTCAAAGATTTAAAGTTATCTGCGCACGATGCAGAAATTGCAAAACGAATTTTAATAGAGATAGAACAACGCATCCAAACTTTAATGGATGTAGGGTTAGGTTATTTAACCTTAAGTAGATTGGCCAATAGTTTAAGTGGAGGGGAAAGCCAAAGAATACAACTGACAAGATGTTTAGGAAGTAACTTAACCAACTCCTTGTATATTTTGGACGAACCAAGTATTGGCTTGCATTCAAGAGATACAGAGCGACTTATTACTGTTTTGCAAAATTTAAGAAACTTAGGTAATACCGTAGTTGTAGTAGAGCATGATGAGCAAATTATGCGCAAGGCCGATCATATTATTGATATGGGTCCATTGGCCGCACACCAAGGTGGAGAAGTAGTAGCAGTGGGCAATGCAGTAGCATTAATGAAGGATAAAAAAAGTTTAACGGGTAAATATTTAAAAGGGGAGTTGTTTATTCCTATACCAGAAAAAACAAGACCAGCAAGACATTTTATAAAATTACAAGGTGCCCATTTACATAATTTAAAAAATGTAGATGTTGATTTTCCTTTACAAAGTTTATGCTTAGTTAGTGGGGTGAGTGGAAGTGGTAAAACAACCTTGGTAAAAAAAGTTTTATACAATGCATTGTTAAAAGCAAAGCAACAACCAACTGAAATAGTGGGTGGCTATGCAGATATTAAAGGAGACTTGCATTTAATTGATGCTATTGAAATGGTGGATCAAAATCCTATTGGGAAATCTTCAAGAAGCAATCCAGTTACCTATATAAAAGCCTACGATGCAATAAGAGATGTATATTCAAAGCAAGCGCTCTCCAAAATTCGCGGGTTCCTTCCAAAACATTTTTCATTTAATGTGGATGGAGGCCGATGTGATACTTGCAAAGGTGAAGGAGAACAATTGGTAGAGATGCAATTTTTAGCCGACGTACATTTAACCTGTGAGGATTGTGGTGGAAAGCGATTTAAAGAATCAGTGTTAGAAGTACATTATAAAGGCAAGAGTATTTATGATGTTTTGGAAATGAGTGTGGATGAAGCCATTGAATTTTTCAGCGAAGAAAAAAATATTGTCTTAGCTATAAGTCCATTACAAGAAGTAGGATTGGGATATGTGAAATTGGGACAAAGTAGTAGCACCCTTAGTGGAGGAGAAGCACAACGTGTAAAACTGGCCAGCTTCTTGGGCAAAGGAAAAGCAAGTCAAAAAATGTTATTCATTTTTGATGAGCCAACCACAGGATTGCATTTTCATGATATCCATAAATTATTAAAAGCATTTAACGCTTTAATAGATCAAGGACATTCCTTAATAGTGGTAGAACATAATACCGATGTAATTAAAGCATCTGACTGGGTCATTGACATGGGTCCGGAAGCAGGAGATGCAGGCGGAACGGTTGTTTATGAAGGTGTTCCCAAGGGTTTAGCTAAATGCAAAGCATCGCAAACAGGGAAATACTTATTAGGGTAAATTACTAGGCTCATAATCCAATGGCAATAAATTGGCCATTTTTTCAGACCATCCCCAATATCCAGAAGACATTAAATTGGTGCCATCGTAATATGCTCCATTTGCGAAAATCTTAATAAAATTATCGTTAATACTTAATTGTGAAGTTTGTGGTGTTCGCATAAAACCCATGCGTACATTGTTCCTGGGATAGGACGAAGGAAGATCTTTAAGTGGGTAGGTTACTTGTAAATATTCCTTAAAGTTTAATCCTACTGACACGCTATCAACTTTAAAAATAATACTATCTCGAGGAACGATTTTATTTACAAGAAAATAACTGTTATTGGATGAAGATACAATTCTTCTCACTTCAAACTGATCTCTTTCTAATCGGTCATAATACAAGCTGCGCATAAACTGCATCATAGATCCATAGTAGGCCTCGTCTCTATTTTTCTCCCATTTTATTTGTTCTCCTTTTTTATCGGTTGTCAATTCTTCAAACCACGGATGGCCTTGAATTAAAGATGTTTTATTATCAAAGTCATATTCAAATTTAACGAGATCATATTTCAAATTATATCCTAAAGATTTATTTTCAATAATCAATCTTTCGTCAGCAGTTACTCTTAATAAATTTCTTTTTTTACTAAAATGAAATTTTATTGCATCTTTGTTGATTAATTTACAATCATAAGAAAACTGTGTAGTGCCAATAAAGTAATCTAAAAAAAGACGCCCCCATTTTTTCCACCCATTTTTATCATAAGGCTCAACAACCACAGTTTGTAAGTCCTCGTACTTTGGCTTAAGTATTATTTCTAACTGTCTTGTATTTTGATTTATATAAAAAGTTTGTGTTTCAAATCCTATGCAAGATATAACCAATTCGGATCGGCCAATGGGTATGCCATTTAGTATGAATTGTCCGTTCTTGTCAGTAATAGTTCCTCTAGTACTATTACTAATATACACATTTGCCAATTCAATAGGAGAATTATGTTCGGCATTTATGACTTTACCTGAAATACTGTTTTGTGCTTGAATTTTATTTACAAGAAAACTTGAAAGAAGGGCCCATATGATAAAGGCGGCTCGCATATTATCTTAATCTATCCGCACTTTTAACCAAGCGCTCGTCCTTATATATTTTCACCATTGCTAATATTTGCAAGATGGGGATTAAAAACAAGGAAATGGAAGGAAGCGTAAAGCCTCCGCCTGGATTGGCGATAACCATTTTGTAAATAAAGAATCCAATTAAAGCCGACAATAAAAAATTAACTAACACCACTTTTAATTGCAACATGCGATTGCCATATAAAAAAATGGCAATAAAACTTAGGCATGCACTAAACGCCAATGAAATAAGGGTAGTCATGTTATCACTGCCTCTGATTTCAAAAGGGGTAGGTGCTGGCGTATAATAAAAAGGCAAGCGCAATACCAAAAAGGCAGCTGCGCTTGCTAATAATAAGTATATGGATTGTATGCGTTGTATCATAGTATAAAGTTACACTATTCCAATTTAACTACTAACCAAGTTCTGGATACAATACAAATTGCTCCATGAATTTATTGACATCTTTCTTAGTTTCAGCTAAGATCGTTTCATTATCCGCATTCATTAAGGCTTTGTCAATAGCATCTACTACAAATGGAATATGATTTTCATTCATTCCACGTGTGGTAATAGCAGCAACACCAAAACGAATACCTGAAGTTACAAATGCAGATTTGTCATCGTAAGGCACCATGTTTTTATTGGCTGTAATATCGGCATGTCCTAAAACCTGCTCGGCTTTTTTACCACTGATATTTTTATTGCGTAAGTCAATCAACATTAAATGATTGTCTGTGCCACCACTGATAATTTCATATCCTTTAGCCACAAATGCAGCAGCCATGGTTTGCGCATTCTTTTGCACTTGCTTTGCGTATACAGTGAAATCATCAGAAAGAATTTCGCCAAATGCAATGGCTTTAGCGGCAATCACATGCTCCAATGGTCCACCTTGTGTACCAGGGAATACAGCCATATCAATTACATTGGACCATAATCTTAAATTGCCTTTTACATCTTTTAAACCCAATGTATTTTCACCATCCTTTGCCATCATAATCACACCACCACGAGGTCCACGTAAAGTTTTGTGTGTAGTAGAAGTTACAAAGTCACAATAATTAAATGGAGAACTTAATAATCCTTTTGCAATTAATCCAGCAGGGTGTGCAATATCGGCTAACACAAATGCACCTACTTCGTCTGCTACTTTTCTAATTCTTGCGTAGTCAATATCACGGCTATAAGCACTTGCTCCACAAATAATTAATTTTGGCTTATGCGCTCTAGCTTGGCTTTCTAACATTTCATAGTCAATCAATCCCGTTTCTTTTACAACGCCATAAAAATGAGGCTTGTAAGTTTTACCAGAAAAGTTAACCGCACTTCCGTGTGTTAAGTGACCACCCATACTTAAATCCAATCCTAAGATGGCATCACCTGGTTGCAATATCGCTAACATTACAGCAGCATTTGCTTGCGCTCCACTATGTGGTTGAACGTTTGCATATTCTAATCCGAAAACTTCTTTTAAACGATCTATTGCTAATGTTTCTGTTTTGTCAACTATCTCACATCCACCATAATATCTACGACCAGGATAACCCTCGGCATATTTATTGGTCATCACGCCACCCATTGCTTGCATAACTTGTAAGCTGGTAAAATTTTCAGAAGCGATTAACTCAATGCCACGTCTTTGGCGTTGTAACTCTTGATTGATGATGTCAAAAACTAGGGTATCTCTTTGCATAATTGGATATTTTATAGAATAACTTGATATTGTAATAGAATATTTGGCAAAAATAATCCATTATTAGGCCTATGCAAAGCTTTCTTTCAACAAGTAGCCGCCTAATATCCACATTTACAAGGTATTTGCCCTAAAATGCACTAAAATGGCTTGTTTCTTATAAAAAAGACTCAAAAATGCTTAAAATTGACCTGTTACTAACAGTTATTTGCTATTTTTACCCTCCCCAAAAAGGACAAAAATGAAGGCTATTATCCCGGCTGCTGGTGCTGGAACAAAATTGCGACCCCATACATATACACAACCAAAGGCGTTAATCCCGATTGCTGGTAAAACCATTTTAATTTTTATCGTAGATCAGTTAAAAGAAGTGGGTATTGACGAGTACATATTTATAGTTGGTTATTTAGGAGAGAAAATCCAGGACTATGTGGAGCAAACCTACCCTAATTTAAAAACCCATTTCGTTTACCAAAATGATCGTCAAGGAACGGCACATGCCATTCAATTGACAAAAGAGATTGTGGGTGAGGATGAAGTTTTTATTGCATTGGGTGATACGATTTGTGAGTTTGATATTAGAGAAGTGATTGCTAGTGAAACTAGTATGTTGGGTATTAAAAAGGTTGATGACCCAAGACAATTTGGTGTGGTAGAAATTGATGAAGAAGGAAAGGTTTTACATGCCGTTGAAAAACCATCCATTCCAAAAAGTAACAATGCCTTAGTAGGTTTATATAAAATTAAAGAGTCTCAAATTTTATTTGATTGCTTTACGCAATTGGTGACTGAAAATATTAAATCGCACGGTGAATACAATTTAACGGATGCATTAGAGTGCATGATTAAAAAAGGAGTGGTGTTTAATTCCTTTAAAGTGAAGCACTGGTATGATTGTGGTAAGAAAGAATCATTGCTAGAAGCCAATGCAGTATTGCTTAAAAAGACAGGCGGCTTAACGGTGAATCCTGATTTGTATGTGAATACAATTATTATTCCTCCAGTGAGTATTGCCGATAATTGTGTGATTGAAAATTCAATCATTGGTCCACATGTTACCATTGGTAATAATACTGTTATAAAAAGTTCGGTGGTGAAAGAAAGTATTATTGGAACCTATACTTCATTGGATGAAGTGGTTTTGGATAATTCTTTAATTGGCAGTGATGCCTCTGTTAAAGGTCTTAGCCGTACTTTAAATATTGGAGACAATACCGAAATTGATTTCGGCTAGTCTTTATGCAACATCGTTGAATTGCCCTGCGCTAAACAAGTCATCACCACATCATTAATACATACATGCTTAGGTAAATTAGCAACATACCAAGCAGTATCCGCAATGTCTTCTGGCTTTAGTGGGGTGTAACCAGCATACACTGCGGCAGCTTTAGCAGCATCTCCTTTAAAACGAATTAATGAAAAGTCAGTTTCAACAGCACCTGGATGAATAGCGGTTACTTTAATTTTATAAGGAAGTAAATCTATTCTTTGTGCTTTAGTAATGGCGTCTACTGCATGCTTAGTAGCGCAGTACACATTACCATCTTTATACACTTCCTTGCCTGCGGTACTACCAATATTTATGATATGTCCTTGTTGCTTTATTAAGTATGGAAGAACTGCTTTTGAAGTATACAATAATCCTTTTACATTGGTATCAATCATGGTTTCCCAGTCTTCCAAATTGGCATCAAAAAAAGAGTCACGTCCTAATGCAAGTCCTGCATTGTTTACCAATAAATCAATCGCCTGCCATTCGGTAGGAAGGTTTCCTAAATTTTCAAACACCGCCTCTTTATCCTGAACATCAAAAATTAATGAAAGTGTTTTAATGCCAAATTGCTTTTCTAAATCAGCAGCTACAGCTTCTAATTTTTCTTTTCTACGTGCAGTTAAAATCAAGTTCCATCCACCTGCTGCAAATTTTTCTGCAATTGCTTTTCCAAATCCTGAACTTGCTCCTGTTACTAAAATTATTTTTGACATATTATTTCGTTTAATTTTTAAAGTTATTTTTCGCCGCTACTATTAATTATCTTTTATTGTTTTCTGCATTTTGTATAAAGGTAAGGAGTGCATTGTTTACTTCCTCGGTTGCCTCCAACATGCCCATATGCCCCACCTGCTTTAAGATAATAACATGATTGGGCGGTAAAAGTTGTGTTTGTTGCAAAGAATCTTCCATAGGGACAGCAATGTCTTCGGTACCTACGATCATCCAAATTGGGATGCGCTTTTGGGTAAGCATATGTTCATGTGATTTTCTATTGCGCATAGCCATCACAAATTGAACCATGGCTTCGGGGCTAATATCACTTGCGCTATCCATCACATCCTGTACTTTTTCGGGATGCGCTTGTTTAAATGTATTACCAAATAAATTTTGAGTAGATGTTTCTAAAAACTTTTGAGTACCATGTTCTAAAATAAACTCGGCTACTTTTAATCTTGTTTCTTTTTTAACGGGGCTATCCTCGAAAGTAGTGGAGTGAACTAATCCAAGTCCAATAACATGATTGGTATAATAATCAGCAAATGCCAATCCAATATACCCACCCATGCTATGTCCTAGTACATAATATTTTTCGATATGCAAGCTGTGCATGAGTTCATGCAGTACTTCCACATAATTGCGCATACTTGGCAAATGGGAGTGATGTATGTTTAAAGGTTTGCAATGTACACCTGGCAAATTGGGTGCAATGACTCTATAATATTGTGAAAGAAACTCTATTTGATTTTTCCAGATGCAATGATCTTCGCCAAAACCATGAATTAATAAGATGGTGGCTTTTTCTTCATGCGCATCATTATCTCTAACATTTCCCTCGTCAAAATAGGACAATTGATCCTCGCCATAATCGTAATAATGTAACATCTTATGATTCGTATTTACTTTGAGCGCCTCTTTTTATTAATCTTATTTGCAGGAATAAAGCAATCACCATTACTGCAATGACCGACTTTGAACTATGTTGTGGAATCCAGTGACTCGCAAACATGTATAGGGTAGTAGCTATAAAATACAACCAACCTAAATATCCTGTCCATCTTTTAGAAATAAAATATACTGGAATAGCTAATAAGTACAAGGGGTGTAGCCATATTAAATTATAATTTTCATGACATGCATTATGAAAAGAAAACTGACTCATATAAAAAACTAGTGCGCCCCCGATTCCAAAAACAAATAATAAAGTTATATCAAGTACACGGGCAATTCTTTGTGTAGTTAATGCATTCCAATTGGCAACAAATAAGTACACCAATAAAAAAGCAATTAAATAATTCATTGGGTAGCCTCCTTTAGTCGCAGGCTTTGTATTGTATTTAATATGATTGGTAGCAGTTACTAAATGAGGGTTTAATTGCATTTTCTTATACAATAATGTAGGAAGAAATGCTTCTTGATAAAGGCTTGGCGTTTTATCTGCAACTGAACCTAATAATAAGTCAATGCCTAATCCTACCCAACCTAATCCATTTTTATAAGGAGCGCTTACCACTTCTTCTCTATAGGAATTAATACCAATACTGTAATTATTAATAGGCGCGTGTTTAAATATGCCATCTTTAATTCTGGTAGTGCAATTGTCACCGATAAAATTGTATAAATAAAAACGATTGCTGCCAATCATGTTTACTTGTAAAGCTTGATACCACTTGTATTTTTCGGCTGGGGTTAATTTAAGCACTTGCTCATGTACATCCCTTCCGTAGTATTGGTATTCGTATAAAAAATTAGCGTAAGTGTCTGCACTAATAAAGTACATTAAGTCTCCACGCATGAACTTTGCAATAAAATTGGGTGTGTTAAAATCAAAACTTCCGTAGTTAAAAACAAAGTCAGTATGGTTTACGCTATCAATAACACGAATTGCTGTATGTCCCCAGATGGTATACAAATCATCACCTGCATCACAGGTAATTAAACTAAAACGCAGTTTAGTATTTTGTGTACTATCCTGCGCTTTAATGTTATTGCTCAACGCGAAACTAAATGAGCATAATAAAATGAGTAGCATTTTTTTGGAAAAAAGATTTCCAAATTGGTTACTCCAATTTTTTTTCATCGAGTATTATTTACGGCTATAGTTAGGAGCCTCTTTTGTAATATCAATATCATGTGCGTGACTTTCTTTCATACCCGCGTTAGTGATTTGAACGAAAGTTGCATTTTGTAAATCCTTTACTGTTTTAGCACCGCAGTAACCCATACCAGCTTTTAATCCACCTACAAATTGATAAATAATTTCACTTAAATTTCCTTTGTAAGCTACACGTCCCTCAATTCCTTCTGGTACAAATTTTTTGCTATCCGTTCCTTCTTGAAAATATCGATCACCACTTCCTTGACCCATGGCACCAATACTTCCCATTCCACGATAGCCTTTAAACTTTCGGCCTTCGTATATAATAGTTTCACCTGGACTCTCTTCGGTTCCAGCAAAAATGCTACCCATCATTACACAATTCGCACCAGCTGCTAATGCTTTTACCATATCACCAGTGTAACGAATACCACCATCTGCAATTACAGGAACATTTTTTCCTTTCAATGCTTTGGTCGCTTCCATAATAGCAGTTAACTGTGGAACCCCTGCACCTGCAACAATTCTTGTAGTACAAATAGAACCTGGTCCAATACCAACTTTTACAGCATCCGCACCTGCATTTGCTAATGCCAATGCACCTTGCGCAGTTGCAACATTACCAGCAATAACCGGTAAGTTTTTAAAATTCTTTTTTAATGTTTTCAATGCTTCAATCACTCCCTTGCTATGTCCGTGTGCACTGTCTAATGAAACAATATCAACACCTACAGCGTTTAAAGCTGCTGCGCGATCTAATAAATCTTGTGTAATACCCAATGCAGCTCCCACTAGTAAACGACCTATTTTATCTTTCACTGCATTTGGAAAGGCGCTTAATTGTAAAATATCGCGATAAGTAATTAAACCAATTAATTTTCCTTGCTTACTTACAACAGGTAATTTTTCAATCTTATGTTGACGTAATATTTTTTCTGCTTTTCTTAAGTCGGTTCCTTCAGGAGCAATGATTAAGTTTTGCTTAGTCATTACCTCACTTACTTTACGAGAACGATCTGTCTCGAAACGTAAATCTCTATTGGTTAATATACCTACTAACTTATTTCCTTTATCAACGATGGGAATACCACCAATTTTATTTTCTTTCATTAAAATTAATGCGTCACCAATGGTTGCATTAACTTCTAATGTGATAGGATCAACGATCATTCCGCTTTCGCTTCGCTTTACTTTACGCACTTGCTCTGCTTGACGTTCGATACTCATGTTTTTGTGCAAAATACCAATGCCCCCTTCGCGCGCTAATGCAATAGCAAGGCTCGCTTCAGTTACGGTGTCCATTGCAGCGGACAAAATTGGAACATTTAATTGGATGTTTTTGGTAAGATGACTGTAGATTTTAACTTCGGAAGGAAGCATCTCAGAATAAGCCGGCATTAACAATACATCATCGAATGTTAAGCCTTGACCAAAAATGCGGGAGTTGTTAGAATTTCTTGTTGCCATAGGCAAAGGTAGCTTTTTGGCGCATTTAGGCAAAATACTTTTTTAAAAGTACTGGTTATCAGTTATTTAGGTACTAGCGTATTGGTTTCCGGCCAGTAAATGAATAAGTCCATTTAGTTCTAATACGAGTAAATGCTCAGCTAGTAAGCTATTGGAAATACCTAATCTCATTGCAATAATATCCTTATGTACTGGGCCCTGTGATTGAATAAATAGAAAGATGTCATTGGCAACGGCGTTCAGTAATTTACTATTTCTGTTATTTAATTTTTGATCAAATAACGTGTTTCCATTTTCTTGAGGGCCATTAGCGCAATGCTCTTGCTTTGGCCAATTCATATCTTCAAGCAATTGAACAGGATCATGATACATAGTGGCAATATTATTTTTAATTAACCACAAACAGCCCTTGCTTTTTGCATCATGAATTTTACCAGGCACTGCAAATACTTCTCTGTCATATCCGCGCGCTAAATGGGCGGTTATCATACTTCCACCTTTTATTTCACTTTCAATAACAATCGTGGCATCACTTATGCCCGCAACAATGCGATTTCGTTTTGGAAATTGAAATGTCATGGTAGGTGTATTAATGCGACATTCAGTAATTAAGCCCCCATTGTTTTCTAATATATTTTTTGCAAGTCTTCGATGTTGATTAGGATAAATGGTATCAAGTCCATGTGCTAGAACGCCCCAGGTAGGTAAGTTATTTTTAAGAGCTGTTTCATGTGCAATACCGTCTACACCTAATGCCAGTCCACTTATTACGCCAATGTTTAAATAATTTAGTCCTTCAAGTAATTCTTCCACCACTTTTTTTACTTGATAAGTATGTTGCCTTGTCCCGACGATACTTATTAATTGAGGAAGATTAAAATGATCAGATCCTTTCACATATAATAAGTTAGGAGGATCCGAAATATTCAACAATCGATCCGGATAAAATTTATCTAAAATAGAGAAACATTGAATAGCATTTTTCTCAATAAATTTTAGTTCATCCTCCGCTTCTTGTAAGGGCCAGTCTCCTAAGTTTTTATTTCGATATTTAAATGTGTTGTAAGCGCTTTTGTAAAATTGAAGCTGATTTCTTTTTTGTAAATCACTATAGCCCTTGTACATACTTAAAGCAATGGCGTATAACAATTCATTTTCGTTCAAATTATTCATCCTCTAAACATCTACAATAAATAGATGCTGAGCTCGGGTATAAATACTTGAATTTTGAATTGATCTAAGGCAGGGTAATAGTGAAACTTGTTCTTCGATTTTGAGCCCTGCCTTGCTCTGAAATATTGTCTGCTATTGGTTTTGTGCTACCAAAACCTTTTGAGGTTATTCTATTTTTATCAATTCCTTTATTGATTAAAAACTGAGCAATAGATTCAGCGCGTTTGGTAGACAATATCATATTTGCATTGGCATTGCCCGAATTGTCGGTATGACCTTCAATTAAGATAGATGCAGTAGGGGTGTTTTGTAAATATTCAACCAATGCATTTAACTCTACATTTGAAGTTTTTAGTAAAGTGGCTGAATTCAAATCAAAAAATACGTTGTTGAAATTTTTTGAAAAGGTTTTTTGAATGGGCGCTAATTGAAAATCAAAAATGGCGCCATTTAATTCAGTTAGGTTTTCTTTATTTAATAGTAAACTAGCATACTCGTGATTAGGGCTATTAATTTGTATGCCTAAACTATCAAAATAAGGTAGTGCCAACACAAACTTTCCAGTATTGTCTACATTTACTAACATGTATTTACTAGAGTCGTTATTGTCCGATAATTTTACAGAACCACTCAATGCGTTCATTGTTATTGCATCTCGAATGAATCCATTAAAATAATATGTTTTATTGGCGCGCGCAGCTTCTGGCAAATTGATTTTGTAAATATCTAAATTACCCCTGCTGTCTGGTCGGTCGCTTGCGATATAACCGTCAATACCATTACTTGATATTGCAACACTCGCTTCATTATCAATCGTGTTTATAGGGGAACCTAAATTAATTGGCTTTGACCAACTACCATCCAATTTTTTATGTGCAACATATAAATCTGAACCCCCGTAGCCAGGCCAACCATTGGATGCAAAATAAAGAGAGTTGTTATCGGCATGAATAAAAGGGGTTTGTTCATCCCCTGCTGTATTGATATTGGGACCTAAATTAACAGCCTTGCCCCAGTATCCCTTTCTATTTTTATAGGAAACATAAATATCAATGCCACCATAGCCACCTGGCTTATTGCTACAAAAATATAAAGCCGATCCGTCTGGAGAAATACTTGGCGCGCTTTCCCACCAATCACTATTTACATTGGGACCAAGGTTAATGGGTTCAGCCCATCCTGAATCGGTTTTTGCAACACTATAAATATCATAACGTCCAAATCCAAGTCCTGAGAACTCCCCTGAAAAATAAAGTGTTTGTAAATCGGAGGAAAGACTTGGTGCACCTTTCTTATCCGTTAAGTTTAAATTGTCAGATAAGGGTAAAGCTTTTGAAAGTCCTGAAGGAGTAATCTTGCTCGTAAAAAAGTCTTCTCTGCTTATTCCATTTCTTCGCATGAAAATTAAAATACTATCCTGTACTGTAACTGTTGGGAAATATTCTGCATCTGCTGTATTAATATTATCTCCTGCATTTAAAACTTTAACCGATGTATCAGCTGGATGCGATAGGGCGTATGCACAAACGATATTTAATTGATTATAGCTTGGTCTTAAATAGTAAGGAAGATTATTGGCGATTGATTTTAAAATAGAAGCTGCTTTATTAAAATCACCAATGCTAGCATAGGTTGTGGCGTATTTAACAAAATAGGGCAGACAACTTAAGCTGTCTTTTGGAATTGCTTTTTCAAATGCTTCAATGGCCTTATTTTTTTCTTTTAATTCTAAGTAAGCCTGAAATAATGAAATATAACTATCTATAAAATTGCTGTCTTTTATTAAACTTTCATTTAAGAAGTCGATCCCTTCGTTGTATGCTTTATTGTCAAATGCATGAATGCCTTTTTCATATAATTTTTGAGCTGCATTTTTATTTTGTGCACTTGCGTTATTCGTAAAAAAAACACAAAAAATTCCTGCCAATAAAATTGGTCGTAGTATATTTTGCATATGCATATTTGTAATATAAATATAGTAATTATGAAAATCTAAATGCAGCGCTTATGGTACCTGAATAAACTTGTGTAACTGCGCGCTTAACTCCCATTGAGGATTTGCCTTAATGTAATCAATCACTTTTGGCGTGATTTGTGCTGATTTATCCCACTCTGGTTGTAGATATAATTTGCATGCTGGGCTTACTTGTTTAGCATGTGCTTCTGCCCAATCAAAATCCGAATTATTAAACACGACTACTTTTAATTCTGAAGCCAGTGGTAAATTTTCTGCCAATGGGGCCTTAAATTTTTTGGGAGATAAACAAACCCAATCCCAATCTCCTGACATAGGACTAGAGCCTGAGGTTTCAATATTGGTTTGAAAACCTGCTGCTTTTAATGCAGTGGTTAATGGATCTAATTGATGTAATAAAGGCTCTCCTCCAGTGACTATGGCTAATCTGCCAGGGTGCGCTAATGCACTATTTACAATTTCTTCAATACTTAAAACTGGATGTTTACTTGCGTCCCAACTATCTTTAACATCACACCAAACACAACCCACATCACAGCCAGCTAGGCGAATAAAAAAAGCAGCTTTGCCCTGATGATATCCCTCGCCTTGCAAAGAATAAAACATTTCCATTACTGGATAAGACGTTGTTGGAGTATTGCTCATATTGGGCGATGAATTATTTAAACCTTATCGTTTTATTAAGATTTGCTTTCGAATGCTTTCATTGTGTTTTTCAATAAACCTGCAATGGTCATTAAACCAACACCACCAGGAACTGGCGTAACAGCAGCAGCTTTTGTAATGGCTTGTTCATAATTCACATCGCCTTTAATACGAAATCCTTTTTTTGCAGTTGCATCTTCCACACGCGTAATACCAACATCAATAATTACAGCACCTGGTTTAATCATGTCAGCTGTAATAAATTCTGGAATACCTACTGCTACTACTAAAATATCTGCTTGTTGTGTAATTTTAATTAATTCTTCTTTTGGAGTATGTCTATGACAAAGTGTAACGCTAGCATTGCCTTGAGGGCGTTCGCTACTTAATAAAATACTCATTGGTCTCCCAACAATATTACTACGTCCAATCACAACAGCATGCTTTCCTTTCGTTTCAATATTAAAGTGCTCCAACATTAATAAAACGCCATATGGTGTTGCAGGAATAAAGGTATCTAAACCTTGCACCATTCTTCCAATATTGGTTGGATGAAATCCATCCACATCTTTATCAGGATGAATAGCTTCAATTATTTTTTCGTCGTCAATATGTTTTGGTAAAGGCAGCTGGACTAAAATACCATCCACATTTTCATTTGCATTTAACTCACTAATTTTTGCTATTAATTCTGCTTCACTCACTTCTTCCGTAAATCGAATTAAGGAACTTCCGAAACCCGTTTCGTCACAATTTTTCACTTTGCTTGCCACATAAGTTTCACTAGC
The DNA here is from genome assembly GCA_036845345.1 of Sediminibacterium sp. Taxonomy (GTDB): domain Bacteria; phylum Bacteroidota; class Bacteroidia; order Chitinophagales; family Chitinophagaceae; genus Sediminibacterium. The sequence continues at coordinate 67,698 of DAIUEC010000001.1, forward strand.
ACCATTATTGCCCACTAAAATGGCTGCCAAATGAGGCGCTCTTTTACCTGCTGCTTTTAAATCTTGTGTTTGTTGTAAAAGGCTCGCTTTTACTGCCGCGGAGGCTATTTTTCCATCTAATACTAACATGGCGCAAATTTAGTTCATTGAAAGCAGTGGTTTAAATTTTTTTTAAACATTTCTTCCCCTGTATCTTTGCCGCACAATTAATTCTATGGAACAGAACCCGAACCAACCCTTAAATATTGAAATTAGCGAAGACATTGCCGAAGGATCTTATGCTAATTTGGCTATTATCACCCACAGCAATGCTGAATTTGTAGTTGACTTTGTGAATGTAATGCCGGGTACTCCAAAAAGTAAGGTAAAATCTCGTGTGATATTAACACCAATGCATGCTAAGCGTTTTATGAAAGCCTTGGTTGAAAATATCGAAAGATATGAAGAAGCGAATGGACCTATTGGAGATATTTCACCTGTTGAAATTCCTTTAAATTTTGGTGGTCCAACTGCACAAGCATAGTTAATATCAAACAGGTAATTTTTTCTAACAATATTTGCTTTTACCAGTGCGAACTTTGTTCGGCATAACTATAGTAGCCCTCGGTGCTTACGATAATGTGATCGATCAATTTAATATCTAAAAGAGTTGCTCCTTTTTTAACTTTTTCCGTAAGTAAATCGTCCATTCTGCTGGGATATAATTGTCCGCTTGGATGATTATGACAGATAATGATACCAGTGGCTTCGTGACTTAATGCAAGTTTGAACAAAACCCTAGGATCTGCTACAGTACCAGTTATCCCGCCTTCGCTTAAAATTTGTTCATGTATTATTTTATTGGCTTGATTTAATAGGAGTGCCATAAAAAATTCACGGGTCTCAAATTGTAAAGTGTATTTTAAATGATTAACTACATCGCCACTTTGTAAAATTTGTTGACCGATTGTTTTGCTAAACATTCTGCGTGATCCTAGTTCAATGGCTGCAAGAATTCTTATTGCTTTTACTTTCCCAATTCCTTTTATTTTCATTGATAGCAAATCGTGCGTCGAAAGCTTTGCTAATTTTTGTAAATTATTATTGCAATGGCTTAATAAATTTCTTGCCAAGTCCACCGCATTTTGTTCGGTTGTACCATGTTGCAAAAGAATCGCAATTAATTCGGCGTCACTCAAATATTTGGAACCTTTATTGTACAATTTATGAATGGGCTGATCGTTTAAAGACCATTCTTTGATAGTGGTTGAATTTGTCATTTTGGGTCTAATATAATGACATAAACAACCTGCTATATGGGTATAAATACTATTAAAAAAATAGAATTTTCTCCTATGTTAATGCCTTGTTGAAAAGTAGAGTGAATATTCTATACAATTTGATTAACAGAATGATAACTTTGAGCCACATTCAACCATCCCATGAACCCTTCTGTTAAAATATTTGCTGGAACAGGCTCAACGGCCCTAGCTGAGAAAATTGCGCAACGTTTTGGCGCTCCAATCGGAAAAATAAACATTCAAAAATTTAGTGATGGCGAGTTTCAACCCATTTTCCTAGAAAGTGTACGTGGGGACTATGTTTTCTTAGTGCAAAGCACTTATGCGCCTACTGATAATTTGTTTGAGTTATTATTAATGATTGATGCTGCAAAACGTGCTAGTGCATATAAAATCATAGTAGTTATACCTTATTATGGTTTTGCACGTCAAGATCGTAAGGACAAACCAAGGGTTGCGATAGGAGCTAAATTGATTGCTACTTTATTAGAAGCAGCAGGTGCAAACAGGGTTATTACAATGGATTTACACGCTGCACAAATTCAAGGATTCTTTGATGTGCCAGTGGATCACTTAGACAGCTCAGCTATTTTTATTCCTTATATCGAGTCTTTAAAATTAGAGAACCTTTGTTTTGCTGCACCGGACGTGGGAAGTACTAACCGTGTGCGTGAGGTAGCTAACTACTTTAATGCCGAAATGGTTATTTGTGATAAGCATCGTAAGCGCGCCAATGAAATTGCGAGTATGGTGGTGATTGGAGATGTTACCAATAAAGACATTATTTTAATTGATGATATCTGTGATACTGGTGGTACATTAGTAAAGGCAGCTGCTTTATTAAAAGAGAAAGGAGCAAGAACAGTGCGTGCATTAATTACACATCCTGTATTAAGTGGAAAGGCATATGAAAACATCGAAAATTCTATTTTAGAAGAATTGGTGGTTTGCGATACCATTCCTTTGGCGCATCCTTCTCCAAAAATCAAAGTGGTAACAGTAGCCGATCTATTCGCTATTGCTATTCGAAATGCCTATGAAAATAAGAGCATTACCAGCTTATTTGTACACTCTCAATTAAAGGAAAGGCGCTAGTAATCAATAAGTTATATAAAATTAAGGAGAGACTTTGGTTTCTCCTTTTTTATTGCATATCTTCGCGCTCCATTATTGAGAAAGAATAATGGGTGTGATTCATTGACTTGAATCATCTTTTTAAACAAACAAACAGATCTCAAATGAAAACAGTTACAATCGAAGGCCACTTGAGGACCGAAGCTGGCAAAAAAGCCGCCCGCCAACTACGCTCTCAGGAAAATGTGCTAGGTGTAATTTACGGGGGTGCTACAGAAGTTAATTTCTATGCTTCTGCAAAGGCATTTAAGCCATTGGTGTACACAAGTGAATTCCAAATAGCAGAAGTTACAGTAGAAGGTAAAACTTACAAGTGTATCTTGAAAGATTTACAATTCCATAAAGTATCAGATGCTTTATTACACGTTGACTTATTAGAATTAGTTGATAATAAAAAAGTAGTCGCAACTTTACCTTTAAAATTAGTAGGATCTGCTGCGGGTGTTAAAGCCGGTGGTAAATTGATCGTTAAAATTAAAGCAGTAAAAGTAAAAGCATTACCTAAAGATTTAAGAGAGAATATCGAATTAGATATTACTAACTTAGAATTGAATGGTAATATTCGTGTTCAAGACATTAATGTTCCAAACATTGAAGTAATGAACCCTCCACGTATTCCAGTTGCTTCTATCGTTATGACTCGTCAGTTAAAACAAGAAGAGTCTGAAGCAGCAAAAGCAGGTAAGAAATAATTTTATATTATTTGAATATCAAATCCCTCCAAGCAATTGGGGGGATTTTTGCTTAATTTTGAAGCTGAACGGATAAATAGTTATGTCTAAATTTTTATTAATCGGATTGGGAAATGTAGGTGCCGAATATGCACACACCAGACACAATATTGGGTTTGATGTATTAGATGCATTTATAATAAAGCATGGTGGATTTTTTAAGTTAGATAGATTGGCCGAAGTGTCCGAAGTAAAATGGAAAGGCAAAACATTTGTTTGTGTAAAGCCAACTACTTTTATGAACTTAAGTGGCAAGGCTTTTAAATATTGGATGGACAAAGAAAAAATCGAATTAGAAAATACATTGACGATTGTAGATGATTTAGCATTGCCTACTTCAAAAATTCGATTACGAGCATCAGGTTCAGATGCAGGGCACAATGGTTTAAAAGATATTCAATTAACACTCGGAACGGATGCTTATCCTAAATTACGCTTTGGTATAGGTAATAATTTTGCAAAAGGTCATCAAGTAGATTTTGTATTAGGTAAGTGGGCGCAAGTTGAAAGAAAACTAATTGATTTAAAAATTCAAAAATGTGTTGAAGTCATAGAGTCCTTTGCTGCAATAGGTTTAGCAAGAACCATGACCATCGCTAACGGTTTAGATATTAAAGTGGAGTAGGCACATTCATTGATAAAATTCAAAAATAATTTTATGAGTATATTTTGCATTGGAAGAAATTATGTTGCACATGCACAAGAGTTAGGAAACGAAGTGCCTACATCGGCAATTATTTTTATGAAGCCAGATGCTTCTTTATTGCCTGCCGGTGAAAGTTTCTCTATTCCAAGTTTTACCAATGATTTACATTTTGAAGGAGAGTTGGTTTTACGCGTAAGCAATAAGGGGAAAAATTTAGCAGAATTACATCCCAATGGTATTCCTGTAATTGAATATTGCGATGCAATAACAGTGGGTATCGATTTTACTGCTCGTGATGTACAAAATGCTTTAAAAGAAAAAGGCTTGCCTTGGGAAAAAGCAAAAGCATTTGACAATGCAGCCATCCTAGGTAGTTGGCATCCATTAACTGCTGAAATTTTATCGGCTCCAATACATTATACTTTATCAAAAAATGGTGAAACGGTTCAAACAGGCGATTCTAGTTTAATGATCTATCCATTAGATAAGATTTTAGCAGCCATTACCACTTATTTTACCATACACCCAGGCGATTTAATCTATACAGGAACCCCTGCTGGCGTGGGTCCTACCGCAAAAGGAGACGTATTTGAAGGATTTTTTGAAGGACAGTCCGTTTTTAGTCTAAAAGTGAACTCATAATTTCAAAAAAATTAAGTAGTTTTGCCACCCTTTTAAGGGTATAACCATAAGGATCTCGGCGAGGTAGCTCAGTTGGTTAGAGCACAGGATTCATAACCCTGAGGCCATGGGTTCAAGTCCCATTCTCGCTACTTGAAAATCAACCACTTACGTTTATTCGTAGGTGGTTTTTTATTTTGCGTGAGGTTTTGCGTGAGTTTCTGCGTGAGGTTTGTATCATTTCTTACCAAAAACACGAACTTTTAATGCAGATATTTCAACTGCTGTTAACACCTTTGGATCAAGGTAATATTTTTCTAAAACTTGTGTGGTAGAGTGGGAGGTAACAAGTCCTGTGTCGTCTCCTAATACTTGATGATGCCATGTCAAATATGTTTTTCTTAGGTTACTTAAACTTATGTCTTTTGTGATTCCAGCCCCTTCTTTGAAGTGAGTAAAACCTTTGCTTAAAACATTCATAATTGTTTTGGTGGTGCATGTTCTGTCAGGGTAAAGTATATATTCACCTGTTCCAATCTTTTCATTCATCCCTTTTTCAATTAGGAAATCTTCAAGGTCAGCATTTATGCCAATATACTTCTTACGTTCAACTGCATCTTTCTTAATTCTATTTACTTTACGATTTGCAATAATAAAAAGTTTAACTCCTTGAGGCGTACTATATATGTCTGACCATTTAAGTTCTACAACTTCTTCGCGTCTAGCACCTGTTAATAAAAATAATTTGAATCCATCTTTTAGATAGGGTTTATACATATTTTTCTTCTCACCTTTACCCCCTAGTGTTACAAATGGATTGAATGTATCAACCGCTGCTAAGATTTTATTAAACTCTTCCTCTGTAATAATATCAATTGTTGTAGGTGTAACAACTTTTGCTACAAACTTTCTAAAGGGGTTCTTCATTTCAATATTCTCGATTTCTATCAAGAATTGATAAAAACTACGTAATGCAATGAAACACTTGTTGAAAGTTTTATCTGAGTAATGATCATCAGCCCATTTATAAAAGTTTGAAACATCCACTGTTTTAATATCTGACGGTCTGGTTCTTTTAATCTGTTTTGTTAAAGCAAGATTTTCAATAAATTTCCAACAAAACCTTACAGATTCATCAATATGACTCTGAGAGATGTTCTTTTTTAAATGAGCAAATTTTGATTCACCTGACATGTACTCACGGTATTTTACTACTGCGTCACCAATACTATAGTCAGTAGAAGTATCTGAAGTAGAAATAATTGTCCTTTCATAACCATTAGATTTTAATTCCTTTTCAAAGTCAATACATTCTAGTACAGCATCGTTGTAATTCTCAGCATCCAAGAATTTAGTTTTAACACTTCCCAGGTTCCCTGGAATATGAATTCGTACTCGGTATACTTGTCTATCGTAATGTTTGCATTTTGGGTTATCAACTCTGCAAGTTTTACAAAATATTTTTAATCCCTTGTGAGGGTTCTTGGGTAGTGTTATTTTTTTCATCCTAATAGTCTTTTATATTTCTCTTCATCTTTTTTATTTAACGTACTAGATTTTACTCTTGGAATAGGGGAGATTTCATCTTCTAATAAAGTAATTGTCAAATTATATACAGATAGATCTTTAACAACATCACGGTATCGATCCTTCCATTTATCAGGATATTTGTTTCGAAGTTGCTGTACAAATGGTTTATCTATTTGACTATCCACTTCAATTTGGTAGACAAAAGGGTTATTGAGAAATCTATGAATTTTGATTCTCTTTTCTT
>DAIUEC010000002.1:0-65359 GCA_036845345.1 Sediminibacterium sp.
CAAGTTTTGCATCTGCCGAAATTACTGCAGATAGTGTGGAAGAATTACCAGCAGTGCAAGTGGGTGATCCTTTCCAAGAAAAGAAATTATTAGAAGCTTGTTTAGAAGTTATTGAAACAGGTGGAATTGTTGGTATGCAAGACATGGGTGCCGCAGGTATTATTTGTTCTACTGCCGAGATGAGTGCAAAAGGTGGAGTAGGAATGCGTATTGATTTAGATAAAGTACCTACACGTCAACAAAATATGAAAGCTTGGGAATTGCTTTTAAGTGAAAGCCAAGAGCGTATGTTAATCTGTGTGCAAAAAGGAAAAGAAGCAGAAGTATTAGCAGTGTTTGAAAAATGGGATTTGTCTTGTTCTAATATTGGTGAAGTTACAGATGATGGTATTTTAAGTTTCTATATGCACGGTGAATTAGAAGCTTCTTTACCAGCTTATGAATTGGTATTAGGTGGTGGTGCTCCGCAATATACACGTGAATATAAAGAGCCTGCATACTTGGCGAAAGTAAATGCATTTGATATGAATTCAATTGCAGATACCACTAACTTAAAAGCTTCTGTAAAAGAGTTAGTAAATCTTCCAAATATTGCATCAAAGCGTTGGATCTATAATCAATATGATAGCATGGTTGGTGCTGCCAATACTTCAACGAATGCACCAAGTGATGCTGCAGTAGTGTTAGCAAAAGGTACAGGCAAGGCATTGGCTATGACAGTAGATTGTAATAGTAAATATGTTTTTGCAAACCCTGAAAAGGGCGCTATGATTGCGGTTGCCGAAGCGGCAAGAAATATTGTATGTAGTGGTGGTGAGCCTATTGGTGTAACCAACTGTTTGAATTTTGGTAATCCATATGATCCAGAAGTGTACTATCAATTTGTAAAATCAGTGGAAGGAATGGGTGCTGCATGTCGTAAATTTAATACCCCAGTAACTGGTGGTAATGTAAGTTTCTACAATCAAAATCCAGATGGTCCAGTATTCCCTACGCCAACAATTGGTATGGTGGGTATTGTAGAGGATATGAAAAATAAAATGACATTAGACTTTAAAAACGAAGGAGATGTGATTGTATTATTAGGGGAGCAAAGAAACGATATTGGATCTTCAGAATATTTGAATAAATTAAAAGGGGTTACGCATTCTCAAGCACCTTATTTTGATTTAGATGAAGAATTTAATTTGCAACAATTGGTTGCTAGTTTAATTAAAGAAGCTAAAGTAAAAAGTGCGCATGATATTAGTGAAGGTGGTTTAATGGTAACATTATTAGAATCTGCATTCTACAATAACAAAGGATTTGATGTTGCTTCCAACGGAAGTGGTTTGCGTAAAGATGCTTATTGGTTGGGTGAAGCACAAAGCAGAGTAGTAGTTTCTGCTGACGCTACAAGTGTTGCTGCCATTGAGGCTGCTGCTGCTAAGCATGGTATAAAAACTACTGTTTTAGGAAAAGTAACAGCTAGTGATCTAGTAGTTGAAGGAGAAAATTGGGGTTCAATCGCTGACTGGAAAAATGATTATGATACGGCTATTGAAAAACAATTAGCTAAATAATATTTAATAATAAAAATGTCAAAACAACCCACCATCGTTGTAACCGGTACTGCCGGTTTTATTGGTTCGGTTTGCGTTCAATTTTTTAATGAACGTGGATGGAATCAATTGCTATTGGTGGATGATTTTGGTGTAGAAGCAAAAAGAAAAAACTGGGAGCAAAAGCAGTTTGTAAAAGTAATCGAAAGACAATCTTTTATTGAACAACTGCCCAGTATAGATTTTACTATTGATGCTATTGTGCATTTGGGTGCAAGAACAGATACCACTGAATTTAATTATGCAATTCATGAAGAATTAAACGTTGAATATTCAAAAGCATTATGGAATTATGCTGTCGAAAAACAAATTCCTTTCATTTATGCTTCATCTGCTGCAACCTATGGTGGTGGTGAAAATGGATACAACGACTCCCATGAAATTTTAGATAAATTAACACCATTGAATCCATATGGTGTTAGTAAAAATGAATTTGATAAATGGGCAATTGCTCAAAATACAACTCCTCCAACTTGGGCTGGCTTAAAGTTCTTTAATGTATATGGCCCTAACGAAGGACATAAAGGGCGCATGGCAAGTGTGATATTTCATGCTTTTCATCAAATTAAGGAAACCGGGTTAGTGAAATTATTTAAGAGTCATAAGGAAGGTTTTGAGGACGGACAACAATTGCGTGACTTTGTATATGTGAAAGACGTAGTGAATGTTATTTATTGGATGTTGCAAAAAATGCTTGCAACAAAATGGGATACTCCATTAAATGGTTTATATAATTTAGGGACAGGAAAAGCAAGATCTTTCTATGACCTTGCTGCGAATACGTTTACCGCACAAGGGTTACAGCCCAATATCGAATTTATTGATATGCCGTTGGATATCAGAGATAAGTATCAATATTTTACGGAAGCCAACATGCAAAAGCTAATTGCTGCAGGATACGATTTGCCTTTTAGTAGCTTAGAGGAAGGCGTTAAGGATTATGTGGCGAATTATTTGGTCCCCGCAAAGGGTTACTAATTTTCATTTCAAAATAATTTTGATTACTAATTTATTTTAGTTCGTTTAATAATACTTCCCACTTGCCTCCGCGGCAAGAACCGAAGTCGGCTTCTTGGAAATATTATTAAACTTATTTTGATAAATAAAGCTTAACCATTCATTTCAGCTTTTCAAATAATTCATTCAATTTCAAATTCAGTTCATATGTCCAATCATAAAATAGCCATCATTGGCGGGGGTAATTTAGGTTCCTCTATTGCAGAAGGTTTAATCGCAAGTGGCTTTGTAAATGCCAATCAAATAACTTTAACCAAAAGAAATCTTTCAACTGTTCAACATTTAGCAGATAAAGGGGTTATTGTTACCTCAGATAATCAAGGGGCTGTTAAAGATGCAGCTTATGTAATTTTAGCAGTAAAGCCATTTCAAATTAAAGATATTGTTGCTGACATCAAACCTGTATTGGTTGCGGGTAAGCATACCGTAATAAGTGTAGCAACAGGGGTTTGGATCAAAGACATGGAAGAAATGTTAAGTGCTGATTTTGCATTGTTTCGTGCAATGCCTAACACGGCTATTTCAATTCAACAAAGCATGACTTGTATATGTGCCAATGGCAAAGCAAAAGATCAAGTGGAATATGTAACTGCTTTATTTAATCAGTTAGGGAAAAGTATTGTGATTGATGAGAAATTAATGGACGCCGCGACAGTATTAGGCGCCTGTGGCACCGCTTATGCTTTAAGGTATATTCGTGCCAATATACAAGGTGGAATTGAGATTGGATTTAGTGCTGCTCAAGCTTCTTTAATTGCTGCACAAACTGTTAAAGGTGCTGCAGATTTATTGTTAACTAAGAACACGCATCCAGAACAAGAAATTGATAAAGTAACTACACCAATGGGTTGTACGATTGCCGGTTTAAATGAAATGGAGCACCAAGGATTTAGCTCTTCTTTAATTCGTGGCCTAACGGCTAGTTACAGAAAGATTAAGAACGATATGTAATAGTTATATATCCTCCAAAAAGAAAAGCTGAAAAATTTATTCCATTTGCCTCCGCGGTACGAACCGAAGTCGGCTTCATGAAATAATTTTTCAGCTTTTTATTAATCTATAATTTTATCAACAATATTTAGTGTGCTTTTAAGAATGCAATTGCTTTTGCATAAGCATCAGCGGTTGCAGTTGGATTAAAGCTAGGATTGCTTGGATTTGCAAAACCATGATTTGCTTCGTATCTATTTACAGATAAATTTTTACCAGCTTCTTTCATATTTTTCTCAAACTCATTAACCATTGCAGGTGAAGGTGCTTGGTCTTGATTGCCAAAGAATCCAATAATATCACATTTAATAGATTTTAATTTTTCCATATTGGTTTCAGGACGACCATAATACATAACCGTTCCTTTAGCTTGAGGTCCTGCAAGGATTGCTGTTTGCAAACTCCACATGCCTCCAAAGCACCAACCCACGCTATAAATTGATGCATCAGCACCTGCTTTTTTAATAGCACCTTGAATAATGGCACCCATTCTTGCCATATCTGCACCGCGCATTAATTTCATAGCACTATCTGGTGTAGCCGCTACTTTTCCATCATACATATCAACTGCAATTACATTAATATCACCCAATGCACTGTAGTATTTATCTGACTCTAATTTAATATGTTCATTCAATCCCCACCACTCTTGTATAACGATTAACCATTTTTTAGTTTGCTTTTTTGCTGGGATAAAGTAAGCGCTTGCTTGTTTACCATCGGCAGCATCAAATTGGATCATTTTACCCAATAAGTTTTCAGGATTTACCACCAAAGGTGCTGGATGTAGGGATGCAAATTTTGGAGTAGAAGCTTCTAATTTATAAGCTTGCTGTGTTTCCATATTTAGACATTCCACCACATCAGCCTTATTTACAGGTGAAAATTGAGTTTTTGCCCAATTCCAACTAATTAAGCTGCCGGCCATTAGGGCCACAATTAGGCCAAAAAGAAGTTTTTTCATAGAATTTTGTTGATTTTAATTTAAGATGTTCACTTTTATATAACACTTATAAACATTTATTGTTTGTTCTTTTAGCTTGATTTTTTTAGGGATTTTTTTTCGCGTATTTTTGTATGACCTCTAAGCATTTTTCCTAAAAACAAGACGGTCACATTAAAAAACCTTTGAATAGGGCCTCCTCAATAGCTAACTATTGCAGGAATTCCTTTTTCAATATTAGACGAATTTAAAATTATGGCAAAGTATATTTTTGTAACTGGTGGTGTAACAAGTAGTTTGGGAAAGGGGATTATTGCAGCCTCATTGGCAAAATTATTGCAAGCAAGAGGTATTACTACTACCATTCAAAAATTCGATCCATATATTAATGTGGATCCAGGTACTTTAAATCCATATGAACATGGAGAGTGTTATGTGACGGAAGATGGTGCAGAAACCGACTTAGACTTAGGGCACTATGAGCGTTTTTTAAATACCCCAACTTCTCAAGCAAATAACGTTACTACTGGACGTATTTATCAAACAGTAATCAATAAAGAAAGAGCTGGTGAGTTTTTAGGTAAAACAGTACAAGTGGTTCCTCATATTACTGATGAGATTAAACATAGAATGTTATTATTAGGACAAGAAGGAAAGTTTGATGTGGTGATTACGGAAATAGGTGGAACGGTTGGTGATATTGAGAGCACGCCTTTTATAGAAACAGTAAGACAAATTCAGTGGGAATTACCTGCAGAAGATGTGATGGTGGTGCATTTGACTTTAATCCCTTATTTAAGTGCAGCTAAAGAATTAAAAACGAAGCCAACACAACATAGCGTGAGAATGTTAAGTGAAACAGGAGTACATCCTGACGTAATTGTTTGTAGAACTGAACATCCTTTAAATGATGATATCAAACGCAAAATTGCTTTGTTCTGTAATGTTAAACCGGGTAATGTAATTGAATCTTGTGATGCTAGTACAATTTATGAAGTCCCATTGTTAATGCAAAAAGAGCAATTGGATTTAATTGTGATGAAAAAATTAAATATTACTAATTATAAAGAACCAGATTTAACAAAATGGAATGGCTTTTTAAGTAAATTAAAAAATCCAAAATCTACCGTAAATATTGGTTTAATTGGTAAGTATATTGAATTACAAGATGCCTATAAATCAATATTAGAAAGCTTTATACATGCTGGGGCAATGAATGAAGTAAAAGTGAATGTGGTAAATGTGCATAGTGAAAATATTACATCACAAAATGTGAATGAGCAATTAGATGGATTAGATGGATTGTTGGTAGCACCAGGATTTGGTAATAGAGGCATTGAAGGAAAAATTATTGCTGTTCAATATGCTAGAGAAAATAAATTACCATTCTTTGGAATTTGTTTAGGTATGCAAATGGCAGTCATTGAATTTGCAAGAAATGTATTGGGATTAAAACAAGCGCACTCAGTTGAAATGGATCCTAATAGCCCCGATCCTGTAATTAATATGATGGAGGAGCAAAAGAGAATTACCATGATGGGTGGTTCTATGCGTTTGGGATCTTATCCTTGTACCATTGCTGAAAATACATTGGCTTATAAAATTTATGGTGCAACTTCAATTAACGAAAGACATCGTCATCGTTATGAGTTTAATAATGATTATTTGAGCGCATTTCATGATAAAGGAATGGTTACTAGCGGATTGAATCCGGCTACCGGATTAGTGGAAATTGTTGAGCTTCCAAATCATCCATTTTTCATTGGTGTTCAGTACCATCCCGAACTAAAAAGTACGGTGGAAGCGCCTGCTCCTTTATTCGTACATTTTATTGCTGCAGCTAAGCATCATGCTACTTTAAATGCGTAGTTTGGTACCTTAAAATTCATATCTTTGCCACACGTTAAAAACGTTTAAACATCGATTATGAATACAGATAAGAATACGGTCATTGGGTTTATTTTATTAGCAGGTTTATTCTTTACCTTTTTTTGGTATAACAATAAGCAACAAGCCGAGTTGCAAGCTTACAATAAGCACATTAAAGATTCAACTGAAATGGTTAAATCTTTAGCTGAAAAAGCAGCCGCGTTAAAAAATCCAATCAAAGCTGATTCTAGTACAGGTGCAGTTGCTTCGGTTGATACTGTTAAAGAGCAAATCACTTCCTTAGAGAATAATTTAGTTAAAGTTGACTTTAGCAACAAAGGAGGACAAGTAGTTGCGGTTACATTAAAAAAGTATAAGAATTCAAGAAAAGAATTGGTGAAGTTAGGAGATAGTAGCTCCTTAAATTATACGGTTAATATTGGCAACAATCAAACTGCTCAAATCAACCAAATATTATTTCCAGTTGTAAATGTTTTGCCATCCAACGATGGTGTTCAAAAAATTGAATATGCATGGACCACTCCATCTGGTAAAACAATTCGTCATCAGTTTTCAATTGCACCTAACAAATACAATGTTGAATGGAATGTGCAATTAGATGGAGCAGACCAATTATTAACCAATGGTCAAATTAATTTATTGTGGGATGTGCATTCTTATCAACAGGAGCGTGCAACACAATATGAGCGTCAAGTGTCCAATGTTTGTTTTTCAGAAGGAAATGAATTTGATTATATCTCAAGCAAAAATGTAAAAGCTTTTGAAAAACCAGTTCAATGGGTTGGTTTGGTTCAACAATTTTTTAGTACCACAATTATTGCAAAAGATGGTTTTAACGCTGGTAAATTAGATTGGTCAAGAAAAACAGATTCAAGTACAGGCTTGGCATCTATGCAAGCACAATTACAAAATAAAGTAAATGGTGCAGTAGTAAACATTCCTTTGTCATTGTATTTTGGACCAAATGATTTTCAGGTTTTAAAAGCACAGGCTCCCGAGATGGAAAAGATAGTTAACTTAGGTAGAGACTTATATTCTTTTGTACGTCCTATTAATAAGTTTATCATTATGCCAGTGTTTGATTTCTTTGCTGGTTTTGTAAGTAATTATGGTTGGGTAGTATTATTATTAACCATCTTTATTCGTTTAGTAACTTCTCCATTAACTTATTCTAGTTATTTAAGTAGTGCTAAAATGAAGGTGTTAAAGCCTGAGTTAGATGAGATCAAGAAAAAATTAGGAGATGATCAACAAGGATTTGCTATGGAGCAAATGAAATTGTTCCGTGAAGCTGGTGTAAACCCTTTAGGTGGTTGTATTCCAGCCTTATTACAAATTCCTATCTTCTTTGCATTGTATAGCTTCTTTAATTCTAATATTTCATTGAGAGGGCAATCTTTCTTATGGAGTCAGGATTTATCAAGCTATGATGTAATTGCGAAATTACCTTTTAATGTACCAATGGGATTTGGTGATCATATTAGTTTGTTTACATTAACAGCAGTTATAACAAGTGTTTTAATTTCTGTTTACAATATGTCAATGACACCTACGCAGGATAATCCCGCATTAAAATACATGCCGTATATTTTCCCAGTAATGTTGTTGTTTATATTTAACAGATTACCATCGGCATTAACTTGGTACTACACTGTTTCTAATATCGTTACATTGATCTTGCAATTGATAATTCAAAAATTCATTATCAATCATGATAAGATTTTAGCAGAAATTGATGTTAAAAGAAAAACGCCAAAGAAAAAAAGTAATTGGCAGTCAAAGTATGAGCAAATGATGGAAGCTCAGAAAAAAGTACAGGATTTAAAGGATAAACATAAAAAATAATTGTGCAGCGCTCCCCCTTGTTGCTTATAGCATTTTTATTGTATTCATTAAATACCATTCAGGCACAAACAAAAATTGTGGGTGAATGCACGCTTGAATTTTCAATTATCAATTCATTTAATAATGACACTATTGGATCTAAAGCGGTATTTGTAAAAGGCGATCAATGTAAGACTATCTTACAAACTGCTCAATTAAATCAATCCTTAAATTTTAATATTCAACAACCTACGGCTACCATTACAAAAGATATTGGGACAAGTCATTTTTTACAAGTTATAAATTATCCTCCGCAGAATCAACCTAACTTGATTTCAATGAAAGAAACAATGCCGGATTCAACTATGAAAATAGTGGGGTACAATTGTAAAAACCTCGAGTTAAAATGGAGCGATGGAATTATTTATCAAGTATGGTATACTACCGAAATTGCAGCCACTGTAAATACCTACGAGTTAGCTTTTAAGGAAATAGGAGGATTGGTATTAGCTTATACAATTATTCCAGTAACAGGAAATCCAATTCAATATAAAGCAAACAAAATTGACCTGAGTCCAATATCATTAAGTCAATTTAATATCAATACAGCGCTTTATCAAAGCATTGATTAATTAAAGTTTATCCAGGAAAATAATTTAATTATTTGGAGTAGGTGCCTTGAATTTAGGCAAGATTACTTTGTAGTTATAAGGAATTACATAAGATACATTTCCCTTATTGTATTGTAAATAAGCAGCAGTGCTAGCATTATACATACTATTGGTATTTGCAAAACCCTTAAAATCTAAGCTGGCTTTTAAAGTTGCAAAAGTGACAGTTCGGTGTGAAAGCGCACTTAAATTCTTTAATGAATATTTTTCGCTTAATTTCTTTGATTCTATAGTGCCAGTAACAACAATACTTGCATTCGACTTAGCTGTAAACAACAGCATAAAAGTCGATAAGGCAATAACAAATATGTTTTTTATACTAGGCATGATTGTTACGAAGGTAATTGATAATCATTGTTTTGAAAAAAAATATTTTAACCAATTTTTAGCAGCGCTGTGCACAATAAAATATGGCGATTTTGAATGCCCATTGTATATTTATTAGGGCAGAGCTAGCTTTTAATAGCTAAAGCGCTGAAAATCAATATTTTACTTTCAATCTAAATTCATGCAATATGTTTGATCGACATAAGGAAGAAGATGGGGGAGATATTCAGGAATTAATGCTTAAGTACCATAATTTAAAGCATGGGCGAGCTAATGCCTATATTGAGGAAGATGACTTTGAGCGTATTATTGAGCATTTAGACGAAAAAGATGAAATTGTAGAAGCAATTCAGGCAGCTGATTTAGCGCTTGAGCAATATCCTTTCTCCGCCTTATTAATGATTAAGAAAGCCGACCTTTTATTGGCTACTAGAAAATATAAGGAGGCTTTAAAGTTGTTGAACACAGCAACCTTGTATGATCACAAGGATATGAATTTGTTTATTTTAAAGACCGATGCTTATTTGGCATTGGATCAACCCGAAAAAGCAATTGTCTTATTACAAGAAGCCTTGCATTTATTTGAAGGGGCTGAAAGAACCGAGGTTTTATTTGAGTTAGCTGATGTATATGATGATCATGAAGCTTTTGATAAAGTGTTTGATTGTTTGCAATTGGTGCTCGAAGATGATCCCATGAATGAGGAGGCTTTGTATAAAATTTGTTTCTGGACTGATTTTACTGGAAGGAATGAAGAGAGTATCAAATTGCACCAACGCATCATTGATGAGCAACCCTACAATGCATTGGCTTGGTTTAATTTAGCTGCTGCTTACCAGGGTTTGAAATTGCATGAAAAAGCGATTGATGCTTATCAATATGCCATAGTGATTGATGAGAAATTTGATTACGCTTATCGTAATATGGGTGATGCCTATTTGCGTATTAGAAAATATAAAGAAGCTATTGAGGCATTAGAAAAAGTATTAGAATTATCACGTCCCGAAGATGTTATTTACGAAGCTATCGGTCACTGTTATCATAGAATGAAAAATTATGCACAAGCAAGATTTCATTATAAAAAAGCAGTGCATTTGAATCCGGATGATAGTAGACTTTTTCAAAAAATAGCCGCAACCTATATGCAGCAGGGTCAATGGGAGCAGGCTATTAAGCAGTTGGAACATGCCATGCGCATTCATAAGCATATCAATGAATATCATATTTTGCTTGGTGAATGTTATATGAATTTGAAATTATTTAAAGAGGCAGCTGTATCTTTTGGGACAGTAGTGAAAAATAAACCAAAGCAAATTGGGGGTTGGGAATATTTAGTAAAGTGTTTAGTTGCAAATAAGCAATTGGATACTGCATTGGAGCAAACCGAAATTGCTTATATGTCAACACAAGGTAAGACCATTTTTATTTTTTACAGAAGTGCTATTTTATACATGATGGGTAAAACCAGTGAAGGAATATTACAATTAGAAATGGCATTAACTAAATCTTCAAAATTAGTAAATAAGCTAATTAAGTTTTATCCTGAAATCATGCAGGATCCTAAAGTTGCGGAACTTATTGCACAATATAAGAAGAGTAAGTTATCTTGATTTATTTGATTTATCTTTGTAGGATATAAGTGAATATTTATGATCAATTTTAATTTAACTCAAATTCCAGAACGAACTCCTAAGCCCCGCAATCATGGATTAACGATGGTCATGGATAAAGGTTTGAGTTTTGCTGAAGCTGAAAATTTTCTAAGTATCTCAGCAGCTCATACAGATGTGGTTAAATTAGGATTTGGAACCTCTGCAGTGACACCCAATTTGCGCGCAAAAATTGAATTATATCAATCCCATGGTATTCCTGTTTATTTTGGAGGTACATTATTTGAGGCATTTGTAATTAGAAATCAGTTTGATGATTATATCGCAATGTGTAAGGATTATAAAATTGATTTAATTGAAGTAAGTGATGGTTCCATTGAAATACCGCATGCTGAAAAATGTGGTTACATTGAAAAAATTGCTAAAATTTCCAAAGTAATTAGTGAAGTAGGAAGTAAAGATGCTGCGCATATTATTCCTCCTTATAAATGGATTGAATTAATGTCTGCCGAATTAAGTGCTGGTTCCGAATATGTGATTGCGGAAGCACGTGAAGCGGGTAATGTGGGTATTTACAGAGGAAGTGGTGAAGTTAGAGAAGGATTAGTGCAAGAGATTCTTACTAAAATTCCTGCAGAAAAAATATTATGGGAAGCGCCACAAAAAGCGCAACAATTATATTTCTTAGAACTTATTGGTTGTAATGTAAACCTAGGAAATATTGCTCCAACCGAAGTAATTCCATTGGAAGCAATGAGAATTGGTTTAAGAGGAGATACATTTAATTTATATTTAAATAAGTAATCTTGCGAAAGTTTGGTTTAATAGGATATCCATTATCTCATTCCTTTTCAAAAGGGTACTTTGCAGATAAATTTCAACAGCATCAAATAACGGATGCTCAATATGATAATTATCCAATCCCATCTATCGATGCGTTTAAAGAATTATGGGAACAGGATTCAGCGCTTAATGGATTGAATGTAACCATACCTTATAAAAAGGAAGTCATTCCTTTTTTGCGTCATCCTTCTTCGGTTGTAACTGAAATAAATGCTTGTAATTGTATCCGAAAATTCAACGGAGCATTGTATGGTTATAATACCGATGTCATTGGCTTTCAAAAGTCTTTACAGCCGTTTTTAAAACCCCATCATACAGGTGCATTAATATTAGGAACTGGGGGCGCAGCAGCTGCGGTCGAGTGGGTAATGCGGAATTTGAATATTCCTTATAAATTAGTGAGTCGTTCAAAATCTACAACCCAAGACAGTAATGTTTCTTTACTTTCTTATAGTGAACTTAGTCCTGAAATAATTGCTGCACATACGCTTATCATTAATACAAGTCCATTGGGAATGTATCCGAATGTAAACGATGCACCTGATATTCCTTATGAAGCAATTACTTCAAATCATCATTTATTTGATTTGATTTATAATCCAAGTGAAACCTTATTTCTTCAAAAAGGGGCAGCACAAGGAGCTACTATTCAAAATGGATTAGAGATGTTGCATATACAGGCCGAAGAAAGTTGGCATATTTGGAATGCTGCTACCCCAATCATTCAATAATTTTTTAGATTGAACTTTAAACAATTACTGAGCCCTTAAAAATTCAAAAAGTTTTGTGACTGCTTTTTGTCTGTGACTAAAGCTATTTTTTTCATCCATGGTCATTTGGGCAAAACTTTTATCAGCTCCATCGGGAATAAATATTGGATCGTATCCGAATCCTTTTTCGCCATGCATTTCAGTGGCAATTTTACCTTTGCAAATACCCTCAAAATAATAGGTTTGTAAACCTTTTGTAGCATCTTGCCACAGTAAACAAATGACAGTTCTAAATTGAGCATTGCGATTTACAATACCATCCAAATTCAACATTACCTTGTCAATATTCGCTTGAAAATCGCGTCCTTCACCAGCATATCTTGCACTTTTAACACCAGGTGCACCATTCAATGCTTCAATTTCTAAACCAGTGTCTTCGCTAAAACAATTTTGATGAGTGATGTTAAAAATAGTGTTTGCTTTTTCGGCAGCATTATCTATTAAGGTATCATGTGGCTCCGGAATATCAATATCAATACCAGCATCTTTTAGTGGGATGATATTAAAATCAGGACCTACTAAGGATTGAATTTCTTGAACTTTATGTTGGTTGTTGGTAGCGAATATTAAAGTATGCATAATATAAAAAGTAGTCAAGCATTGAAACTAATAAACAAAAAAGGATTATTATAATTTAAACAATAATTTTAGCGCATTCCACAATTTCGATTTTTCTAGTTTCGCGTTTTGGTCAGTGCCCTGCATGCTTTGCAAGCTATTGCTAAATAAAATTTGTGTATCCCCTAATACAATTGGTTTGTATAAAGTAGTAGGCAATTTGATTTTTATTTGCGTGCTATTGATATCAAAACTTATTACAAATTGAGAGGGTAGTGTAATTAGCATTTCATGTAATGCTAAAGGCTGTTGTGCAATATTGATCAATGCAATATCCGCAAGTGTTAATTTGCATGCATTTAAAATAGAAGATAACAAACCAAGGTCTGTTTCATTTAAATGAACTGCATTGTTATCATGCACTAACACAATTATTTTCTTTAGGTGATCTCCTAAATATTTAATGGGTACAGGTGTTGTTGATTTTAATTCGTTTACCACTTCATTGGCAGGAGTGGTTGCTATTGCTTCTTTACCTATCGCAGTTATGATTGCTTTTTCTTCACTTTCTTCCGACTTTATTTCCTTTTCAGGCAATACCAAAGTATCTTTGAATAAAGAAACTAAAGCAGCAGCGGGTAATTTGGTATTTTGATCTTGCATCGGGTGGAAAATTAACTCAAATGCACTGATTGAAAAAATAACAGTTGTAAGTTTTTAATTATTTCTTATTTTTGTGTCTCAAAATTTAATTGTCGATTATTTAAAAGCAAGTGTATGTCAACGCATTCTATTCCAGTAACTAAAAATCCAAATCCAAAGCTCCCTAATTTTAATATGGATGAAATTGCTTTTGGAAAAAATTTCACTGATCATATGTTGGTGGCCGACTATGAAAATGGCGAATGGAAGAATGTTGAAATCAAACCCTACGCTCCTTTTGAAGTGGATCCATCATGTGCGACATTGCATTATGGTCAAACTATTTTTGAAGGCATTAAAGCTTTTAAAAATGATAAAGGGGAGGTTGTAATTTTTAGACCTGATCAAAATTTAATTCGTTTTAATACTTCAGCGGAACGTATGCAAATGCCTGCAATCCCTGAATGGATTTTCATGGATGGCATGAAGCAGTTAATTGATTTAGAAAGAGGATGGATTCCGAATAAACCAGATTCCTCATTATATATAAGACCATTCATGATTGCGATGGATCCTTTTTTAGGAGTGCGTCCTTCACAAACCTATAAGTTCATGATAATATTAGGACCAAGTGGTGCGTATCATGCGGCTCCAATGAAAATATTAATTGAACAACACTATACCCGTGCAACACCTGGTGGCGTTGGCTTTGCAAAGAATGGTGGTAATTATGGTGGAAGTTTATATCCAGTTAATTTGGCGCAACAAAAAGGATATGACCAAGTGCTTTGGACAGACGCTATTGAACATAAATATGTAGAAGAAGTGGGAATGATGAATGTAATGTTTGTGATTGATGGAAAAATTATTACACCATCTATTGAAAAAGGAACCGTATTAAAAGGGGTGACCAGAAATTCATCTATAACTATATTAAGAGAAATGGGTTATGAGGTAGAAGAAAGATTCTTGTCCGTTGAAGAAATTGTAGATGCCCATAAAAAAGGGTTATTTACCGAAGTTTTTGGAGTGGGAACGGCTGCAGTAGTCTCTTATATTTCAAGATTAGCACACGGAGAATACGTCATGGATTTTGATATTGATAGCTTAAAAGTGGCTCCAGCACTTAAAAATCACCTTCATGAGCTAAGAATGGGAAATATTATTGACAAACATGGTTGGTTGCAGCATGTTTAGTTAAATACTTGAAAATCAGATTGTTAAAAAGAATTAATTCTCCTTTTTGACAATTTTTTGGGGTAAAAATGACCTATTTGCTTTATTTTTTTAAAATTAGCCAATAAACATTTTGGTAATTCGTTAACAGCCATTACCTTTGCCGTCCGAATTTTTTATAAACCGAATTGAACAAAATAGCATAATAAATGCCTACTATTCAGCAATTAGTTAGAAAAGGCCGTGAGATCATCAGGGCGAAAAGTAAATCAAGAGCTTTGGACGCATGTCCACAGCGTCGTGGCGTTTGTACAAGAGTGTATACTACTACACCTAAAAAACCTAACTCTGCGTTACGTAAAGTAGCAAAGGTACGTTTGACAAACAAAATTGAGGTGATTGCCTACATCCCAGGTGAAGGTCATAACTTACAAGAACACAGTATCGTATTAATCCGTGGTGGTCGTGTTAAGGATTTACCAGGTGTGCGTTATCATATTGTTCGTGGTAGTTTAGATACTGCTGGTGTTAAAGACCGTAAGCAGTCTCGTTCTAAATACGGAACGAAGAAAGAAAAAGCAAAGAAATAACTCTAACAAATTTCAGATAATAACTAATTAATATTCGACAGACATGCGTAAGGCCCAACCTAAAAAGATTGCATTAGCTCCAGATCCTAAATTTAACGATGTACAAGTAACTCGTTTTATCAACAACATCATGTTGGATGGTAAAAAGACTACTGCATTTAATATTTTCTATGATGCATTAGACAAAGTTGCAAAGTTCACAAATGAAGATGGATATGAAATGTGGAAGAAAGCGGTAGCAAATGTTACTCCAGCTGTTGAGGTACGTAGCCGTCGTATTGGTGGTGCTACTTTCCAAATTCCTGCTGAAGTTCGTGCTGATCGTAAAATTTCTTTAAGCATGAAATGGTTAGTGCGTTTTAGCCGTGAGCGTAACGGTAAAACAATGGCTGACAAATTAGCGAATGAAATCATCGCAGCTACAAAAGGCGAGGGTGGTGCATTCAAAAAGAAAGAAGATACACACCGTATGGCTGAGGCGAACAAAGCGTTCTCTCACTTTAAAGTGTAATTACTCCGAAAGAATGAATCGTTCTATAGTAAAAACCTCAACTAAGTTGGGGTTTTTTGTTGCCCATAACTGATTACAGGCTTGGACATTTGCTTGGTTTACAGCAGGCTTCCTGCCTTGTGAAATAGTTTATGGAAAAATATTGTTGGAAAACCTTGTTCAATCACTAATATCATTAACTTTGCGCCTCGATAAATTGACTATTAATTTTAGTTGAAATATTGAGCTATTAAAAAATAAACAACCCTAATATGGCGGATTTAAAACTACAGAGAAACTTTGGTATTGCTGCGCACATTGATGCCGGTAAAACTACTACCACTGAACGTATCTTACGTTACACTGGTATGATTCACAAAATTGGTGAAGTACATGATGGTGCTGCAACTACAGACTGGATGGAGCAAGAAAAAGAAAGAGGTATCACAATTACTTCTGCGGCTGTAAGTTGTCAATGGCAGTTTCCTACTACATTAGGTAAGAAAGATGCTAACACAAAAGATTATTATTTTAATATTATCGATACTCCAGGTCACGTGGACTTTACTGTAGAGGTAGAGCGTTCAATGCGTGTATTGGATGGTTTGATTGCATTGTTCTCAGCGGTTGATGGTGTGGAGCCTCAGTCTGAAACAGTATGGCGTCAAGCAAACCGTTATAAAGTTCCTCGTATTGGTTTCGTAAATAAAATGGACCGTGCTGGTGCTGATTTCTTAATGGTAGTGAACCAGGTAAAAGAAATGTTAGGTGCGAAAGCAGTTCCATTGCAATTACCAATCGGTGCAGAAGATACTTTCAAAGGTGTTGTGGATTTAATTAAAATGAAAGGTATTATCTGGGATGATGCTACAGAAGGTATGACTTATGTAGAGACTGAAATCCCTGCAGATATGAAAGAGGATGTTGATTATTGGAGAGCTCAATTAATTGAAGCCGTTGCAGAATATGACGACAAATTAATGGAGAAATTCTTCGAAAATCCTAATACTATTACGGAAGCTGAAGTGCATGAAGCAATTCGTAAAGCTTGTATCGATTTATCTATCGTTCCAATGATGTGTGGTTCTTCTTTCAAAAACAAAGGAGTACAAACAGCATTAGATGCAGTATGTCGTTACTTGCCTTCACCAGTGGATGTAGATGATACAGAAGGAACTGATCCTGATACAGGAGAGAAAATCTTCCGTAAGCCTAATGCAAAAGAACCATTTGCTGCATTGGCTTTCAAAATTATGACAGATCCTTTCGTAGGACGTTTAGCGTTCTTCAGATGTTATTCTGGTCACTTAGATGCGGGTTCTTATGTAAGAAACGTACGTAGTGGAAAGAACGAGCGTATCTCTCGTATCATGAAAATGTTTGCGAACAAACAAAACCCAATCGATTTTATCGAAGCAGGTGATATCGCAGCAGCAGTAGGATTTAAAGAAATTAAAACAGGAGATACATTATGTGATGAGAATCACTTAATCGTATTGGAAAATATGTTTATTCCAGAACCAGTTATCTCGGTTGCTGTTGAGCCTAAGACGCAAGCAGACGTTGATAAAATGGGTATGGCAATTGCAAAATTAGTAGAGGAAGATCCTACCTTAAGAGTAAGAACTGACGAGGACACTGGTCAAACAATTTTATCAGGTATGGGTGAATTACACTTAGAAATTATCGTTGACCGTATGCGTCGTGAGTTCAAAGTGGAAATCAACCAAGGTAATCCTCAGGTTGCTTACAAAGAAGCATTTGGTATGACTATCGAGCACCGTGAAGTGTTGAAGAAGCAATCGGGTGGTCGTGGTAAATTCGCTGATATCCAATTCTCAATCGGACCTGCTGATGAAGAATGGTTAACAGCTAACCCAGATAAAAAAGCCTTCCAATTCCAAAACGATTTATTTGGTGGATCTATCCCTAAAGAATTCGTTCCTGCAATTACAAAAGGTTTTGAATCTGCAATGACAACTGGTGTTTTAGCTGGTTTCCCAGTGAACAACATGAAGATCCGCGTATTTGATGGTTCTTACCACGATGTGGATTCTGATGCAATGTCATTTGAATTGTGTGCTAAAGCTGGTTTCAGAACTGCTGGTAAAAAAGCGAAACCTACTTTGTTAGAACCAATCATGAAAGTAGAAGTAGTAACTCCCGACCAATACATGGGTGACGTAACAGGTGACTTAAACCGTCGTCGTGGTATGCTAGAAGGTATGGATAGCCGTGGTAACTTACAAGTTATTAAAGCGAAAGTGCCATTGAGTGAAATGTTCGGTTATGTGACTCAATTACGTTCATTGAGCTCTGGTCGTGCGACTTCAACTATGGAATTTAGTCACTATTCTCCAGCACCAAACAATATTGCTGAGGAAGTAATGGCTAAAAACAAAGGAAAAGTAAAAGACGAAGAATAGTCAATAGACTGATTTTCAATAATTTAAGAACCCCTTCCTGTAAAAAGGAGGGGGTTTTATTTTGAGCCCAGGGGGGTGTTTAAAATATTTTGAAAAAAAATTAAAAAAAACACAATATTTCTTGAATGTTAGGTTACAACCCATTACCTTTGCAACCCCAAGATAATTTGGAAAAATAAGCTATGTCTCAAAGAATTAGAATAAAATTACAATCTTACGATCACAACTTAGTAGATAAGTCTGCTGAGAAAATCGTAAAAACAGTACGCAGTACAGGTGCAGTAGTAACAGGTCCTATTCCTTTGCCTACACACAAACGCATTTTTACTGTGTTACGTTCACCACACGTTAACAAGAAAAGTCGTGAGCAGTTTCAATTAGCAACGCACAAGCGTTTATTGGACATCTATACTTCTTCTTCTAAAACTGTAGATGCCTTAAGTAAGTTAGACTTACCTTCAGGTGTTGAAGTGGAGATCAAAGCATAAGTATTTATAATTACCATCTCCCAATCACTACCCATTATGCAGTAGTTGAGAAAGGAGCGCTGGTTTGAAGTAAGTAAAATATAAACAGGCCCTTCGAGGTTTGTTTACTTCCGGTACTTCCCCTCTCAAAATTGAGAAACAAAGGAAAAGGTCGGCAGCAAACAGGGATTGAATCCGAGCTACTATAAAATGTAGCATCATCATCGGATGTCCTCAGAACCAAGCGCGGGGCATAAACCGCAAAAAAGATGAAAGGTATTATTGGAAAAAAAATTGGCATGACTAGCATCTTCGGAGAAGATGGAAAGCAAATTGCTTGCACCATTATCGAAGCTGGTCCTTGCACTGTTACTCAGGTTAAAACTCCTGAAGTAGATGGCTACAATGCAGTACAATTAGCATTGGGCGACAAAAAAGAAAAGCACTCTACAAAGTCTGAAATTAATCACTACGCAAAAGCACAGACTGCTCCAAAGAAATTCGTAAAAGAATTCCGCGATTATTCAATCGAAACTACACTAGGCGCTACACTTACCTTAGACATGTTCTCTGAAGGAGATACTGTTGAAGTTGTTGGTACAACTAAGGGAAGAGGTTTCCAAGGTGTTGTTAAACGTCATGGATTTAGCGGGGTTGGTGAAGCTACGCACGGTCAACATGACCGTTCTCGTGCACCAGGTTCTATCGGTGGATCATCTTATCCAGCGAGAGTATTCAAAGGAATGCGTATGGCCGGTCATATGGGTAACGATCGCGTTAAAACAAAAGGATTAAAAGTATTAAAGTTATTCCCAGAAAAGAACTATGTACTAGTTAGTGGATCTGTTCCAGGTCACAACGGTTCAATTGTTTTAATCCAAAAGTAATCACCACATTAATCGACAATCATGCAATTAGAAGTATTAGATATAAAAGGCAAAAAGACTGGCAGACAGGTAGAATTACCTGCTGAAATCTTTGGAGCAACTCCAAACGACCACGTTATTTATTTAGCCGTTAAGCAATATTTAGCAGCACGCCGTTCAGGTACGCATAAAGTTAAAACTCGTGCGGAAGTACAAGGTGCTAGCAGAAAATTACACAAACAAAAAGGTACTGGTGGAGCTCGTAAGGGTAATATCCGTAACCCATTATACAAGGGTGGTGGTACTATCTTTGGACCAAAACCTCACTCTTACGATTTCAAATTGAACCGTAAAGTAAAAGATCTTGCAAAAATTTCTGCGTTAAGTCATAAAGCAATTGATCAAGCTATTTTAGTTTTAGAAGACATCAAATTAGATGCTCCAAAAACTTCAGCAGTAGCTTCAATCATTAGCCAATTAAACTTAGATAACAAGAAGACTTTAGTAATCTTGCCTGAGTACAATGACAACGTTTATTTGAGCACTCGTAACATTCCTAACGTAGCAAGTACATTATTAGCTGACATCAACACTTATGACATTATGAATGCAGACGTGTTAGTGATCACTGAAGGTGCTGCTAAAATTTTTAACGAAGAAGAAGCTGCGTAGTCTCTTTTAAAAAAAGATAATCATGAAAGTAACAGAAATATTAATCAAGCCGATTTTAACTGAAAAAGCAAATGCTCAACAAGAGTCATTAAGAAGATATGCTTTCAAAGTAAATCGTCGCGCGAACAAATTAGAAATCAAAACAGCTATTGAGCAATTCTACGGCGTAAATGTTTTAGAAGTAAATACTTTAGTTGTTCCTGGTAAACAAAAAACTCGTTCTACTAAGTCTGGTATTATCTCTGGTGTTAAATCTGGATATAAGAAAGCATTAGTAACAGTAGCGGAAGGTGAAACCATTGACCTTTACGCAAGCATTTAATAATAGCAAGTGAAGCTGAAAATTTCACGTTAAAAAAGAAAAGAAATGGCATTAAGAAAGTACAAACCGATTACAGCAGGAACCCGATGGAGAATTGGGAACGCATACGCTGAAATCACAACTAACAAACCAGAGAAGAGTTTGTTAGAGCCTCAAAAGAAAACAGCAGGACGTAACTTCCAAGGTCGTCGTGCAATGCGTTACATGGGTGGTGGTCATAGACAACACTATCGTATCATTGACTTCAAAAGAAATAAGAAGGATATGGAAGCTACTGTAGTTTCTATTGAATACGATCCAAACAGAACTGCATTCATCGCATTAGTACAATATACTGATGGCGAGAAAAGATACATCATTGCTCCACAAGGTTTACAAGTGGGTGCTAAAGTTGCTTCAGGAGATAATGTTGTTCCAGAAATTGGATACTCATTACCAATGAAGAATATTCCATTAGGTACTGTAGTGCACAATATCGAAATGCAACCTGGTCAAGGTGGTAAATTGGTACGCAGTGCTGGTACATCTGCTCAATTAGCGAACAAGGAAACTGAATACGCTGTATTGAAAATGCCTTCTGGTGAATTAAGAAAATTATTAATTAACTGTTATGCTACTGTAGGTGTGGTTTCTAATAGCGATCACAACTTAGAAACAGCTGGTAAAGCAGGTAGAAATCGTTGGAAAGGTGTACGTCCTCGTGTTAGAGGTGTCGCTATGAACCCAGTAGATCACCCGATGGGTGGTGGTGAAGGTAGAGCGTCTGGTGGACATCCAAGAAGCAGAACTGGTAAGTATGCTAAAGGAGAAAAAACTAGAACAAGAGGTAAGGGTAGCGATAAGTTGATCATTCAACGTCGTGACGGTAAAAAATTGACTAAATAATTAACATTCAAATTAACTCATCACTATGGGTCGTTCGATTAAAAAAGGTCCTTATATAGATCATAACCTTGAAGAAAAAGTAGAGGGTATGAATGGAGGCAAAACTAAAAAAGCTGTCATCAAAACTTGGAGCCGTAGAAGTACAATTTCTCCAGATTTCGTTGGTCATACTTTCGCAGTTCATAATGGAAATAAGTTTATCCCAGTATATGTTACCGAATTCATGGTAGGACATAAATTAGGTGAATTTTCTCCAACTAGAAACTTCAGAGGACACGCAGGTAGCAAAAAATAGTAAATAAATTAAGGTTTGTTGTAATGACAAACACTAAATAATAAAAAAATGGAAGCAGTAGCTAAATTAAACAATTATCCCACAGGCCCTCGTAAGATGCGTTTGCTTGCAGACGTAATTCGTGGCATGGAAGTGGAAAAAGCATTGGCAATTTTGGAGTTCCATCCTCAACACAATGCAGTTCCATTAGCAAAGTTGTTAAAAAGTGCAATCAGTAACTGGGAGCAAAAAAACAACGGCGCTAGCGCAGCAGATAGCAAACTAGTAGTTAAAACAGTTTTTGTTGATGGTGGTCGTACGTTAAAGCGTATGCGCCCAGCACCACAAGGACGTGGCTACAGAGTTAGAAAGCGTAGCAACCACGTAACGATGATTGTTGACACGAAATCAGATTCAAAAAACTAAATATTCTAAACCATCATTATGGGTCAGAAAGCAAATCCAATAGGAAACAGATTAGGTATCATCCGCGGATGGGAAAGCAACTGGTACGGTAGCAAAAAAGACTACTCTACAAAGTTGATTCAAGATCAAAAAATTCGTACCTACTTAAACGCGCGTATTAACAAGGGCGGTATCGCTCGTATCGTTATCGAACGTACTTTAGGAAAATTAATCGTAACTATTCATACATCAAAACCAGGTATCATCATCGGTAAAGGTGGTGGAGAAGTAGATCGTATCAAAGAAGAGTTAAAGAAATTAACTGGAAACGATGATGTTCAAATTAACATCTTAGAAATCCGTCGTCCAGAGTTAGATGCTACAATTGTTGGTGAAACAATTGCACGTCAAATCGAAAACCGTATCAATTACAAGCGTGCTATTAAAATGGCGATTGCTTCTACCTTAAGAATGGGTGCTGAAGGAATTAAAATTAAAGTAGGTGGTCGTATTGGTGGTGCTGAGATTGCTCGTAGCGAGGAAATCAAACAAGGCCGTGTTCCATTACATACATTCAGAATGGATATCGATTATGCAAATGTATTTGCGTTAACTGTTTACGGTAAAATCGGTATCAAAGTATGGATTTGTAAAGGAGAGGTTTTAGGAAAGCGTGAATTAAATCCAAACTTCGTTGGCGGTAAAGAAGGCGGCGAAAGAGCAGATCATCCACGTGGAGATCGTCGTGACGATCGCGGTGGAGACCGTCGTGGTCCAGGTGGTCCAAGAAGAAAATAATTCGCTACCGAATTTAAAAAGAATAGAAACTAATTAATTAAGAGATAACAATAACAATATATGTTACAGCCAAAAAGAAGTAAACATAGAAAACAACAGAAAGGACGTATTCGCGAAGTAGCGAAGCGTGGAACTTCTATTGCATTTGGTTCTTTTGCATTAAAATCATTAGATCCAATCTGGTTGACTAGCCGTCAAATTGAATCAGCTCGTCAAGCAATGACTCGTGCAATGAAAAGAGAAGGAAATGTTTGGATTCGTGTTTTCCCAGATAAAATTATTACACATAAGCCTGCAGAGGTGAGAATGGGTAAAGGTAAAGGTAACCCTGAATATTGGGCTGCTGTAGTTGAACCAGGTCGTATCATTTTTGAGATCGACGGTGTAACTGCTGAAGTTGCAAAAGAAGCAATGGGATTAGCTGCTCAAAAATTACCAATCAAAACTAAGTTTGTTACAAGAAGAGACTTGTAATCACCACAAAAAAAGTATTTGCTATGGCAACCAAGAAATATGATTTTAACAAAGGCTTAAAAGAAGCGAGTGTGACTGATTTAAAAGCACGCATCGATGAAGATCAATTAAGACTTAAGAAACTAGAGTTCGCACATGCGATTTCTCCATTAGAGAATCCAATGAGCATTCGCGGACTTCGTAAAGACATTGCCCGTTTAAAAACGGAATTAAAGAAAAAAGAGTTAGGCATCTAATTATTAAAATAATTAGCTAACAAAAAAATAATGACAATGGTAGTAAGAAATTTACGTAAAACAAGAATCGGTGTTGTAACTAGCGACAAAATGGATAAAACCATTACAGTAGCTGTTGAAAGAAAAGTAAAGCACCCGATGTATGGAAAGTTCGTGAAAAAAACAACAAAGTTCCACGCTCATGATGAGAAATCAGAATGCGGTATTGGGGATGTTGTAAAAATCATGGAGACTCGTCCATTGAGTAAAACAAAGCGTTGGAGATTAGTAGAAGTAGTTGAAAAAGCTAAATAATCTACTCCACAAAAGGTATTAAATCGTATTAACCCAAGTTCGTAAGAACAAGGAATAAAAGCTAAAAGCTAAATAAAATGATTCAGCAAGAAAGTAGGCTCAATGTAGCTGATAATAGCGGCGCTAAAGAAGTACTTTGTATCAAAGTATTAGGTAATAGCGGTCAAGACTTCGCAAAAATCGGTGACACGATTGTTGTAACAGTTAAAGATGCGATCCCTGCAGGTGGTATCAAAAAAGGTACTGTATCTAAAGCGGTAATCGTTCGTACAAAAAACAAATTGCGTAGAAAAGACGGATCTTATATCCGTTTTGATGACAACGCAGTAGTATTATTAAACAATTCAGAAGAGCCAAGAGGTACGCGTATCTTTGGACCAGTTGCTCGTGAATTGCGTGATAAAGGATACATGAAAATTGTTTCATTAGCACCAGAGGTGTTATAAAATAAATATAAGTTATGAGTAACAGATTCAAACCCAAATACAGCATCAAGAAAGGCGATAGCGTTGTAGTTATTGCTGGAGATGACAAGGACTTGAAAAAACCTCGCACAGTGTTAGAAGTAGATGTTGAAAAAGGTCGTGTAATTGTTGAAGGCGTAGCCATCGCAACTAAGCACACTAAACCATCTGCATCAAACACAAAAGGTGGTATCGTTAAAGTAGAAGCTTCTATCAACATTAGTAATGTAATGTTATGGGATGCTAAAACTAGCGCTCCAACGAAAGTTAAGCGTTCGAGAGAGACAGGTAAATTAGTAAGAATTTCAAAAAAATCAGGGGAGGTAATTAAATAATGAGTACCGTAAAATACACTCCAAGATTAGCAGATAAGTACACTAAAGAAGTTGTACCTGCTTTATCTAAAAAGTTTGGTTACAAGTCTGTAATGCAAACTCCTAAGTTGGAAAAAATTTGCATCAACCGTGGTGTAAATGGCGCAGTAAATGACAAGAAATTAGTTGACATCGCTATCGATGAGTTAACAACTATCACTGGTCAAAAAGCAGTACCAACTTTATCTAAGAAAGATATTTCTAACTTTAAATTACGTAAGGGTATGCCAATTGGTGCTCGCGTAACTTTAAGAGGTGAAAAAATGTTTGAATTCTTGGATCGTTTAGTATCAGTGGCTTTACCACGTGTACGTGACTTCAAAGGCGTTAGCGATAAAGCTTTCGACGGTCGTGGTAACTACACATTAGGTGTAACTGAGCAAATCATCTTCCCAGAAATCGACATCGATAAAGTAAACAAAATCACTGGATTGGATATCACTTTTGTGACTTCAGCACAATCTAATGAAGAAGCATACGAATTATTGAAAGAATTGGGTATGCCGTTTAAGAATATCAAAAAAGACAATAACTAATTTAATACATAATTATGGCAAGAGAATCAGTTAAAGCAAGACAAAGAAAGCGTGAAGCTACTGTAAAACAATATGCAGAAAAGCGCGCTGCTTTAAAAGCTGCTGGAGATTATGCAGGTTTAGATAAATTACCTAAGAATGCATCACCTGTACGTTTGCACAATCGTTGTCAATTAACAGGCCGTCCTAAAGGATATATGAGATACTTTGGTGTATCAAGAAATATCTTCCGTGACATGGCTTTGAACGGATTGATTCCAGGTGTAAAAAAGGCGAGCTGGTAATAGCTTAAAGCAAAACCAACAAGCGACATTGATTTAAGTTCAATCAAAGAATTGAATACTGAAACAAAACAAAATTTAGAACTGATTTAAAATACTAATATGGTAACAGATCCAATAGCAGACTACTTAACGAGAATTCGTAACGCCCAAATGGCACAACATAGAATCGTTGAGATCCCTGCATCTAATTTAAAGAAGCGTATTACTGAAATCTTGTACGAACAAGGTTACATTTTAAAATACAAATTCGAAGACGATACTAAACAAGGTTTAATCAAAATCGCGTTAAAGTATGATGCGAATACGAAACAACCAGCTATCCGTTCATTAGAGCGTATCAGCCGTCCAGGTTTACGTCAATATGCTAAGCCAGCTGAAATCAAAAGAGTAAGCAATGGTTTAGGTATCGCTATCTTATCTACATCTAAGGGTGTATTAACAGATAAGCAAGCTAAAGCCAACAATGTTGGTGGTGAAGTATTGTGTGCAATCTCTTAATTGAGTTGTAAACAACAAAGAAAAATAAATTTAATGCTTAGTATGCATTTAAGCCTTTTAGTCGGGGCTGAAAACAACTAAGTAGAACAATAAAACAAAAAGCGACTATGTCACGTATCGGAAAAAAACCAGTAAGTATCCCAAAAGGAGTTACCATTACTGTTAAAGATTCAGTGGTTACTGTAAAAGGACCTAAAGGAGAATTAACACAAGAAATTGATCGCGATATCACTATCGAAATCACTGAAACTGAGTTAATCGTTTCTCGTCCAACAGAACAAATCCGCCACAGAGCAATGCACGGTTTATACCGTTCTTTAATTGCAAACTTAGTGAAGGGTGTAACTGAAGGTTATAAAAAAGAATTAGAATTAGTGGGTGTGGGTTTTAAAGCAGCAAACCAAGGTAATATCTTGGATTTAGCTTTAGGATATTCTCACAACATTATTTTTGAAGTACCTAAGGAATTAAAAGTTGCAACTACTACTGAAAAAGGTCAAAACCCTAAGATTTTCTTAGAAGGAAGCGACAAACAATTAATCGGTGCAGTAGCCGCTAAATTAAGAAGCTTACGTAAACCAGAACCATACAAAGGAAAAGGTGTTAAATACTCTGATGAGATCGTAAGAAGAAAAGCAGGTAAAGCAGCAGGTAAATAAAATTAAAAACAAGTGAGCGGCAGCATCGCTCCCTAAAAAATAAATATTATGAGTAAATTAGCTCAAAGACAAAAGATCAGATATAGAATTCGCAAGAAAGTACAAGGTACTGCGTCTAAACCTCGTTTGTCTGTATTCAGAAGTAACGCAGAAATTTATTGTCAATTAATTGATGATGAAAATGGTTTAACATTAGCTGCAGCATCTTCTGCAGAAAAAGATATCGCAGCTCAAAAAGTGGTGAAAATTGAAAAAGCTAAATTAGCTGGTCAATCCATCGCAAAAAAAGCAGCAGCTTTAAATATCACAACTTGTGTGTTTGACAGAGGTGGTAATTTATACCACGGAAGAATTAAGGCAGTTGCTGAAGGTGCAAGAGAGGGTGGACTTCAATTTTAATTCGCAAAAAAATACTAATAGAAAATCATGTCTAAAGTAAACGTAAATAAGGTTAAAGCAGCAGGTGATGTAGAACTAAAAGAAAAAGTAGTTTCTATCAACCGTGTAGTTAAAACAACAAAAGGTGGTCGTACTTTTAGCTTCTCAGCTTTAGTAGTAGTAGGTAATGAAAATGGCGTAGTTGGTCAAGGATTAGGTAAAGCCAAAGAAGTTCAAGAAGCTATTACAAAAGGTATCGAAGATGCTAAGAAGAATTTAGTGAAAGTGCCAATTATGCACGGAACTATTCCTCACGATCAATTAGGTAAATCAGGTGCTGCGAAGGTGTTAATTAAGCCAGCTGCACACGGAGCCGGTGTAATTGCGGGTGGTAGCATGCGTGCTGTTTTAGAGAGCGCTGGTATCACTGACGTATTAGCTAAGAGCTTAGGTTCTGCTAACCCACACAACGTGGTTAAAGCAACTATCAAAGCATTAGGTTTATTACGTGAGCCAATTCAAGTAGCAAAAACTAGAAACATTAAATTATCAAAAGTATTTAACGGATAGTCTAACCACTATTGTTAATACAGGTTAAATAATTCAAGATGAAAAAAATAAAAATTACGCAAGTAAAAAGCGGTATCGACAGATCTGAGCGTCAAAAGCAAACATTGATCGCTTTAGGTTTGAAGAAATTGAATGCTTCAAAAGAAGTAGAGGCAACTCCACAAATTTTAGGCATGATCGATAAAGTGGCTCACTTAGTAAAAGTAGAAGAAGTAGCTTAATAACTTTTCTTCTTAATTAATTAAAGCGAGGGGAGATTCCCCGAAAGTAAAAATCAAACAAATGAAATTACACAATTTACAACCTGCAGCAGGTTCAGTACACAAAGCAATTAGAATTGGTAGAGGAGAAGCATCTGGTAAAGGTGGTACTTCTACAAAAGGTAACAAAGGTGGTCAGTCTCGTGCTGGTTACAAAAGTAAAATGGCGCACGAAGGTGGTCAGATGCCAATTCAACGTCGTGTTCCAAAGCGTGGCTTTAAGAACATCAACCGTGTTGAGTATGTAGTATTCAACTTAGGTCAATTAGACCAATTAATCGAGAAGTACGGTTTCACAGAAATCACTCCAGAGAATTTATACATGAACAGTTTGATCCAACGCACTGACTTAGTGAAGATTTTGGCAACTGGTGAATTAAAAACAAAGATCAATTTCAGAGTAAACAAAGCTAGTCAGAAAGCGCAAGACGCAATCGTAGCAGCTGGCGGTACCATTGAAATTATCAAATAAATTTTTGTATATTGAGACGCGTTACAAATGCGTCTTTTTATATTAAAAGGCGACTGTACATTAATTAAATTCTGATGAAAAAATTACTAGATACATTTAAAAATATTTGGGCTATTGACGAACTAAAGAGTAAAATCTTAGTAACATTAGCGCTTGTATTAACTTATAGAATTGGTGCGCAAATCACTTTGCCAGGTTTGAATCCATTGGTAATCGAGGCTGCTCAAAAAGCAGGTAAGAGCAATGGCTTACTTGGTATATTTGATATGTTTGCAGGTGGTGCATTTTCACAAGCATCTATCTTAGCATTAGGTATTATGCCTTATATCTCTGCTTCTATTTTTATGCAATTGATGACAATCTTAGTTCCTCAATTACAAAAAATTCAAAAGGAAGGAGAGAGTGGTCGTAATAAGATTAACCAATGGACGCGTTATTTAACAGTAATTGTAACTGCTTTCCAAGCGGGTGCATATGTTGCTTATTTAAAGAGCACTAACGGTGATGCATTAATCGAATCTTACAAAGCATATTTCTGGTTATCAACTGTAATCACATTAACAGCAGGTACTTTATTTGTAATGTGGTTAGGTGAAAAAATCCAAGATAAAGGTTTAGGCAACGGTACTTCAATCATTATCATGGTTGGTATCTTAGGTCGTTTACCACAATCTATCATTTTAGAATTCGGTTCAAAAAGCCAAAAAGGCGGTGGTGGTTTATTAATATTCTTAATTGAGGTTGCTGTATTAGTAACTATCATCATGGGCTTGATTGTATTAGTGCAAGGTGTTCGTAAGATCCCTGTAACTTATGCTAAGCAAGTAATTGGTGGTGCTCAAGTAGGAGGCGCTCGTCAATTTTTACCAGTAAAAGTAAACAGCGCTGGTGTTATGCCAATCATTTTTGCGCAAGCAATTATGTTCTTGCCAACTTTAGTTTCATTTACAAATTTAGATTCAGCGCAAGGTATAGTTCGTATTTTCAACGACCACAGTAATGTATGGTATATGTTAATCTACTCTGTTATGGTTATTGGATTTACTTTCTTATACACTGCATTAATCTTTAACCCTAAGCAAATTTCTGAAGACTTAAAACGTAACAATGGTTTTGTTCCTGGTGTTAAACCTGGTCAACCAACTACGGATTATATCGGAGCTGTAATGGATAGAATTACTTTACCTGGTGCAATTTTATTAGCATTGGTAGGTATTTTACCAGGCTTTGCACAAAGATTAGGCATTACACAAGGATTCAGTACTTTCTTCGGAGGAACATCTTTATTGATCATGGTAGGTGTTATTTTAGATACCTTACAACAAATTGAGACTTACTTATTAATGCGTCAATATGATGGTTTAATGAGCTCTGGTCGCGTTCAAGGAAGAAACGGGGTTGTGAATTCAGGGATTTAATTTTTCTTAAAAGATATATATTTACAAACCTGTCCCATAAAGGCAGGTTTGTTTTTTTAGTAATAAACGGGAACTTATGATGTACACTAAAACGGAGGAGCAAGTTGTTTTAATGAAGGAAGCTGCGATGCTTGTCAGTAAAACTTTAACGGAGGTGGCTACTGTTTTAAAGCCAGGCATGACTACTTTGGATATCGATCAATTATGCATGGAATTTGCAAAGGATCATAAAGGGACTTTATCATTTTACAATTACCACGGTTACCCTCATAATATTTGTGCATCCGTGAATGATGTTGTGGTGCATGGTTTCCCTAACAAAACACCTTTAAAGGATGGAGATATTGTATCTATTGATTTTGGTGTAATATTAAATGGATGGCATGGTGATCATGCATATACTTTTATTTTAGGAGAAGCAGATGCTGCTGCCATTGAATTGGTAAAAATTACAAAAGAGTCTTTGTATAAAGGCATTGAAAAAGCGATTGCTAATAATAGAATTGGAGACATTGGATATGCAATTCAAGAGCATACTGAAAAGAAGCATGGGTATGGTGTTGTTAGAGAATTAGTAGGGCATGGATTAGGAAAACATTTACATGAAGATCCTCAAGTACCTAATTATGGAAAGCGCGGCACGGGTTTGAAATTAAAAGAAAATTTAGTATTGGCGATTGAGCCCATGATTAATATGGGAACGCATAAAGTATTCACAGATGATGACGGATGGACAGTAAAAACACAGGATGGCAAACCTTCTGTGCATTTTGAGCATGATGTTTGTGTGAAGAAAAATGAAGCATTCATTTTATCTGACTTCTCTATCATTGAAGCTGCTGAAAAAGCAAATATCAATTTGAACACTTCCTATTATTAACGCATAGTATGGACAAGAAAAAAGTAGTTGTAGTAGGTGGTGGTGCTGCTGGATTTTTTTGTGCCATTCAAGTTGCGGAATTACATCCCCAATGGGAAATCATTATCTTAGAAAAATCGAATAAACTTTTATCGAAGGTAAAAGTGAGTGGTGGTGGGCGTTGCAATGTAACGCATGCTTGCCCTGATGTAGAATTGCTTTTAAAAAAATATCCTAGAGGGCCTCGTTTTTTAAAGAAAGCATTTTATCAATTCGCTACCAAAAATACCATTGAGTGGTTTGCAAATAACGGCGTTCAATTGCATACCGAAAAAGATGGTCGCATGTTTCCCACTACAAATAGTTCAGATACTATCATTGATTGTTTTTTAAGAAAAGTACATCAATATAAAATTCAGGTATTAACACAGCATGAAGTGTTGGATATAAAACAGCATGCAGAAAATACAAGTAGCGCAAGCTTAAAAAATAATTTTACGATACAATTGCAAGGCCGCGAAAACATGCAAGCAGATGCTATTTGTTTAGCAACAGGTGGTATGTTAAAATCAGATCGTTTAAGTTGGCTTACTCAATTTGGCCATAGCATTGTTGCTCCAGTTCCTTCTTTATTTACATTCAATACAGTAGATAAAAAAATTACAACACTCATGGGTGTTGATGTTGACAAAGCAAGTATTCAGTGGAGAGGAAATAAAAATATAGAGATAGGCCCATTGCTGATTACGCACTGGGGAATCAGTGGACCTGCTGCTATTAAATTATCTGCATGGTGTGCAAGAGAAATGGCTGAAGCAAATTATGAAGGCGCGATTATTATTAATTGGACTACTACATTTAATGAATCTACTTTGAAAATGGAGTGGATCAATTATAGAATGGATTTTGGTAAAAGAGAAATGGGATCTAAAAATCCATTTGATTTACCACAAAGACTTTGGCATTTTTTATTACAAGAAGCAGGCATTGCAATGAATACAAAGTGGGCTGATTTAAAAAGTGTAAATCAAAATACACTTGTTCAATTGCTTACAAGATATACTTTAGAGATAAAAGGTAAAACAACATTCAAAGAAGAATTTGTTACTTGTGGTGGGGTAGATGTAAAAGATATAGATGCCCAAACAATGGAAAGTAAACTAGTCCCTGGCTTGCATTTTGCGGGGGAAATGATGGATGTAGATGGCATCACGGGAGGCTTTAATTTTCAACATGCTTGGACTAGTGGCTGGCTAGCAGCTCAGCATATTGGGCAACCCAATGCCTAAATGAATAACAATTCAATTTGCCGAGTAAATTCACAATTGAAAATCAATTAGTTACGAATTCTTTGTATGGTAAAATTTAGCCCAAATCTGGGCTTTTTTTGGCTTAAAGTTATACCTTTGCCGTCCGGTTTAAAAACACCGGTTTTATTATGAAATTATTTTCAAAAAACTTAAACGCAGAAGCTCAGGAATCAGCTGGTGGTAACACTGTTGATGTAACTGCGACAACAAAAGCACCTGAAGTAGTTGTAGAAACTGCACATGACGATTTCGACTGGAGCGTTGACAAACGTAATGTTAGTCATTATGCTGAAGCTGAAAGAGTAAAGTATGATAAAGTGTATGATAACACTTTCGTACAAATCAATGACGGTGAAATCATGAATGGTTTAGTCGTTGCTTTAACTAAAACAGATGTTGTTGTAAACATTGGTTTTAAAAGTGATGGTCTTGTATCATTGAATGAATTCCGTGACACCAATGGTGTTAAAACTGGTGATACTGTAGAAGTAATGGTAGTAGAAAAAGAAGACCGTGATGGTAATCTTCACTTAAGCCGTAAGTCTGCTCGTATTTTCCGTGCTTGGGAAAGAATTATGGAAGTACACAAAACTGGTGAAGTTGTTACTGGTTTAGTTACAAGCAAAACAAAAGGTGGATTGATCGTTGATGTATTTGGTATGGAAACTTTCTTACCAGGTTCTCAAATTGACGTGAAGCCAGTTACAGACTATGATCAATTCGTAGGAAAAACAATGGAGTTTAAAGTTGTTAAGATTAACGAAACAATTAAGAACGCTGTTGTATCACATAAAGCATTAATCGAAAGTGATATCGAAGCACAACGTGCTGAGATCATGAGTAAGTTAGAGAAAGGCCAGGTGTTAGAAGGGGTTGTTAAAAACATCACTGACTTTGGTGCATTCATGGACTTAGGTGGATTAGATGGTTTATTATACATCACTGATATTTCTTGGGGTAGAATTTCTCATCCAAGTGAAGTGGTTAAGATGGATCAAAAGATTCAAGTTGTTGTATTAGACTTTGATGATGACAAAAAACGTATCAGCTTAGGTTTAAAACAATTAACTCCACACCCATGGGATGTATTACCAGGCGACTTAGCGGAAGGTAGTGTTGTAAAAGGTAAAGTAGTTAACATCGAGGATTACGGTGCGTTCTTAGAAATTCAACCAGGTGTTGAAGGTTTAGTACACGTTTCTGAAATCACTTGGGCTAACACACCAATCAACGCTAAAGAATTCTTCAAATTAGGAGATGAGCATGAAGCTAAGGTGGTTACATTAGACAAAGATGCACGTAAGATGAGCTTGAGCATTAAACAAATGACACAAGATCCTTGGAATGCAATCGAAAATAAATTCCCTGAAAACAGCAAGCACAAAGGTTTAGTGAAAAACATCACTCCTTATGGTGTATTTGTTGAATTAGAATCAGGAATTGGTGGAATGATTCACATCAGCGATTTAAGCTGGTTAAAGCGTTTCAATCACCCTTCTGAGTATGTGAAAGTAGGTGAGTCAATCGACATCATTATCTTGAACATCGACAAAGAAAACAGAAAATTACAATTAGGTCATAAGCAATTAGAAGAAGATCCTTGGAATCAATTGGAAGAAACTTTTGCAATTGGATCAATTCATGATGGTACTATCGTTCGTAAAGACGATAAAGGTGCGATCGTACAATTGCCTCATGGCTTAGAAGGTTTTGCTCCTAACCGTCACCTTGCAAAAGAAGATGGCAAGCAAGTTCAAGCGGAAGAAACTGCTCAATTCATGGTGATCGAGTTTGATCGTAATGAAAAGAGAATCGTTGTTTCTCATGCAAGAATTTGGGAACAAAATATTGTAGAAGAAAAAGAAGCAGCTAAGAAAGAAGCTAAAGTAGAGTCTGAAAAGACTAAGAAAGCGGTTAAGACAATTCAAGCTAAAGTAGAGAAATCAACTTTAGGTGACTTAGGCGCTTTAGCTGAAATCAAGGCTAAATTAGACGAGAACAAAGAAGGGTAGTTTCTACACCTCTTTTGAATAAAAAAAGCCTTCCCGTAACTGGGAGGGCTTTTTTGGTCTAAATTATTGGTACTCAGGCTAGTTTTAGTAATTTCTTAACGTGAACTCCTTGAT
Source organism: Sediminibacterium sp. (assembly GCA_036845345.1). Classification (GTDB taxonomy): domain Bacteria; phylum Bacteroidota; class Bacteroidia; order Chitinophagales; family Chitinophagaceae; genus Sediminibacterium. The sequence continues at coordinate 34,270 of DAIUEC010000002.1, forward strand.
TAGCAATCTTTTTCGAGCTAAATTGGGGATTATTAGTTAATTTTGCCACCCTGTATGAATAGAATAATTGTAGCCCTTTTTGTATTAATTAGTTTGGCATCTTGCCATTCAAAATTTCAACAAGTTTTGAAGAATAAGGATGTCGACTTTAAAGTTACAATGGCAGAAAAATACTTTCAAGCTAAGAAATACAGAAACGCACAACAGCTCTTTGAGAATGTAATGCCTTTTGTAAAAGGAACACCAAGATATGAGGAGTTATATGTAAAGTTTGCAAACTCATATTACTACGATGGCGATTATGAAAATGCTGAAAACTTATTTAAAACATTTGTTGAGTATTTCCCTAATAGTCCAAAGAGAGAAGAAGTAGAATATTTGAGAGCGTATACTTATTATAAGCGTTCCCCAAAAGCAGAATTAGATCAAACCACTACGAATAAAGCAATCTTAACAATGCAGGCTTTTATCGATGCACATCCTACTAGCCCAAGAGTTAAAGAAGCAACAGAAGTGATTGATGCATGTCGTGCTAAATTAGAATTGAAGGATTTTAAAACAGCTACATTGTACTACAATCTTGGGTTATACCGTGCTGCTGCTATTTCTTATGGATTATTGTCTGACAATTATCCTGATTCTAAAACTGCCGATAAATATAAAATGTTAACTGTTAAAGCATACTATAAATTTGCTGAAAATAGTTTTGCAGATAAACAAAAGGAGCGCTATGCAAAAGTAATCGAGGAGTCAAATGACTTCATCGATAGATATAGCGATAGTCCATTACTTCCTGAAGTAAAAAACTTTAAAAAACAATCTGATAATTTTTTAAACATAAAGAAATGAGTAAACTAAGAAGACACATGGGTGCAAACACGCCTGCTGTTGTAGAAACAAAAAGTTTAAAAGCGTTAAAAGCAAAGACTGGTAATTTATATGAGTCTATTTCTATAATTGCTAAGAGAGCAAATCAAATCAATATCTCTATTAGAGAAGAATTGCACTCTAAATTAGAAGAGTTTGCTAGTCATACAGATAGCTTAGAGGAAATTCACGAGAACAAAGAACAAATTGAAATCTCTAAAGCATATGAGCGTATGCCAAATCCAGCAATTTTAGCAACTGCTGAATTTATCGATGATAAAATTTATTACAGAAATAACGAGGAGATAGATCTTTACCGTTAATTTTAAGAATACGAATCAAAACGTCCTGAAATCTTTATGGTGTCAGGACGTTTTTGTATTTTAGGGTACCAATACAAAAGGAACATGTTGCGTAAATATTTATTACTATTTATACTTATTATGAATGTAGCAAGGGCTACCTGCCAGGAGCTTTCTGCAACGGTTTCTATACAAAGTAGTAAGGTGGAGAATCAAGTAGATCCTAAAACTTTTGTTCAATTGCAAACCCAATTGAAAGATTTTTTGAATCAAAGAAAATGGTCCCCTGATGCATTTGGTAATGAAGAGAAAATTGATTGTAGTTTTTACATAACTATTGAGTCTGTTTTGTCTCCTGGGGTATATGAAGCAAAGTTGAGTGTGGTATCCAATAGGCCAGTATATAATTCAAATTATTCAACGCCTATATTGAATATGCAGGATCCTAATTTCACATTTAAATATCAACTAGCGCAGCCTATAGAATTTAATGAAAATAAAGTGCAAGGAACAGATGCGTTGGAAGCTAATTTGACAGCGACCCTTGCTTATTATGCTTATGTGATTTTGGGACTTGACTATGATTCTTATGCTTTAAAAGCAGGAGCCCCTTTTTTTGCAAAAGCATTGAATGTGGTTTATAATGCACCCGAAGCTGCTGGTATAAATGGATGGAAATCATATGACGGACAAAGAAACAGATATATCCTTATTGATAATTTGACGAAGAGCAGTATGGATAAAATGCATGAGGTAATTTATAGTTATTATAGAGAAGGTTTGGATCAAATGTCAACCAAATTTGTGCCAGCGCGTACTACTATTTTAAATGCTTTAATTTCGATGCAAGAAGTGCAGGAGGCAAACACCAATACGATGATTGTTCCTATATTACTGCAAGGGAAATCCATTGAGCTGATAGGGATATTCGAGAATGCTGACAAGGAAATGAAAAAGCAATTAGTAAGTACCATGTCAGTTATAGACGTAGCTAATTTAAACAAGTATAAAGAGAAATTAGAATGAGGTCCTATTTATCCATATTTATTCTTTTTGTTTTGCTAGTTGCATGTAATAACGAAGCAAAAAATGAACAGCAAATACCATTTGAAAAAATGCAGACAGTGGTATGGCAATTACTTAAAGCCGATGAGTTATATGCAAGAAAATCGGTAGCCGATTCAACATGGAAAGCAAGCAAAAAGAACGTAGTATTTTACCAACAAATATTTGACCTGAATAAAATTGACAGAACTCAATTTTACAAGCAAATGGAAAACTTAAAAGCACATCCGGTTGAGTTTAAAACGCTGATGGATTCGGTTGAGTCGCTTTCGAAAAGGGAAAAAAATAAAACGATTCCTACTGTAAAAAGTTTATAGGTGCCTAAACAATTTTAAATTTGAATATTGAATAATAAAAAATAAAAAACCCTATATGAGCAATTTAATTGGCCAACCAGCCCCAGCATTTACGCTGTTTGATACAGACAAAAAAGCAACTTCATTAGCAGACTTTAAAGGTCAAAATGTGGTAGTATTGTTTTTTCCTTTAGCCTTTACAGGTGTTTGTACAGCTGAGCTATGTAATATTAGAGACAATATCGGAATTTACAATAATGCGAATGCACAAATATTGGGTATTTCAGTAGATTCTTTATTTACTTTAGGTAAATTTAAAGATGAGCAAAAATTGAATTTCCCTTTATTAAGTGATTTTAATAAAGCAGCTTCAAAATCATTTGATGTATTGTATGAAACCTTCCCTGCATTTGAGATGCAAGGTGTAAGCAAGCGTTCTTCGTTTGTGATTGATAAAGAAGGAGTAGTTCAATACGAGGAAGTTTGTGCAACTCCAGGTGATTTGCCAAATTTTGAAGCAATTCAAAATGTGTTGAATACATTAAACTGAAATGTCAAGTCGTGCTAATAAAAAAAAGGCTCCAATTGTTTGGAGCCTTTTTTATTGGAAGTTTATTTGTCGCAAACTTCAACGATCAAGAACTTTAAGTAGTGTGTGTTTTCCATGCCCCAAATAATAGGGTGGTCGCTTGATTGAGATTGATAAGTTACTTGTCTTATTCTTTTCTTTGCATCACGTGCAGCCATTTCGATAGTGTCTAAAAATAATTCAGGACTCACTAGATTCGTACAGCTTGAGCTTACTAAAAATCCGCCATTGCGTATTAATTGCATACCGCGTAAATTAATTTCTTTATACCCTGTAACGGCTTTATCAATATTATTTCTACTCTTAGTAAACGCTGGTGGATCCAACATTACCACATCATACTTACGTCCTTCTCTTCCCCAATTTTTTAATACATCAAAGGCATTCATTGCTTCGAACTTAACGATATGATCCAATTTATTTAATGCTGCATTTTTATTGGCTTGCTCAACTGCACCTTCCGAAATATCAATTCCTAAAACCGATTTAGCACCGTAGTATGCAGCATGAATTTCAAAAGTACCAGTATAAGTAAAGGCACCTAAAACATCGGCTCCTTTTACAATATTTTGAATCGATCTACGATTGTCTTGTTGGTCTAAAAAATATCCAGTCTTTTGTCCGTTCTCAATATTTACATAAAATTGTAAATCATTTTCATTGATAATAATTTCTGTAGGGAAGGGCTCTGTTAAAAATCCTTTTTGCTGTTGAAGTCCTTCTAATTCTCTAACAGGAACATCATTGCGTTCATAAATTCCCTTTGGATTAAAAATACTTTTCAATGCATCTACAATGGCATCTTTCCAAACTTCAATTCCATAGGATAAGGTTTGCATTACAAAATAGTCATTGAATTTATCAATGATTAATGCGGGTAATCCATCTGCTTCACCAAATACGAGTCTACAATTTTCAGTATATCCTAAATGCTTTCTATAATCCCATGCCGCTAGAATTTTTTGATGAAAAAAAGCTGCAGTAATATCTTCTCTTTTACGGGTTAATAGACGAATGATAATTTGAGAAGCCGGATTTATATATCCTCGACCCGCTAATTGGCCATCAAAAAAATACACTTCTACAATATCTCCTGGAGCTACTGGGCCCGCAATACGGTCCACTTCATTATTGTAAATCCAAGGGTGTCCAAGGGCAATTCTTTGGTTAATTTTCCTATTTAAATACACTTTTGTCATGGCACAAAGATAGGCAGGGAATGACTGACAACTTGTTCATTTTTAACCTAAATAGTGTCAATTTTGCTCTTTTAGCCCTTTGGCAATATATTTGCTCGCAATAGAGTACAATTAGACAATTATGGAAGAAAAAGATAATGTTCAACCCAATTCAGCTGAACAAGTAGAAAATAGCCCAGAAAATGCCCCTGTAGTCGAAAATGAGCCTTTGAGCGAGTTAGATCAAGCAAAGGCAGATTTGGCAGAGCAAAAGGATAAATACTTGCGTTTAATGGCTGAATTTGACAATTATAAGCGCAGAACTGCTAAGGAAAGAATGGACTTGATTCAAACTGCCGGTAAGGACGTAATTGTTTCCTTATTAGATGTTTTAGACGATTGTGATCGTGCTGAAAAACAATTAGGCATCTCTGATGATATCGCTGTTCAAAAGGAAGGTATCCAACTAGTATTTAATAAAATTCGTTCCACAATGCAAGCCAAAGGTTTAGCGGCGATGGAGAGTATTGGAAAAGATTTTGATGCTGAATTACATGAAGCAATTACTGAAGTTCCAGTGCCTGATGATAAGTTAAAAGGAAAAGTAATTGACGAGGTAACGAAAGGTTATTTATTGAATGAAAAAATTATTCGTTTTGCCAAAGTAGTTGTAGGCAAATAAAAATAAGCATATGTCTAAAAGAGATTATTACGAAATATTAGGAGTAAGCAAATCAGCTACTGCGGACGAAATTAAAAAAGCGTATCGTAAAGTAGCGATGCAATTTCATCCTGATAGAAATCCGGGTGATAAAGCTGCTGAAGAAAAATTTAAGGAAGCGGCAGAAGCTTATGAAATATTAAGTGATAATGATAAGAAGGCAAAGTATGATCGTTTTGGTCATCAAGCTTTTGGTCCTGGCACTGGTGGCGGTGGAGGAGGTTTCCATGGAGGCATGGATATGAATGATATTTTTAGTCAGTTTGGTGATATTTTTGGAGACGAGGGATTTGGTGGATTCTTTGGTGGTGGCGGAAGATCACGTGGAGGTGGAGCAAGAGCAAGAGGCCAAAGAGGAAGTAATTTGAGAATTAAATTAAAATTAAACTTCGAAGAAATAGCGAATGGAGTTACTAAGCAAGTAAAAGTTAAAAAGCATGTGCTTTGTACAACCTGCGGTGGTAATGGTGCAAAGGATAAAAATAGTTTACAAACTTGTACAACCTGTAATGGACAAGGACAGGTAAGAAAAGTAACCAATACTTTTTTAGGACAAATGCAAACTGTAAACACTTGTCATACTTGTAATGGTGAGGGTACTACAGTGACTGCAAAGTGTACAGCATGTAAAGGGGAAGGTCGCGTTTATGGTGAAGAAACTATTTCTATAGATATACCAGCCGGTGTGCAAGATGGAATGCAATTAAGCATGTCTGGTAAAGGCAATGCTGGTGAGCGCGGAGGCATGTCGGGTGATTTAATTATTATGATTGAGGAAGAAGCACATGAAGCCCTACATAGAGATGGGTTGAATGTAGCTTATGATTTATACATTACCATTCCTGATGCTATTTTTGGAACAAGTGTGGAAGTGCCAACCATTGATGGTCGTGCAAAAATTAAAATTCCTGCAGGAACACAAAGTGGTAAAATATTCCGATTAAAAGGAAAAGGTTTTCCAGAAGTACAGGGCTATGCAAAAGGAGATCAATTAATACATGTGAATGTTTGGACGCCACAACATATTAGTGATGAAGAAAAAGCAGCTTTGGAAAAAATGCAAGAAAGTGAAAACTTTAAACCAAAGCCTGTAAAAGGAGAGAAGAGTTTTTACGATCGAGTGAAAGAAGCGTTCAAGTAGAGCCAAAATAAAAGAGGAGCTAAATTCTATTAGCTCCTCTTTTATTTCATGCTTTTAACTGGTAGATTGCTTTGGTGTTTCTACCAAGACCATCATAATCTAAGCCGTAGCCCACAACAAATTTATTAGGAATATCAAAACAAGCGTAGTCTACTTTTACTGGATAGGCTAATGCTTCAGTTTTATTAAGAAGCACTGCAATTTTAATAGATGCTGGGCTGCTTGACTCCAATTGAGGTAGGAAATGATGTAATGTTTTTCCAGTATCAATTATGTCCTCCACAATAATAATATCACGTCCACTCACATTGGCGTCTAATCCAATAGCAGTAATCACATTGCCTGAAGAAGTAGTTCCTTTGTAGGAAGCCAATTTGATAAAACATACTTCAGCTTCAATAGTGATTTGTTTAAAAAGGTCGGCTGTAAATAAAAAAGAGCCATTTAATATTGATAAAAATATAGGTCGTTTTCCAGCATACTCTTTGTTTAATTGTTGTGCTAATTCACTTATTTTTTCTTGAATCAATTCTTCACTTAAATAAGGTTCAAATTCTTTATCTAAAACTTTAATATTGGACATGTATTTATATTTAAAAGTTAGTTGTTTTTATTTTTTAAAAAGGGAAGACTCAGCAAGCTCTTTGACTTTTGTTTTGTATCCAATACTTTAATGGTATCTTTTGTTAGCGTTGGTATTGCACTATTTACCATATTGAATAAATAAACTATAGTTCCATTCTTTAATTTTTCGTCATTTAATTTTAGATTGTATAGTTTGATTACACTAAGTTGTATTCCTTCTTCCTGGCTAATTTCATAAAGTGTTTCCTCATTTTTCACAATATGAATTTTATTACTACTCTCTTTTCTTTTTTCTCCTAAAAATATTAGCTGATCGTTTTCAATTAAATCAGTTTCAGTCAATTCGTTAAACTTGTAAAGCTTGTACAAGGATATATTGTAGGTATTGGCGATCTCTAAAAACGATCTGCCCTTTACGCCCCAAATAGCTGTGGTTTGGTTTATTTTAAATCTTTGATTCAAAGGATATGCTGGAGCAAGTTTTTTAGTTTCAACCGTATCCTTTTTAGCTATTGGTAAAGGCTGTTGTGGTTTAGGCTGCTCTTTAATGATAGGTTTTGGAATAGTGTCAAGTTCTTTTTTTACAACAAGGGTATCTTTTGTAGGTGTTGGTTTAACCTTTCTAATAACGGTATCAGCAGTTGTAATAATTGGCTTTGCAACTGGAATAGTATCTTTTTTTAGGGCTACAATTGGGTTGGTTTTTTGGGGTTGATTCGCTAATATACTGTCCTCTGCTACTAACTCTGGATAATTGTATTGCGCTAATTCATAGTCGTCAATTATTTTTAAAAGCCTTTGCGGATAATCTCTTTCTGTAGCATATCCTGCTTTTTTTAAACCATAAGCCCATGCAGTATCATCAACAGGATCTAACTCAAATAAGCTTGCATAATAAGGTCTATTCTTTAAAAAGTTAGAGTGATCTCGATAGGAACTATCAGCATTGGGGTACACCCTAAAACATTCGTTTTTAGTATCATCGTTTTGGTAGGTTTTTGGCCCTGTCCACTCTGTTTTACATTTAATACCAAAGTGATTGTTGAATTGCTTAGCCAAATTGCTTTCACCACTAGCAGATTCTAAAATACCCTGTGCAAGGGTAATGGAAGCCGGTATGCCCGTTCTTTTCATTTCTCTAATAGCGATGCCTTTGTATTTTTCAACATAGTCTTTTGTGACTATATTTTGAGCCAAACTCAATAAAGGCAGCATCATAATTAAAAGTATAGTGCTAAATATTTTCATGCTATTTTTTTCTTATTAAAGTAAGTCCATCTCTAATGGTCAAAATGGTTTGTTCTGTTCTTTCGTCATTCAATACATATTCATTAAATGCTTGAATAGCTTTTGCACTTTTACCAGCAACTTTTTCTGCTAATACTTCGCCGTGAAATAATACATTATCTACAATTATTAAACCATCTTTATTTAATGTGGGCAAAACCAAATCATAATATTCATGATAGCCCGTTTTGTCTGCATCTATAAAAATTAAATCCCATTGATAATTTAATGTTGGAATTATTTCTTTAGCATCACCTTGATGCATTTTTATTTTTGACGCATGTGGGCTTGCCTCAAAATAGGAACTTGCTTTAATGGCATCTGCTGCTCTTAATTCAATGGTATGTATCATACCATTTTCCTGTAATCCTTCAGCAAGGCATAAAGTACTAAAACCTGTAAAAGTGCCAATCTCTAAAATATGCGTTGGTCGAACCAGCTTACTAATAAAACTAAGTAAGCCGCCTTGATGCCAATTGCTTTGCAAATGTGCATGGGGATGCTCGGCAATGGTAGCCTCATACATAGCCTTTAAATAGCTAGGCGTTGCATTGCTATAAGTTTCAATATATTGGTTGGCAATTGGGTTGATAAACTCCATTTGCAAATGTCTAATTTTTTCCTGGATTAGGGGTAGAAATTAGCCATAATCCTATAAAAGTAATCAGGCCATTGATGATGAGTAATTCTTGACCTATTTGGAAATTACCAAGTAAGGATTTTTGCTGAAGTTCAAGGATATAGCAAAGTATAGGAGCGAGTACACAAACTATTGCCACCCATTGATGCTTTAAGCTTCTTTTTGTTAAAATACCAAAGGAAAATAGTCCCAATAAAGGACCATAGGTGTAGGAGGCAATTTTTAAGATAAGGCCAATTACATTATTATCGGTGATGGCTAGTTTGTAAACCATGATGATCATAAAAAAGATAAAGGCAAAACTTAAATGTACGGTTTGTCTAATTTTCTTTTTCTTTTCATCTGACCAATCATTGTTACGCTGCATGCCAAGTAGATCAATACAAAAACTAGAGGTTAATGCCGTAATGGCCCCGTCTGCACTAGGAAATAACGCTGAAATTAATGCTAAAATAAAAATGATGGAAAGGTAGGGTGGCATATGATTTAATGCAATGGTTGGGAATAAATCATCACCTGTAGCAGTAACATTTTGCTGCGCTGCATATAAATTTAATAAACCGCCTAAAAATAAAAATAACAAAGTTGCAATCACCATACTAAACCCAATAGTCACCATATTTTTTTGTGCATCCTTTAATGTTTTAACCGAAATTGTTTTTTGCATCATTTCCTGATCAAGCCCCGTCATGGTAAGGGACACAAAAGCACCTCCAATAATTTGCTTTAAAAAAAACGACTTACTATTTACATCCATATTAAAAACGGTAGCGAGTCCTTTAGCCTGCATTGCATGTAATCCTTCTCCAACGGAGAAATGCATATTCGTTAAAATATAGATACTGCAAATAATCAAGCCTAGTATCATTCCTGAGGTTTGTAAAGTGTCGGTATATACAATTGTTTTTACCCCTCCCTTAAAAGTATATAACAATATCATTGCCAATATAATGAGGGTAGTGGCCCAAAAAGGAATGGATAAATTATCTAAAATAAATACTTGTAAAATTTTAACTACTAAGAATAAACGTGCCGTTGCTCCAAGTGTACGTGATAAGATAAAAAAAGAAGCACCAGTTTTATAGGCACTAAAGCCTAACCTTGTTTCGAGATAATTATAAATAGAAGTAAGGTTTAACTTATAATAAATTGGAAGTAATATAAAGGCGATTGCAAAATACCCAATTAAATAACCAAGCGTAATTTGTAAATAATGAAATGCATCTTTTCCCACTGCGCCAGGAACGCTTACAAAAGTAACCCCACTTAATGATGTGCCAATCATTCCAAAAGCAACTAGCATCCAATGGCTGTTTTTATTGCCAATAAAAAAGGACATGTTGTTGCTATTTTTGCCAGTTATTTGAGCAACGCCCAATAGCACTAGGAAATAAATTAAGACAAAAAGAAAAAGTAAAGGAGCACTCATTGTTTATTAAATTAGTAATGGCAAAGTAATAACAAACTTTCAATTTTTTGGTTAAATTGTGTGACTCTTTCAATTATAAATAAATACAATGAAAATTGCGGCAGTAACTGTTTTTTGTGGTTCTAAGCCAGGTAATGATCCTGCATTTGTTAGCACTGCTGACAATTTGGGCAAATTGTTGGCTGAAAAAGGAGTTACAATTATATACGGAGGTGGTAATAAGGGTATCATGGGCACCATTGCCAATGCAAGTTTAGGTGCAGGTGGTAAAGTGATTGGAATTATTCCTAAAATTTTAATAGAATGGGAGGCTCAACATACAGGGCTTACTGAATTAATTGTAACAGATTCAATGCACTCCAGAAAATTGCTTTTATACGACAAATGTGATGCAGCAATTATTTTGCCAGGAGGAATGGGTACGATGGATGAATTGTTTGAGATGCTTACTTGGAACAATCTAGGCATTCATGAAAAGAAAGTATTTGTATTAAATACAAATGGATATTACAATGCACTCATCCAATTATTAGACACCATGGATCAGCAAGGTTTTATGTATCAAAATTGGAGAAGCAGATTAATTGTTTGCGATACCGTTGCAAATATTATAGATGCTTTGAACTAGGCAAGTGGATGGGAAACCCAAAACCTGCTCTAAAAATAGGCTGAGCAGTTAATTGTCCCATTCTATATGGTGATTTAGGATCGTCCACTAAATCATACATGATGGAAAAATAAGAGAATCCATTTTCTGATCGATGTCCATATCCAATACCTGCTAAAAAACTAGGAGCACTAACACTTGAGCTACCTGATGTACCTTGAGAAAAGTTTTTAGCATTAGTGAATGTCCAATTATATTCTGGTTGAACTTGTACAAAAAACTGCTCCAATGGCCATGCTCTTACAAATGCACCCATACCAAATTGTGTATTAGTTGATTTATAAGAATCTCCAGTAACAAGTGAGGTAGAATGGTAGTTTGAATAATATAAATTCATGGCTGCGCCAAGATCAATATGTTCATTATAGCTTTTTACTAATTCAGGGTTCAATCCTAATTGAAAGGATCCAGGACCACCTCCTAATACAATGCCTCCTCCGAAATACGTTGGCTTAGCAATTAAATTATTGTTGGTAATTATTGTTTTCTCTTGTGCATTACAAAGGATAACAGAAAAAGTTAATGTAAAAATGAAAAGTAATTTTAAATGCATAGATTTTTTTTTTGGTTAGTTGGTATCAAAAATTTTACCAGGGTTTAAAATATGATTAGGGTCAAATGTTTTTTTGATGCCTTTCATTAACTCAAGCGTAACATTGTCAAACATAACGGGCATATATGATTTTTGAATTAAACCTATTCCATGTTCCCCACTTATGGTGCCGCCTAATGCTTTAACGATTTGAAATAAAGCAGTTAGTATGGATTTCATCTCCTCACTTTCGAAACTTTTTTTAATGGTAGGGTGGTTAATTCTTATATGCAAATTTCCATCACCCGCATGACCATAACATACTACTTTAAATCCATGCTGTACTCCTAGTTCTTTAACCCCTTTTATTAATTTAGGAAGTTCTGCCCTTGGAACTACAGTATCTTCTTCAATCGTATAACCTGCTAACACAGAAGCTTCATTCGCTTTTCTTCTGATTTTCCAAAGTTCATTTTTTTGTTGTGCATCATCCGCGAAGTATAATTCACCTACTTCATAATTAGACAATACTTCAGCGATAGCTTCCATTTCACTCATCAACAAGTCTAAGTTATTACCATCTACTTCAATAATTAAATGAGCCGCTAAATTATCAGTAATAGAGATAGCCGTGCTTTCACACATTGCAGAAGCTAATTTTATAGATTCTATTTCCATCAATTCCATGGCGCTTGGTGTAATGCCTGCTCTAAAAATAGCACTCACAGCTTCACTTGCTTTTTCTAAACTATTAAAAGGAGCCAACATTAATAAATCATGCTTGGGGTGGGGGATAAGTCTTAAGACAATCTTAGTTACAATTCCTAAAGTACCCTCACTTCCAACGATAAGTTGTGTAATATTATATCCAGTTGCATTTTTCAACACATTCGACCCTGTCCAAATAATTTCACCATTAGGCAAAACCACTTCAAGGTTTAAAACATAATCTTTTACAACTCCGTATTTAACGGCTTTTGGTCCACCTGAGTTTTCAGAAATATTCCCGCCAATAAAACAGCTTCCTTTACTTGCAGGATCAGGAGGATAAAACAATCCTTTTTCTTTTACTTCATTTTGTAAAACTTCGGTAATAACACCAGGCTCAGTAGTTACTTGTAAATTTCTTTCATCAATTTCTAAAATTCGATTGAATTTTTCCATTGAAATTACGAGCCCTCCTAAATGAGGAAGCGCGCCGCCGGTTAATCCTGTGCCGGCACCTCTTGGGGTAACAGGTATTAAATATTCATTACAAATTTTTAGTAAAGCACTTATTTGTTCGGGAGTGTAGGGGGTAACAATAACTTCAGGTAAATAAATTAAATTTTCAGTTTCATCTTTACCATATTTTTCAATATGTTCTTTGTCGGTAAAGATGTTTGGACTGCCCACAATAGCTTCAAATTGTGCTAATAAAGCTGCAGTAATTTTGTTCATACCTTAAAATTTAATTGATCACACTAAAATAAGCCATACAACATGCCATCCACTTTGCTGATAATTTCACCAAAGTCTTCCTCGTTCTCACCGAATTTATTTTTATCACAATCAATTATTAATAATGGACCTTCTTTGTAGCCTTCAATCCATTTATTATAGTATTCATTTAATTTCTTCAAATAATCCAAGCGAATATTCTCTTCATATTCTCTACCTCTTTTTTGAATTTGAGAAACAAGGGTAGGAACAGATGCTTTTAAGTATATTAATAAGTCTGGAGGTTGTACCATGCTTTTGATAGTGCTAAAAAAACCAAAATAGTTATCAAAATCACGCTTACTCATCAAACCCATTTCATGAAGGTTAGGCGCAAATATATTTGCATCTTCATAAATAGTACGGTCTTGGATAATGGTCTCAGTACCTCTTTGAATGTCCAAGATTTGATTTAAACGACCATGCAAAAAGTAAATTTGCAAGTTAAAACTCCAACGAGGCATATCGTCGTAAAAGTCAGTCAAATAAGGGTTATGATCCACATCTTCAAATTGTGGAATCCAGCGATAATGCTTGCTTAACATTTCGGTTAAGGTAGTTTTACCTGCGCCAATGTTTCCTGCGATTGCTACGTGTTTTGGTTTTTTAGTCGCTTTTGCCATAATCTTATTGATGTAGTTGAAAAAGTATTTTTTAATAATTCATGCCAACAGCCTTGCGGACATTGGTTAAAGTTGCAGATGCACTTGCTCTTGCTTTGTCTGCTCCTCGATGAATTATTTTTAAAAGTAAATCTTTGTTGTTTTGTAAGTCGGCTGCTTTTGTACGAATTGGATTTATGAAATTAACCATGTCCTCCGCTAACTGCTTTTTCATATCCCCATATCTAATGATGCAATTGCCTTCGGAACTGTTATTAAAATCCTCATCGAATTTTTTTACAGTATCTGGAGTGCTTACTAAACTCATTAAAGTAAATAAGTTTTGAATGTAGTCAGGCTTCACAGAATTAGGCGTCAAAGGACCTTGATCGGTTTTAGCTTTCATTACTTTCTTGCGAATTAAATCATCCTCGTCAGCTAAAAACAAAGTGGTCATTTGATTCTCGCTCTTGCTCATTTTGCCATTCCCATCTAAGCCCATAATTTTAACCAATTCACTATTATAGTTGAATGCATATGGAAGTGGGAAAGTCTCGCCATAACGATGATTAAATCGCTCTGCAAAGTTGCGCGCCATTTCTAAATTTTGTTCCTGGTCTTTTCCAACTGGAACTTTAACAGCACGGTGAATTAAAATGTCAGCTGCTTGTAAAACAGGATAAGTCAACAAACCTGCATTTACATTTTCGGGTTGCATACGTACTTTGTCTTTAAAAGTGGTTGTTTTTTCTAACTCGCCTTTATAAGCCAACATATTTAAATACAAATACAATTCTGCAATTTCAGGAACATCACTTTGAACATACAAGGATACTTTTTCAGGATCCAATCCGCAAGCAATATTTTCAGCAACCACTCTTAAAACACTTTCTTGTAAAGTTTTGGTGTCAGGGTGGGTGGTAAGGCTATGCCAATTCGCAACAAAAAAATAACAATTATACTCGTCTTGCATACGCACATAATTGCGCATTGCACCAAAATAATTCCCCAAATGTAAGAAGCCGGTAGGGCGGATTCCACTTAATACAATTTCCTTTTCCATAGCTGTGCGAAGATAATGAAACAAGACCCCATTTTTTGCTATCTTTTTGGGATATTTGCTATGAATTCAAAAAAAATAGTTTGAGCCAAGCCACTCTTTTGCAAAGCCCCATCGAATACCTTAAAGGCGTAGGCCCTTTGAGGGCAGATATGCTTAAAAAAGAGCTGAATTTGTACACTTTTGGCGATTTATTGCACCATTTTCCGAATCGACATATTGATAAGACCCAGGTGACCCCGCTTGGTCAGGTGACACCCGATATGGACTTTGTGCAGGTGAGAGGGGTGCTTCAGGGCATAGATATTATTGGAGAGAAGCGTTCTAAACGGATGGTAAGTCAGTTAAAAGACGCTACAGGACAGATTGAATTGGCCTGGTTTCAGGGTATTAACTGGGTGCAAAAAAATATAGAACCTGGGCAGGCTTACTTGGTATTTGGAAGGGTAAGTTTTTTTAACGGTCGTGCTCAAATTGTGCATCCAGAAATTGAACCTTATGTTCCACAACAGGCTTCCCAAAAAGCATTGTTGGAACCTGTATATCCATCCACCGAAAAATTAAAATCACGTGGGTTAAATGGGAAGCAAATTGGCAAATTAACACAGGGATTGTTTTTACAAATTAGTGAAAGAGATTTGCCCGAAAATTTACCTGCACATTTATTGGAGGGGAGAATGGGTAGATGGGAAGCGTATCGCCAAATTCATTTTCCTACTTCTCAAGAGCAATATAAGAAAGCCTTGTCCAGATTGGTTTTCGAAGAATTATTTCTTGCACAAGTAAGATTGAATTTAATTAAAATTGATCGTCATAAAAATAGTAAAGGGCATCATTTTGAAAAAGTAGGCGAATATTTTAATACTTTTTATAATGAGCATTTACCCTTTCAATTAACAGGAGCGCAAAAAAGAGTCATTAAAGAAATTAGACAGGATACTGCACGCGGTTTTCAAATGAATCGTTTGTTGCAAGGAGATGTAGGAAGTGGTAAAACCATGATAGCACTACTTTCCATGTTAATTGCTGCTGACAATGGTTATCAAAGTTGTATGATGGCACCTACCGAAATTTTAGCACAACAACACTATGCTAGTTTAAGTGAATTATTACAAGACATGCCATTAGAAGTGGCATTGTTAACGGGTAGTACCAAAACGGCGGAACGTCGTAGAATTTTACAAGGATTAATGGACGACACCATTCATTTTGTGGTTGGGACACATGCCATTATTGAAGAAGTAGTACAGTTTAAAAATTTAGGATTAGCAGTAATAGATGAGCAACATCGATTTGGAGTAGCACAACGCGCACAGCTTTGGAAAAAATCAAAAGTGCCTCCACATGTTTTGGTAATGACTGCGACTCCAATTCCTAGAACCCTTGCCATGACTGCGTTTGGTGACTTGGATTATAGTGTTATGGATGAACTTCCGCCAGGTAGACAGCCTATTAAAACGGTACATCGTTATGAAACATCACGTGCAAGTGTGATGGATTTTGTAAAGACAGAAATTACAAAAGGCAGGCAAGCTTACTATGTATATCCATTGATTGAAGAGAGTGAAAAAATGAGTTACGAGGATTTAATGCAAGGATATGAACAAGTAAAAAGTTTTTTCCCAGAACCTAAATACAAAATTAGTATGGTGCATGGGAAGCAAAAAAATATGGAGAAGGAAACCAATATGCAAAGATTTGTTTCTGGAGACACGCAAATACTAGTGGGTACTACCGTAATTGAAGTAGGGGTGAATGTACCTAATGCAAGTGTAATGGTGATTGAGAGTGCCGAAAAATTCGGATTGTCTCAGCTGCATCAGCTAAGAGGCCGTGTGGGTAGAGGTTCTGAGCAGAGCTATTGTATTTTACTAAGTAGTGTAAAAGCAAGCAGAGAAGCGAAAAATCGTTTAAAAATAATGTGTGATACCAATGACGGCTTTGTAATTGCTGAAAAGGATTTAGAATTAAGAGGCCCTGGAGATATTGATGGCACTAGACAAAGTGGCGCACTAAATTTTAGATTGGCAAATATTATCAATGATCGACAAGCTTTAGAAGAGGCCAAAAATGAGGCTTATACGATATGTGAAAAAGATCCAACATTGAGTCATCCGGAAAATTTACCATTAAGAGCATTTTTACAAGCACAAAAGACTAAAATTGGTTGGGGTAAAATTGCATAAATCACTTGTTTTTTTAAGTATCTTGCACACAGGTCAGTAAATTCAATTGTTGGCTCAATTTTAATAAATAAATTACTATGAAATATTTACCATTAGATCCTAAAATATTTATTCAAAATCGCGCGCGTTTTGTTTCTAAAATGCAAAAAAATAGCATTGCTATTTTTGTAAGTAATGATGAATTTCCTTCTAATGGAGATGCTTTACATGAGTTTAAACAAAACAGTGATTTGTTTTGGCTTTCAGGTATTGAACAGGAAGGAACGATGGTTGTATTATTTCCAGACAATCCTGATCCTAAATACAGAGAAGTTTTGGTATTGGTTCGTCCACAAGAACTAAAAGAAATTTGGGATGGCAAAAGATTAAGAGCGCATGAGGCGACTACTATTTCGGGAATGACTACCATTGTTTGGGAAGACGTGTTAGATGGTATGTTGCAACAGTGGATTCATTTGGCCGATGCTATTTATTTAGACTCCAATGAAAATGACCGTAAAAATAATTTAGTACGCACTGCAGAATATAGATTCATTGATGAAATGAAATCAAGATATCCATTGCATCAATATTTACGCGCAGCAAAAATATTAAAAGACCTTAGAGGTATTAAAACCAAAGAGGAAGTTGTAGTAATTCAAAAAGCAGTTGATATTACGGAAGTAGCATTTCGAAGATTATTGCAATTCATTAAACCAGGTGTTTTTGAGTACGAAATTGAAGCTGAAATTTATCATTCTTTCTTGAGTCAAAGGGCTACAGGCACTGCTTATCATAGTATTTTAGCAAGTGGTGACAATGCTAGAACATTGCATTATACAAGCAACAATAATCAGTGTAAGGATGGGGAATTAATCTTGATGGATTTTGGTGCTGCATATGGAGGTTACAATGCAGACTTAACAAGAACAGTTCCTGTAAATGGGAAATTCACTAAGCGTCAAAAGGAAGTGTATAATGCTTGTTTACATTTACATGATTTTGCAAAATCCATTTTAAAGCCAGGTATTAGTATTTTGAAATATACCGATAAAGTAGGCGAGGAAGCAACAAAACAATTTTTGAAAATTGGATTGTTGTCAAAAGCAGATGTAAAGAATGAGGATAAAAACAATCCTGCTTATCGCAAATATTTATACCATGGCATATCACATCATTTAGGAATTGATGTACATGATTTAGGAACAAGAACGGCTCCAATTCAAGCGGGTATGGTGTTTACTGTGGAGCCTGGTATTTATATTAAAGAAGAAGGAATGGGAGTACGCATTGAAAACAATGTTTGGATTACTAAAACTGGCAATCAAGATTTATTTAAAAACATTCCAATTAAAGCGGATGAAATTGAGGCTTTAATGCGTCGAAAAAATAAGAAACAGCGCCTTGGATAAAGACGTTTAAAGAATTAATAAATGAAACAACAGATCCCTAATTTTATAACCCTGCTTAATTTATTTTTTGGATGCTTGGCAATTATGTCTGCATTTCAAGCAGGTGCTTTTGTTTCTATTGATGAATCATCTACTACGATCATTCAAATTCCTGAGCCCATATTTTATGCTAGTTTATATATTGGATTGGCAGGGTTGATGGATTTTTTTGATGGATTTGTAGCAAGACTTTTAAAAGTTTCTTCAGATATGGGGAAGCAATTGGATTCACTTGCGGATGTGGTGAGTTTTGGGGTAGCTCCTGCATTTATCGTAGTGCAATTTTTAAGATTGGCATTGGCAAAAGACGTGAACGCATTGTCTGAAAATTCTTTAGGACTTTATGCAGCTTTTTTAATTCCAATGGCTGGCGCTTTTCGTTTAGCTAGGTTTAATATTGATACAGAGCAAACCACTTATTTTAAGGGAGTTCCGATTCCTATGATAGGCATTTTGACCGCAGCTTTCCCATTGATTTATTGGCAGGCGCAGGCTTCATTTTTCACAAAACTAATGCTGAGTCCAATTTTCTGGTATCTCTACATAATAATTGTCTCTTTTTTAATGGTTATGAAAACCCCAATGTTGGCCTTAAAGGGGTTGGGTAACAAGAAACAACTCATACTACCATTGGTTTTGGTGGTATTAGAGGTATTGGTTACCGCAGTATTTTTTAAATGGTTGGCCATTCCATTTGGCTTTATTGGCTATTGCTTAGTATCTTTGTTGTATAAGAAAACAATCACTCAATAAGAATTTAATTATGCTATTTCAAGTTCAAATCAAAGTAATGCCTTTAAAAGATTTATTAGATCCTCAAGGCAAGGCCGTTTTAGGTGGTTTACATAATTTAGGAATGAACGGAGTTCAAGATGTTAGAGTAGGCAAACATATTACTTTACAAATTGAAGCAGCAGATGAAGCAGCAGCTAGATCAGTAGCCGAAGCAGCAAGTAAGAAATTATTGGCAAATGCGGTTATGGAGTATTTTGAAATTGAGTTTGTAAAAGCTTAGTTCCCCATCAACAATTAATATATGTTGTATTTAGTGCCTACCCCAATTGGGAATTTGAAAGATTTCACTTTTAGGGCGGTAGAAGTATTGCAGTCTGTAGACTTCATTTTATGTGAGGATACGCGTACTTCATCAAAACTATTGCAACATTATAATATTCATAAACCACTTACTCCTTATCATCAGCATAATGAGCACAAAGTGGTGGATCATTTAGTGCAACAATTACAGACCGGTAAGAATATTGCTATCATTACCGATGCGGGAAGTCCAGGTATTTCCGATCCAGCTTTTTTATTAGTGCGCGCCTGTAAAGCAGCCGGAGTAGAGGTTACAAGTTTGCCGGGTGCAACTGCTTTCGTACCCGCATTAACCAATAGTGGGTTGCCTGCTACTAGATTTACTTTTGAAGGTTTTATTCCCTTGAAAAAAGGTAAAAAAACATTGATGGAATCATTGGTGAATGAAGAGCGCACCATGATATTTTATGAAAGTCCTATGCGCTTGGTGAAAACCTTAGAATTGTTTGCATCCTATTTTGGGGGTGATCGTAAAGCCGCCGTTAGTCGCGAGCTTACTAAGATGTTTGAAGAAAACACTACCGATACCTTAGACAATTTAATTCTTCATTATACCGCTAAACAAGTAAAAGGGGAGCTAGTTATTATCGTTGTTGGAAAAGAATAAACTTAGTTTTTAAGACTTGCTTTCTGCCACATTTTTCTTAAATTTAATTCTTAATATAATTCTAAATTTATTTTATGAAAAATAAAGTAGTTGGTTTATTGTCATTGATGTTATTGGGATTCATAATTGCCAATGCGCAAGCTGATCGTTGGCAACAACATATCAGTTATAACATTAAAGCTGCATTGGATGTAAGCACAAATATCCTTAAAGGATCAGAGGAAGTTGTTTATGATAACAATAGTACCGACACTTTAAGAAAAGTATATTTCCATTTATACTGGAATGCGTTTCAACCTAATTCTTCCATGGATATTCGTAGCAGAGAATTGGGGAAAAATATGTTAACCAATCGTAGAGGCGAACAAGTGCAAGATTGGGATGCGCGTGTTAAAGATCGTATTCAAAAATTAAGCCCTTCAGAAATTGGCTATCAAAAAGTAAGTCAAATTTTAATAGGAGGTAAGCAACAAAAATTAATTGAACACGAAACTATTTTAGAAGTTCAATTAACCGATCCAATTGCACCAAAGTCTTCCGTAAAATTGAATTTGAATTTTGAAGCACAAGTGCCTCAACAAATCCGTAGATCAGGAAGAGACAATGCCGAAGGGGTTAGATATTCAATGAGTCAATGGTATCCTAAAATGGTGGAATATGATTATCAGGGATGGAATGCCAATCAATATATCGCAAGAGAGTTTTATGGTGTTTGGGGTAATTATGATGTGACTTTACAAGTAGATCCATCATATATGGTTGCAGCAACGGGTGTACTACAAAACCCCAATGCGCCAACAAATGCGCAAGGTTTGAAAATCTGGAATTTTAAAGGCAATATTATTCATGATTTCGTATGGGCCGCGGATAATCATTACAAGCATTTGTCAAAACAAGTGCGCCCAGGTTTAACATTGCATGTTTATTACAAAGAAAAAACAGCTAGTGAAGATAGTGCATGGGCGAATGTTTTATGGGCCGCAGAAAAAATGTTGCCATACATGGAAAAGAAATTCGGAGCTTATCCTTATCCTCAATATTCTTTTATTCAAGGAGGAGATGGTGGAATGGAATATGCAATGGCTACTTTGTTAAAAGGGCCTGGATTAGGCACTGTCTTTCATGAATGGATGCATAGTTGGTACCAACATATCCTAGGCACCAATGAAAGTTTATTCCCTTGGATGGATGAAGGTTTTACAAGTTATGCCGAAGCAGCTGTTTCTAATCAATACAATCAAGAATTTGCAGCCTTGTCACCTTATACAAGTGAAAAAGAAAAAGCGCAAATACTTGCTGGAAATGAAAGAGCGAAAAAACAATTACCACTTGTACAATATGGTAACTATATGGGTTATTTAGCATTGGCCAAAAGTGGATTAGAAGAACCTATTAGTACGCATTCCGATCATTACAATACGAACTATGCGTATAGTAGTGCAGCTTATAGTAAAGGTGGAACCTTCTTGGGTTACTTAGGCTATATCGTAGGGGAAGAAAAGCGTGATCAAATTTTAATTAACTACTACAATACTTGGAAATTCAAACACCCTAATGCAAATGATTTTATTCGTGTTGCTGAAAAGACAACTGGATTGCAATTAGAGTGGTTGAAAGAATATTGGGTGAATAGCACCAAGACCATTGATTATGGTTTGAACGATATTCAGGCAGGAAATAATACTGCAATCATTAGTATTCAAAGAATTGGTAAAATGCCAGCACCATTGGAAGTATTAGTAACCTATAAAGACGGAACCTCTGAACTACATTATATTCCATTGGATTTAATGTTGGGAAATAAAGAAGCAGAGGGTAGTGTAAATAGAATTGTACATCCTGAATGCAAGTGGGTGCAACCAACTTATACCTTTGAAACTACTAAGCCAATAAGTGCATTAAAATCTATTGAAATTGATCCTAGTTATCGCTTACCGGATGTAAATAGAAGTAATAATAAATTAGAGATTCCTAATTAACTGTATATCTAACGCTAAAGAAATAAATTGTACTATGAGTGAACATCGAGCCATAGCGTTAAAAAATTTGTAAATTCGAATGTTAAAAAAGTCTGCATGTTTGAGCACGTAGTGCGAGTTCAGACTTTTAATTAGAATTTACAAATTTTAGCAAACACATCTTCGATGTGTTCTTATAATTAGATTATTAATTGTCATTACTTAGTTTTATTAAATTTAAGTAATGACAATTAAATTTAAATGGCGAGCTGAGAACGAATAGGATAATTTATTTCTTCACTTGTATTATAAACTTCTCTTTAAAATAGTCTTCCTGAAAAATGTCATAAATTGACATCATCTTAGGGCGAACGCCACTTTCAAATATTTCTTGATGCAAGTCTCCACCTTTTAGACAAATTAAACCGTTAGGTTCATTTGGTTTCTTATTGATGATCGGTCCTGCCCATTTCCATAAATCTTTTAGGGGCGCTACCGCTCTACTAATTGCGTAGTCGAATTTTTTGTTTTTAATATCTTCTACTCTTGTGTGTTTGGTTATAATATTTTTGATACCCACCATTTCACAAACTGCGTCCACCACTTTTAATTTTTTAGCAATACTATCTACCGCTAAAAATTGTACTTCGGGAAAAAAGATAGCCATTGGAACACAAGGAAAACCTCCTCCACAACCAATATCAATTACCTGTGTGCCTTTATTCCATTCAGCAATGGCTGCAATACTTAAAGAGTGTAATACATGATGCAAATAAATATGATCAATATCTTTTCGAGAGATCACATTAATCTGGCTATTCCATTCCTTATACGCTGCTTCCAATCCAGCCAATTGCTGTAATTGAGTTGGCGTAAAGTCATCAAAGTATTTAGTAATTAATTCCAATTTTTGTTCGGTGCTTTCCATACGCTTGGCAAGGTAAATAAATAATAAAATATCGACCAGAAATCAAATAAAATATAAAATGGCCAAAGATCTAATTCGTTTAATTTTTTCATGGTGCTTCTTAATATGATTCCTTGAATTAAAAAACGAGCACCCCAAAGGCTTGCCAATAAAATATATTCTTTTGAAATAATCAATGCTGCTATCAAAACAGGGTATACTAAAAACTGACTAATTGCATACAAAGCCAATAATAAACTATGTTGTTTTTTATAGTATTTGCTGGTAGTGTAATGACGGTATTTTTGATTCATCCATTCATTAAATGTGGTCTTAGGTTCACTTAATGTATGTGCATCTTTATCAATTACGATTGCTGTATTTTTTTTAGTGGCTACCTGATTGATAAATAAATCATCATCACCACTAGGCATTTGATTGATGGAAGAGAATCCTTTGTTTCTAATAAACACCTCTTTTTTATAAGATAAATTTCTTCCTACACCCATATAAGGCAGGCCCGCTAAGGCATAAGAGAAATATTGTAAAGCCGTTTGAAAAGTTTCAAAACGAATTAATTTATTTAGTAAGCCTGGTCGTTTTTTATAAGCACCATAGCCTAAAACAATTTCGGTATCATCGTTGTAGCCATCCTGCATTAATTGCATCCAATGTTCACTTGATGGAACGCAATCCGCATCTGTCAATAATAAGGTTTCATATTTTGCCGACTTGATACCAATGGATAATGGGAATTTTTTTCCATTAATCATTTTAGCTTCCTGTGTAAGTGCAACTACATTTAAATTTTTAAAAGACTTTTTAAATTCGTCTAATAAATATTTTGATTCATCCTCCGAATTATCATTCACCAAAACTATTTCATGTGTGGTACTATATTGTTGAACTAAAACGCCAGGTAAATTTTTCACCAAATTATTTGCTTCATCACGCGCACAAATCACAACCGAAATTGGATGTTCCATATGCACTGCCTTTTTTGGCTTTTTATAAATTGCCAATCTAAGGAAAAAGAATAGATAGTAAAATAGCTGTATAGCAATGATACACGCAAATGCGCCTATCAAAATAGGAGATACGGGTAGGTTAGTAATCATGGTACAAAAGTAATGATATTTGACCTTACCTTTGCGCCATGGCTGCATTAGCATTTGATTTACAATATAAGAGTACAACAGGGGCTTCCCGCGCTGGTACTATCACCACCGATCATGGGACCATTCAGACCCCCATTTTTATGCCCGTGGGCACTATTGGATCGGTTAAAGCGGTTACCCAGCAACAATTATACAATGATATCAAGGCCCAAATTATATTGGGGAATACTTACCATTTATATTTAAGACCCGGCACCGAAGTTTTAGAAGCTGCCGGCGGTTTACACAAATTTATGGGTTGGGATAAGCCCATTTTAACGGATAGTGGCGGATACCAGGTTTTTTCATTAGCAAGTAATAGAAAAATCACCCAGGAAGGAGCATTATTTCAGTCCCATATTGACGGAAGCAAACATTTATTTAGTCCCGAAAAAGTGATGGATATTCAGCGCAGCATTGGGGCTGATATTATCATGGCATTTGATGAATGTCCTCCCATCCCTGCGGAATATGAATATGTAAGAAAGAGTATGGATTTAACCCATGCTTGGTTGGATAGATGTTTTAATAGATTGGCGGAGACTCCAGATTTATATGGCCATACTCAAAATTTATTTCCCATTGTACAGGGGGGAATGTACAAGGATTTGAGAAAAGCATCTTGCGATTATATTAGTTCAAAAAATGCAGTGGGCAATGCCATTGGTGGATTGAGTGTAGGAGAGACCGAGCCTGAAATGTATGAATTCACTGCACTTTGTTGTGAAAATTTACCAGTAGACAAGCCTCGTTATTTAATGGGTGTTGGAACGCCTTGGAATATTTTAGAAGCGATTGATTTAGGGGTGGATATGTTTGATTGTGTGATGCCAACCCGTAATGGGCGTAACGGCATGATTTTTACATCGCAGGGTGTTATCAATATCAAGAATAAAAAATGGGAGAAAGATTTTTCTCCATTGGATCCAGGCCTTCCAAATGAATTAAGCCAGTATTATACGAAGGCGTATATGCGTCATTTATTTCAGGCCGATGAAATATTGGGATTACAATTGGCAAGTATTCAAAACTTATCCTTTTATCTTTGGTTAGTGGGTGAGGCCCGCAAGCATATTATAGCAGGAGATTATAGTAGTTGGAAAGTGGCGATGATTGAACAAGTAAAAACAAGATTGTAAAATATTGTATTGAGTGAAAAAACTAGATTGGTACATATTAAAAAAGTTTCTGAGGGTTTTCTTCTTCTCTATCTTTTTATTTGCAGTGATTGCAATAGTGATAGATGTAAGTGAAAAGACCGATGATTTTGTGCGTTCTGGTTTATCAGCTGGAGAAATTTTTACGCATTATTATATTGGCTTCATTCCACATATTATTGCATTATTGTTTCCACTATTCGTGTTTATTGCAGTAATATTTTTTACCTCCAAAATGGCTGGACAAACCGAGATCGTTGCCATTTTAGCCAGTGGGACTACTTACAATAGATGGTTAAGGCCTTATTGGATTGGAGGCGTTTTATTAGGATTACTTTTATGGGTTTCTAATCAATGGATTGTTCCCAAAGCAAATAATATCAGAGGGAGTTTTGAGGCTGCATATGTGGATGCACATTCAAGTTACAATGCCTTGTTGACTACTTCAACCGATATCTATTTTAGAATTGACTCTTTTACCTATGCGGGTATTTATAATTATGATACTGCCAATAATCGCGGAAATGGGTTTTTTGCCTATAAAGTGGATAATGGTAAAGTAGTGTATAATATGAGGGCAGAGAATATTATTTGGGATACCGCTACCAAAAATTGGAGGTTATTGGAGGTAGTAGAACGAAAGGTATTGGAGGATAAAGAAATTGTGACTTCGACCGTTGAATTAAGAAAAAATTACGCTTTTAAGCCATCTGATATTGAAAAAGATAAATATCAAAAAAACAAATTGACCACTCCCCAGCTTGTAAAGCAAATTAAATTGGAGGAATTAAGAGGAGCCGAGGGGGTAAATGAGCTCAGAATCGAGCGCTATCGAAGGGATGCTTCACCCTTTACGGTTTTATTATTAACCTTAATTGGGGGCATCATTGCCGGCAAAAAAGTAAGGGGTGGCAGTGGTTCGCATCTTGCCCTAGGATTCATTATAGCAGCTGTTTTTATCATAACTGACCAATTTTCGACTATCTTTTCGACCAAAGGCAATTTGCCCCCATTATTGGCGGCTTGGATACCCAATATTATTTTTATGTGGGTGGTATATTATTTATATAGAAAAGCGGCTAAGTAAGCCGTTTTTTTAATTAACTTTACGTCCAATTTTAAGGCATCAATTACAAACTTTAGGGTATTATGGAAGCAATCAAGGATTTATTCAGCGTTAAAGCAACTGCAGCAGCTGCTGAAATAAAAGAAATCATTAAAACACATGGAGATAAAAAAATTGGCGAAGTAACACTTGCTCAAGCATATCAAGGTATGCGCGGCATTACAGGTTTAGTTACTGAAACTAGTTTATTAGATGCCCAAGAAGGAATTCGTTTTCGCGGATTCTCTATTCCTGAGTTACAAGATAAATTACCAAAAGCACCAGGTGGTGATGAGCCATTACCAGAAGGTTTGTTTTATTTAATGATGGTGGGAGAAATTCCAACTGATGAAGATGTAAAACAAATTACCAATAACTGGCAGAGAAGAAGTCATGTGCCAACACATGTATTTGATGTAATTGATGCTTTCCCAATTAATACACACCCAATGACAATGTATGTTGCTGCGGTGATGGCATTACAAACAGAAAGTAAATTTTCTGCAGAGTATGCAAAGGGCATGAATAAAAAAGATTACTGGCAATATACTTATGACGATTCCATGGATTTGATCGCAAGATTACCAAGAATTGCTGCGTATATCTACAGAAGAAAATATAAGAACAACGAACATATACATCCAAACGGTTTATTAGACTGGGCAGGTAACCTTGCTTATATGATGGGCTTTGAGGATGAGAGCACAAAAGAATTAATGCGTTTATACATGACCATCCATGCCGATCATGAAGGTGGTAACGTATCAGCACATACTACACACTTAGTAGGTTCTGCGTTAAGCGATCCGTATTTAAGCTATGCTGCAGGTATGAATGGTTTAGCAGGTCCTTTACACGGATTAGCAAATCAGGAAGTAATTAAATGGATTTTTGAAATGCAAGAAGCAATAGGTTCTGATAGTCCTACTAAAGAACAAATTGTTGACTATGTACAAAAAACATTGGCTTCAGGTAAAGTGGTACCTGGCTATGGTCACGCTGTATTAAGAAAAACAGATCCTCGTTTTACTGCACAAATGGCATTTGGTAAAAAACATTTACCTGACGATAAATTAGTAAACACAGTTTGGAATATTTATGAAACAGTGCCACCAATTTTAGAGTCATTAGGAAAAGTTAAAAATCCTTGGCCAAATGTGGATGCGCATAGTGGTGCATTATTAGTACACTACGGAATTGTTGAATATGAATTCTACACAGTATTATTCGCCGTTAGCCGTGCGTTAGGTGTATTAGCAAGCTTAACATGGGATAGAGCTTTAGGCTTCCCATTAGAGCGTCCAAAATCTGTAACTACCGAAGCGGTTAAGTTATGGTTAGATGGTAAAGGAGAAATTTAATAATAACTTCTTTGAAATAGAAAAAAGCACTGCATAATAGCGGTGCTTTTTTTGTGCGATTGATTTATAATTTGAATTAGTATAAGATTGAAATTGTAATTGAAATAAATAAAAGGCTAACTCCAATGAGTTCATTTCTCTTTAATCTTTCATTGTAAATGAAATAGCCAAGCAGTATAGATGCAATTTGCCCAGTATTGGATAGTATTGTGAATGAAAAGATGGTTGTATCTTTTAGCCCTAAGTTCACAAATAAAGTACCCAAAACGACTAGTAAAGCAAGTATAAAATAATGCTTAATTTGTTTACTGCGCAACTGATTAATTGCAAGCAATTGCTTTCTGGATTTTATTATTACAAGGAAAAATAGAGTAATACTACTTTCTAATACAAACGAAAATGGAAGGATACCTATTTGTTTAATAGGAATTTTAAACAACGCATAAGATATTCCCCAAAAGAACGACGCGAGTAAACTCATGATAATTGGGCCTTTGTTATTTGAACTAGCATCATTGTTTTTGGCTGAATAAAATAGCATTAATGAGCCTGCAATCACTAGTATAAATTCCAATCCATATATCCACTTCCATTGCTCATGAAGGATAAATAAAGCAGTAAGAATTGAAAAAATATTAATCGAAGATAATGGCACTACTAAGCTGACTTTGCCATTTTCCATTGATTTTACAAAAAAATAAAGCCCTAAACCACTAAAGCAACATAAAATTATTGTAGGCCCAAAATTGTAGCCTGTTAAAATTGAATCATGTTGTAATAAAATCGGGAATAAGTTATACTTAGCAATGATATATAAAAAAAAGCCAAATAAGAGGCTAGTAATTACTCCTCTATAGAAAATTACGATATAAAATGGCACTTTATCGATTACTTTTTTCCAGTAAGCATTACTTAAAGCGAAGCATATCGAACTTATTAATATAAAAATATTACCCATATTATAGATAGATATTTTTCAAGTAATTATACTTTCCATAAAACCATTCAGTTTCCCATTTATCAAGTCTATTTGGGTCAACTTTTTGTAATATCCCTCT
The DNA here is from genome assembly GCA_036845345.1 of Sediminibacterium sp. GTDB lineage: Bacteria > Bacteroidota > Bacteroidia > Chitinophagales > Chitinophagaceae > Sediminibacterium. Next base: position 62,731 of record DAIUEC010000002.1, read on the forward strand.
TACTTTTTCGATATTATCTTTCTTGTGAAAATGGTAAGCTAAGGTTAAATAAAATTTAGAAAGTAATTTTTTGTTAAAGGCGTTTAAAGTAGTGGGCATTGATTTTAAGTCAATCAATTCTATTAGATCGTTCACATAAAATTCGTTTAAATATATAGATGTTAATCTGTTGAAAAATATAATAAAGCAAGCCTTTTCAAAACTTGAATTTAATTTCTTAAAGTAAGTAGCTGAGGTTTTACTATTGCTATTTAAAATAATATCCCATGCAGCAACACGGCCGAGTAAAATAGGGTGGACATAGTATTTGTTTTTCTTAATTTCTTGTTTACATACTTCAAATTTTACTTTTGCAGATGCTGCATTTTTATTGTCATAGTCTTTTTGACAAAGTAAAATGTTTTTAAAAATAAGCATGTCTGGTACTAAGTTAACTGGAGATAATTCAAGCCACTCTCCCCAAAAGTTATTGAGATTCCCTTCTCTAACGTATATCTGCAATAGTATCCTTTGTAAAATTTCAGATTTTGGAATAGTAGTTTTGATAAAATCATCTATTTCATTATTGCCATTGCTTGCTTCAAAATATAAGTCTTGAAAGCATAATGAAAACTTTTCTAAAAATTCATCATTGTCAGAATTGAATTGTATTAATGTAATCTTTTTTAAAAGTTCGAAGTCTGAAAATCTAATACAATAGTCAATTATATTTTTTATCTGATAAGTTTCCTCCCAATTTGGACTTTTGATTTTGTTGATATATTCTAGTACCTCATTGTGATCAATCATTTTGCGTTCATAACCAGACAGAATGAGTTCGTTGAATAAATCTGAATCAAACTTGTTTATATAATCGACAAATGCTTGAAAATTATTAAAAGATAAAGCTCTTGAAATTTCATTCAATGTAAAATAAGATGGATTTCCTTTAGCATCAACAATTCCAAACAATCTTCTGAGTGTGTTGTAGTTGATATTGACATTATATTGTTCTCTCAGTTTATTACTAAGTTGAATACAGGCATAGCTATCTTCAATTATAATATTAAACTTTTCTTCAACTAATTTTTTTAGCCACTGTTTCTCTGTGTCTGAAATATAAATTGATGCAGGCATTTTGGGGGATAATTCTATTATGAAAGTAGTTATTTTCAAAGTGTTTTATAAATGTTAATTAGACTATTTTCAATTTGTACTTATTTGTACAAATAAACTCCCTGAATGAGTTTTACATTTATATGACAAATATGTGCTTTCGGGGGAGAGTGCATATTTTAAAGCCACTTTATTTGTTTAAAGTGGCTTTATTAGTATTGTAGATCATTCCTCACCATTCATCCTTATTTCTGCCAATTTCCCACCACAAAACAGCTAGTATTTTGGCTTTAGGTGTACCTTTGCGCACCTAAGAAAGTATATGAGGAAAAGCAAGCATTTATTATTGATATTAGTTTCTATTTTTTGGATGGGCAATACATTTGCTCAATCTAATTTTGCGTCCATTAAAGTAGCGGATAAAACGGGGAAGCCTTTTGGTTTAGCGGTTGTGATGTATTATGAAAAGGGAAAGTTTAAAGAGAATTTTAATACTCAAAAAGCAATCAAGGCCAATGCAGATTCTTTTGGAATAGTGCATGTTAAAGCTGACGCTGCTAAAAGTTATTTTTTTCGCAGCAGTTGGGTAGGATATCAAATTACAGATACCGTTTTGAATTTTTCCAAAACACTTGAACATTCAATTATTTTAAAAGAGAATAATTCAATGTTAAATGAAGTGGTAGTAAAATCTTCAAAGCCTTTAATTCGTCAGGAAGATGATAAGTCGGTGGTGGATCCTGAACCTTTGGCAGCGAGTAGTACCAATGCTTATGAGACGGTCGAAAAAACACCTGGCGTTTTTATTGATCAGGATGGCAATGTATATTTAAATGGTTTGTCACCAGCGGCTGTACAAATCAATGGCCGGGATTTAAAAATGAGTACTGCTGATATAGCGATTTTATTGAAAAGTTTACCACCCAATGCAATTCAAAAAATTGAATTAATAAGAACACCCTCTGCAAAATATGATGCATCTGGAGGCGGGGGAGTAGTTAATATTGTTTTAATGAAAGGGATTAAACTTGGCATGAATGGTTCAGTGAATACGGGCTTTGGACAGGGGTTATATGGCAATCAGTTTGTTGGATTTAATTTATCAAATAATAATGATAAACTAAATTCCTATGTGAATGCACAATACAGTAATAATGATGGTTACTCAATAACTCAGACTGATAGAACTATTGCAATTGACACTTTATTGAAACAAAATGCAAGAACTACTTCGCCTAATACTGCAATTAATATGGGGTATGGATTTGGAAAAAATATTAATGACAAATGGGATTTAAATTATGATGGAAGATTAAGCCAAAACAAATCTGATAATACAACCATCAATGAATCCTTTGTGAAAGTGATTTCATTAGATAAAAATTTAAGCGATTTAAAATCTTTGGTTGAAAATAAAAGTACCAATAATTTTATCAATCAATCTTTTAGGTCAAAATTAAAATTAGATACTGTCGGTGGAGAATGGATTAATGATTTATCTTTTAATTTTTCAAACAGCAATTCTAATCAAGAA
>DAIUEC010000003.1:0-52503 GCA_036845345.1 Sediminibacterium sp.
ATACTGCTCAGGTGTTTGTACATTTTCATCGCACCAAAAGAGGTTATTACCATTCTGAATATGAGATCATGACAACGGAGCCGAATCAATTTGAGGAAGGTCAGCTTACTTTACAGTTTGTAAAATTATTAGAGGAAAAAATTAAATTGAATCCATCTAATTATTTATGGAGTCATCGCAGATGGAAGTACAATTATGATGCAGCAGTACATGAAGAACTTTACGTAAAATAGTTTAATCTTCTAAAAAACTAGTTTTAGTACTATCTGTTTTTGTAATCGTGGGCTTCTTGATGGTTTCAAAATTAAACTTATCCTTCAATGCTTGAACAGCTACCCATCCATCGTTTACGATTCTAATATTATGAATCCCTTGTTTTTTTAACATGCTTGCAGCAAGGGTATTCGTAGTGCCATCTTCACTTATAATGTAGATATTAAAATGCTCATCTAATTCCGACATACTGCCTGGATCCATAAACTCAGCTAAAGGCAATGAAACTGAATTCTTGATATGTGATTTATTATAAGCTTCCTCTTCTCTAATATCTAATGGCATTAAAAATTCATCAAATGGAATATCCATTGCAAGTTCATCTACTTCCACATCAATCAACATATCATGTCTAAGTCCACTTGCTTGCCAGGTTTCAAAACCACCATTTAAATGACCAATGATATTTGCAAATCCTGCTTCTGAAAAATAAGCCAAAGTTTCTTTCTCTAAGGAAGGATCCAACACTAGTAAAAGTGGAGATGTTTTTTCAATCGCCCCCATTGCTACTGCATATTTTACAGTAGCGGGGGTGATATGTAATGAGTTTGGGATATGACTATTTATCCATTGATCTTTAGATCTGGTATCCACTAAAATAGTATTGGGGTCTTCAAGCAAAAGCTTGAATTGATCTAAGGTCAATGACATTCTTATCCAACTAATTGTTCAACAAATTGATTTACTTGTTCTAAACGATCATAATCAACTGTGTAATAAATGTATTTGCCTTCTCTTGTGGTAACAACAATTCCTGCTCTTCTTAAAATAGCCAAATGTTGAGAGGCAACAGATTGCTCTAATCTTAGTTTTACGTAGATATTTGTTACAGTCATTTTTTGCTGCTCATCGATAAGCTTTACAATTTGCTGACGTAATTTGTGGTTCAAAGCTCTTAGGATCATTGCAGCTTTTTTACTGTGCAATAAGTCCACTTTCACTGGCGATTTGCCATTTGATAGTTGTAATTGGGGTAATGATTGGTTCATGACAATAATTGAATTATTGGGGGGTTATGAATAAAAATTTTGGTACAAAGTTACATTATATAATTTAAAATATAATATATAAATATTTGCGATATAGGGAATCTATGCTACCATTCATCAAATAAATGGACTTAGGCCTTGGTCGACGGAATTTGATAAAAATCCTTTAAGTAAGCTGGTTTACTATAGGCTATATCCTCAAAATCAAGGTTTCCCATCTTAATACATGCAAGTTGAATGAAATCATCTATTGAATAAGACGACTCCATAAAATGCAGATTGGGGTGGTTTGTAATTTCTTTTGATTTTGTAGCTCCATTGCCTACACATAAAACTGGGCCATTTACAAGTAAATTGTCAAAATAGGCTGCATCTAATACAATTGACTGTTCCGGAACGATGATTGTATTATCTGCTTTATAGATGGCACCAAAAACCTCCATTCTTCTTGCATCAATCATGCAAAATATTTGAATGGAATTTTTATTGGCTGTTACCATTGGATGTTGGCTTGCATGATGTGCTAATAACGCAAGTGTTGAAATTCCTATTAATGGTTTGCCAATAGCGTAAGCAATTCCCTTGGCACTTGATAAACCGACTCTTAAACCTGTATAGCTTCCTGGTCCCATGGTTACAGCCACTGCGTCAACTTGTTGAATATCCAGCCCTGATTTTGCTAAAACATCCGCAATGGCAACTTGAACAAAATTTGCATGGGTATTGGATTGGCTATTCTCAGCCAATGCAAGTAGTTGATTGTCTTTACTTACCCCAATCAATGCTTTTTCTCCAGCGGTGTCTATGTATAAAATAATGGCCAAGGACTATAATTGTTTTGCAAAAATAAGCCTGTATTTGCAAGAAAATTAAGAAATTGTGCTTCTAATTAAATTATTATGTCAAAACAAATCATTCAAACAGATAAAGTGCCTGCTCCAATTGGGCCATATAGCCAAGCAGTAATTGCCAATGGGTTTTTATTTGCTAGTGGTCAAATTGCTTTTGATCCAACAACAGGGGAATTGGTAATGGATAGTATTCAATCTGAAACAAAGCAAGTGATGGAAAACATCAAAGCCATTTTAGAAGAAGCTAAAATTGGTTTTGAAAACATTGTAAAGACAAGCATATTTTTAAGTGATATGCAATTGTTTGCACAGGTAAATGAAGTTTATGGAAGTTATTTTACAAGTAATTTTCCTGCAAGAGAAACAGTGGCTGTCAAAACATTGCCTAGAAATGTTAATGTAGAAATTAGTATTACTGCTGTAATTGCTTTGTAATTATTTATAAAATAATTGGTACTGTGTTTTTAGTAACCAAACTTCTTGGGGCTGCATTATGTGTAGCCCCATTTTATTGTTAAAACAATCGGGCGCAGCGCTTAAATTTTCAATAGCAATACTTTTTCGATTGTTTGGAATATACAATTGCAAGTAGGAATAATTTGAATCTGGCGTCACGACTAACTTAAAATTTTTATTTTCAAGGGTTGCTGATGGTTGCTCGCTATCCAATAAGTAGCCGTTGTCTAATTCAATCGTATCAAGGCTTTTGGGTGTTTCAAAATCATGACAAGGTAAAAATTCACCTGTAGGAAGCAAATCGGTATTGTAAATTAATATGCCTTTATTGATAAATTGTAAAGTACAATCATTAATATTTTCATCTAGTTTAAAATAGGGATGCCATCCATCCATCATGGGGAAACTATGTTGATCCTTATTAGTTATTGTAGTCTCAACTTGTACCGTATTATTTTTTTCAAAAATCCATTGTAGGGATATGGTATAATGAAAAGGAAATCCTTTATCATTTTTTTGATATTCATAGTTAAGGGTTACAGAAGCATAAGTTTCATTAGCTTCCGTATGGATGATTTCAAAATTAGCATCATACAAAATGCCATGTAATGCATGGTTCCCTAAATAGAATTTATCAATGGTGTATTGGGTGTTTTCATGTACATAGGTGCCGTTTTGAAGTCTACAAGAGAATGGGTTCATCTTCCCCCCTTTAAACCCATTGGACTCAAAATTTTTCCATCCTTCTTCAAAATTATTTCCATCAATAATGTCAAAAAATCCTGATGCAGGGGATAGTTTCCAGCTGTTTAGTAGTCCTCCTTTTGTTGAAATTTCAATCTGTTCCTGCGTTAAAAGGTTTTTTATTTGGATCAGTTTAAAGTCGGCAATGGGTTCAATATGTATAGCGAAAGACATGAAAGATTGTTTGACTCGTAATTTAAAACTAATCTATTAACTTTGGTATCAAATATGATAGGAATGTACAAATTTATTACGGCTGCTTTTTTATGCTTATCCATTGGCTCATTTGCTCAAAAAATAAATAAGTATGATAGTACTTTAAAAATTGGCAAAGCTGGTTATAAAGTCACCTGTTTAAATCGTAAACCTGAAAGTAATATTTTAAGTATCAAGCCAGTGGGTTTTAAAAATGAGGCAGGAGAAGTAATGCGTGAAATAAGAGGAAGAGTATTGTCTTCGGAGATTGATGACTTTAACCAAGATAATTTTCCAGACCTAATTATCTATATACTTGATGCTACTGGCAAAGTGGTTCCCTTTGTAATTAGTTCTAAAGACAACGAGTACATTCAGCCCATACTTTTTCCAGATATTACCAATGATATGCAATTGAGCAAAGGCTATCGCGGAAAAGACGAATACAAATTAGTGGAAGGTATTTTATTTAGAAAGTTCCCAATTTATGATACAGATACTGCTATTAAAGAGCCGACTAAAAAAGCGAGACAAATAATGTATAGGGTCGTAACAGGAGATAGAGGTATGTTAAACTTTAAAGTGTTTAAAAACTTTGATTTAAATGTAGATTAATAACCATCTGCAATTACAATCTTACCCACTCCTTTTTCATTTCCACTGATATCTCTTACAAAAACGAGATAGATTCCAGTGGCAACTTTTCTGCCATCAATGGTTCTTGTGTTCCAAAGGGCTTGACCGCCTAATGCTGGAGTTTGGTATAAAAGCTTTCCCGTTAAATCAGTAATTTTTAAAATTGCATTTTCAACCAATCCTCTAATGGCAATTTGTCCATTGAAACTAGGGGGTACTGGATTTGGGAATATTTGAATATTATTTTGAACGTTAACCCCTTCGGTGGCAGTTCCCCTGTAGCTTACCATTCCATTATTAGTATTGAAAAATACTTCACCTGATTTTGGTGCTATACTAATTTGTAAAATCGTATCAGAAGTTAAAGGACTATTTGATTTAGAAAAGTGTTCAATGATATTTAATCCATCTTCACTTAATAGCCATGCTCCATTATTAGTGCCAATCCATTTTCGATTCGCTCCATCTACTGCAATAGATTGCACAGCTTCTTTTTGAAATAGGTACCCATTAAATCCGTTGTTATTGACAATTGGTAGATAAGCATTGCAGGGACTGTTGGAAATGTCACCACAATTAAAAATGCCTATTCCATTATCTGTGCCTACCCAAATACTTCCCATTTTATCATTTGCTAAACTAGTAACATGTGTGCTAGGCAAGTTGCCATTAGATTGACCCGTGGTTAACTGTTTCCAAATTTCAGTTGGGAATATATCTTTGGATTGGTAAACATATATCCCTTGATTATTAGGAGCTATTATCCAAGCCTGCTGTTGGTTATTGATAATGAATTTATCAATCCCTGTTTTGCTTAAATTATTAGGAATGGGAATACTATTCCAATTAGTGTTTGATTGACGAACCACACCTTGCTGATCCTGGATTGCCCAAACAGCATTGTTTTGATCCGTATGAATTTCTTTAAAACTGCCAACGAGTGTGTTGGGTTTAATAGTTTCTAGTTGACTATTATTGGTGATATGTACCAAATTATTTTCTGCAGCAAACCAAATGCTATTATCCATTGTATTAATAGCACTTGCATTAAGTAATGTTAAGTTTGAAGTACCAATTTGAGTATAGTTTTTCCAACCATCAGCATTGAATAGCGCATAGCCTGGACTATTTTTAAAAGGAGCAACTAAATTTTCTGCATCTATCGACATCCCTCCGCGCACTAAGGCTTTCATGCCACCTAAATTGGACCATTGATAAGTATTTGTACTACTATTTTTAAATAATAAACCTGCACTACTGTCTGCAACCCAAAAATTATTATTATCCATTAATGTTTGCAAAGGGGCATTCACATGTAAACTGTCAACTAAAATGGTAGTTGTATTATCCTTATTGAATTGCACTACTGCACCCTTGCCTGATGAATATTGTACATTCAGTAATAAATTATTTGTAGTAGTATCAATGCGTTGAATTAAGGCATTGCTTAAGGTTAAGAGGGGAGTACTATTGGGTAATTGATAAATACTGGAATTTGTATAACCGTAAATGATATTATTTTTTTGTGCAAATTTTTTAATTTTTAAAGGGTCGAGGTTCAAGATGCGACTCCATTGCGTAGGGGGGGGTCCATTTAAAACATAGGGCGATCCCCATATTCCATTTTCAGTGGCAGCATAAACACTATCATGTGCCATTGTGATATCATAAACTGCAATGGGTTGCTGGTTGTTATTAGGGAACCAGGTATTTTTTATTTCATGTTTAATTAAATCAACTGTTACGATTCCAAAATTGGTCGCAACAAAAGCTAGTTTTTGCAAAACATAAACTGCATTTATTTTTTTATCTGCATAAAGATTGGATAATTGAATCGCGTTTACATTAAAAACCTGATCACTTTTTAGAATGTCAATATTGCTATTGCTATAAGTGACAATAAGCTGATTTTGATTATTATCCCATACTATATTTGTTAGGTCAATATCTGATAGGCCGGTGGTTTTATCTAGCCAGCCTTTTATGCCTTTTGCATCAATGGTAGCAATTTGATAGGGAGTAGCTGCATAAATATAATCGCCTTTTGCAATCGCTCGAACACTATGGTTATCAAAATGTCCTCTCCAGGAACCAATGGCGCCTAATTTATTTTGAGCAATACAAAAACTGCATATAAAAACGAATAATATAGTAAGGTTTTGTTTCATTTATTAAACTAACAATGCAGTCATATTAAAATGACTCAGAAAATTAATCTTTTAAAGCAGCGTAAATAGCTTCTTGAATTTTTGGTCTTAGGTTTAATGCACTAAACACTTTATTATCTCTTGTTGGAAATACTCTGTTGGACAAGTAAATAAATAAAATACCAGTTGTTGGATCTGCCCAAACACAGGTTCCTGTAAATCCAGTGTGGCCAAAGGTTGCAGGCGAAGCACTTGCACTTGGGTAAGGATTTTTACTAGTAGCATTTTGTTTATCTGGTTTGTCAAAACCTAAACCTCTACTACTATTGGGGCTATTATAGGCAGTGAAATTTTGAATAGTACTTGATTGTATATAAGATTTTCCTTCCCAACTACCATTATTTAAAAGCATTAAATACAATTTTGCTAAATCCGTGGCATTGCTAAAAAGTCCGGCATGTCCTGCGATGCCACCCATTGTAGAAGCCCCTTCGTCGTGCACACTTCCTCTTATTAATTCATGTCTAAAATAATCATCCACTTCGGTAGCAGCAATATTGTCAATATTTGTTTTCTCTAAGGGTAAAAATCCTGTTGAGGTCATGCCCATTGGTTTGTAGAATGTATTTTCGGTATACGCTTTAAGGCCTTGTCCAGTTACTTTTTCCACCACTTTACCTAAGAAAATAAAATCGTTGTCACTGTATACATATTTACCTGGATCGGTTACAGGGCTTCGTAAAATTTGATTTTGAATGGTATCCTGCCAAGTATCAATTAGCCATTTGTTAGGTGAAATAAAATAGTTATGCGTGGCATCTTTTTGAGTGCTTACCACATTTGGCAAATATGCACCGTCTTTTTGTAAAAATGATTCATAGAATTTTAAATAGGGGTACAAGCCTGCTTGATGTAATAGTAAATCTTTTAAAGTGATCTTTGCTTTATTGCTGCCTCGAACCCAGGGAAGGTAATCGCCAATTGTTTTATTGATATCTACTTTTCCTTCGTCCACTAATTTCATAATACTTACTGTAGTGGCAGAAACTTTAGTTACAGATGCAAGGTCATAATAAGTATCCAATGTAATTGGGCTAGATTCAATACCAGCAGTAGTTCCATAAGCTTTATTAAATATTATTTTATTGTTCTTGGCAACTAATATTTGACAGCCAGGTATTGCTTTTTTTTGAATTGCATCATATACCAAAGAATCCACTTTATTTAAATCCTGCACTTTTAAAGAGGCTGTGCCAAAGGGTAAGTTTTCGGCAACAGTAACCGGCAATTGACCCGTTGCTTTGCTGTTTCCTTGTAACCAATTTAAAACTGCTTTTTGAACATAATCATTGTCTTCGTAAGCAAATAGAATGTTACTGATATTATTGAAATCACCTACTGCGTATGGATTTCCTAATATTAAGTGTATCCAATTTTTAGGATGATCTTGTTTTAAAAATTGTATTATAAAACTAGGAATTTGAAAATGATTGGCAGGACGACGACTATAATTATGCAATCCTACAAACACTTGCTGATAATTTTTTAAACTGTCATTTATGTGATCTAATGCAGTGCTATCTTTTGGATTAATTAAAAATACTTTTACGCCATAATTACTTTCCAATGACTTGGTCAAAAAGTTCGTTGTTGCTGTATTTAAAGCAATATATGCTGTTGGAATTTCTTTATTCAAGTTTGGCAAACTACTAGCATTGGCATAGGTCAATGATTGTGCCGCCATTTGTGATTTAATGATTCCTACAGATTTATTTAAATCTGCCACCATATTGGTTGTATCAATAAATTGTTTTTCACTTAATCCATATTTATATTTTGCTGCCAATACTTTTTTAACACGCACATTAATATCTTCTTCACTTAATCTTCCTTCTTGAATCGCTTCTTTAATTTTTTCAATAGATTGACCAATATCGCCAGGCAAACACAACATGTCATTTCCCGCTAACAATGCACGCACATTGGCTTCTCCACGCGGAAAATAATTACTAATAGCCTGCATATCCATTGCATCGGTAACACTCAATCCTTTAAAGCCTAATTCCTTTTTTAATAATTCATTAATGGCTTTAGGTGATAAGGATGTTGCGTATTTTGGTGTGGTATCAATTGCGGGTACTGACAAATGCGCCACCATTACCGATCCAATTCCAGCATTAATAAGTGCTCTAAATGGAGCAAGTTCTAAACTGTCTAATGCTGCCCTTGATTTATTAATAATTGGAATATCTAAATGTGAGTCAACATTAACATCCCCATGACCAGGAAAATGTTTCGCAGTTGCCATCACTCCATTGTCCTGTAAGCCTTTCATATAAGCGATTCCATGCTGAATGACACGCTCTTTATTTTGACCAAAACTACGATCGTTAATCACTGGATTATAGGGATTATTGTTGATATCAACATCTGGGGCATAGTTAATATGAATACCCAATCTTTTACATTGTGCTGCAACAGCTGCTCCCATTTCATACACTAGCTTGTCAGATGCTATCGCGCCAAGCGATAATTGTCTTGGAAACATCTCAACACTATCTAATCGCATGCCCACTCCCCATTCTGCATCCATCGCAATTAGTAAAGGAGTTTTAGCAATGTATTGATAATAATTTGTTTGTAATGCTTCGCGTATAGGGCCTCCTTGAAAAAAACAAAGCCCACCAATATTGTATTGTTTAATTAACTGGCTAAGTGTATCTATTTTTTTATCGTCCCAATTGCTATGGGCTCTTAAAACCATTAATTGGGCAATCTTTTCATCTAAGCTTAATGCATTGAATTGTTTTCTTACCCATCTCTTTTCGGCTCTTGTTTGTGCATTTATTTGAAAGACAACTAATGAACATACAATTAGTAATAAGAATGCTTTTTTCATAATGGCTTTTTTGTAAAATTTTGGTACTTGCAATTTAAGCATAAAAAAAAGCTTACCCTAGATTGGATAAGCTTTTTATATAGAATTATTTGTTCGTTTTCACTTAATCAAACAGCGCCTAAGCTTCTGTTTCGTCCTCGCTTGGAATAGTTGGCTCTACATTGTGCTTTTGCAACTGAGCAAACCATTTTACCATCTTTTTCATGTCACTTCCGTATACACGATCAAAGTCCATTTTAGGGAATACTTTTTTAAAGTAAGCCGTTACCGCCTTAGGGTCTTTTTCGTTAGGTAAAGCCTCTTTAGATTTACCCATTGCAATAAATACCTCCGCTAAGAACACATTTTCATGCGTTGTATACACTTCGATACTCTCTAAATGTGAAAACTGGTGCGCTCTTGAGCTTATAAATTGGGTATTGTTATTTTCTAATGAAGTGGCAATTGCACCATCATTTTTACTTGTCACTAATTCGAATAGTCCTGACATTCCAGAAACCGAGATCAATTTGCTGTATTCCATAGCTGCTATGTGTTTAATTTACTGGCGCAAATTACTGAAAAACACCCAATTTTCATTTTTTAAACTACCTTTGTTTTACTTAAAATTTAGTTTATGCCAGGTTTTGAATTCTTTGGAGAAGAAGAAAGAAAAGAAGTAAATGATGTCCTTGAGACAGGTATTTTAATGCGTTACGGTTTTGATGGCCCACGCAAAGGAATTTGGAAATCAAAAGAGTTGGAAGCAGCTATTTGTAGCCGTTTTGGTAGTGAATATGCGCAATTAACTTCAAGTGGTACCGCAGCGTTAACAACTGCAATGGCTGCATTGGGAATTGGAGCGGGGGATGAAGTAATCATGCCTGCATTTACATTTGTTGCAAGTTTTGAAGCAGTATTAAGCATGGGTGCAATACCTGTTTTAGTAGATATTGATGAGTCATTGACTTTAGCTCCAGATGCAGTAAAAGCGGCAATTACGCCAAAAACAAAATGCGTGATGCCTGTACATATGTGTGGAAGCATGGCCGACTTAGATGCATTAAAAGCAATTTGTGCCGAACATAAATTGATATTATTAGAAGATGCTTGTCAAAGTATTGGCGGTACATATAAAGGAAAAGCACTGGGTACCATTGGTGATGCGGGTACTTTCTCTTTTGACTTTGTAAAGACAATTACCTGTGGTGAAGGAGGAGTGGTGATGACCAATAATAAAGACGTATATATTAAGTCTGATGCATTTACCGATCACGGGCATGATCATTTAGGTGTTGACCGTGGTGCTGATTTGCATCCTTTCTTAGGATACAATTTTAGAATCAGTGAATTGCATGCTGCAGTGGGATTAGCACAAATTAAAAAATTAGATACTTTCTTGTCTTTACAAAAAAGAAACAATCAAATATTAAGATCTTATATCGAACAAGTGCCTGGAGCAAGCTTCAGAGTAGTGCCAGATCCTGCTGGAGATAGCTATAGTTTCTTGAGTTGGTTTTTACCAACACAAGCTCAAACGGAGAAAGCAATTGAGGCATTGAAAGCAGCTGGTATCTTAGGAGGAAATTTTTACTGGTATGCCAATAACTGGCATTATATCCGTAAATGGGATCATTTAAAAACTGCTAAAAGTTTGTATGCATTAAGTGAAGCACAGCAAAATGCTTTAACGAGTTTGCAAAACAATGCATTTGCAAAAAGTGATGCGGTGATGAGCAGATGTATTTCAACTGCGATTAGCTTAACCTGGACAGAGGAACAAGTGCATGAAAAAGGAGCACAATTTTTATCTGTTTTGAAAGCCGCTCTTTCCTAAAGTTCAAATATGTCATTAGGTCAGTCCTTACAACAAAAGCAGTTACAAAGACTGTCGCCACAACAAATTCAATTAATGAAATTGTTGCAGATACCTAGTGCACAAATTGAACAAAGGGTAAAGGAAGAATTGGAAGAGAATCCTGCACTCGAAATGAATTTGGATTTATTAGATGGGGATGCGTCCACGGCTTCTGAAGAAATGAAAGATGATTTATTACAGGGCTTGCCGGATGAAGAGGAAGCAGTTCCTGTGGATGAATATGAAATGAGCAATGAGGAATTGAATGAATATAATTATGATGATGATGGTGATATTGCTGATTATAAAACTAAGGACGATTACTACCCCGAATTAGATGATGATAAAATAATCCCCATTAAGGCAGAGATAAGTTTACATGAATTATTGATGGATCAATTAAGCATGCTTGACTTAGTGGAAGATGAATATAAAATTGCGGAACAAATTATTGGAAGCCTAGATGATGATGGATATTTAAGAAGGGCATTGCAATCTATTGCGGATGATTTAGCCTTTAAGCAGGGCATGTGGGTTGAAGAACATAATATTGAAACGGTTTTAGTTAAGATACAAAATTTTGATCCTGCAGGTATAGCAGCAAGAAATTTACAAGAGTGTTTGTTATTGCAATTAAATAGAAAGTTGACAGCGGATGAGTTTGATGGCAAAAAAGAAAGCAAGCAAATAATAGTTTTAGCCATTCAAATTTTAGAAAAGTATTTTGAAGAGTTTACGCGTAAACACTACGATAAAATTCAAAAGAGTTTGCATTTGACGGATGCTAATATTAAAGAGGTATTGCATCAAATTATTTCTCTGAATCCAAAGCCAGGTGCCGAAGTGGCACAAAATAACGAAGCTGAAAAATATATTATTCCTGACTTTACAGTATTGATTAATAATGGAAAACTAGAGCTTACATTAAATAGTCGAAACGCTCCACCATTGGTTATTAGCGATGATTATAAGATGATGCTTAAAGAATATGAGTTGGGTCAAAAGCAGGATAAGGCGCAAAAAGAAGCAGTGTTTTTTATTAGACAAAAAATTGATGCGGCAAAATGGTTTATTGAAATGATTTTGCAAAGGCAGCAAACATTGCTTAAAACAATGCAAGCTATTTTATTACACCAAGAGTCCTTTTTTTTAAGTGGAGATACCACCCAATTAAAGCCAATGATTTTAAAAGATATTGCTGAAAAAACTTTGTTGGATGTTTCTACGGTGAGTAGGGTTGCAAATAGTAAATATGTGCAAACTGAATTTGGAACTTATTTATTGAAATATTTTTTCAGTGAATCTTTAACCACTGATTCGGGGGAGGAAGTAAGTACCAAGGAAGTAAAAGCAATTTTGCAAGAGCTAATTCAACAAGAAGATAAACACAAACCTTTAAGTGATGATGAATTAACAGAGCAACTTCAGGAAAAAGGGTACAATATCGCGAGAAGAACAGTTGCAAAATATAGAGAACAATTAAACATACCTGTTGCTAGGCTTCGTAAAGAGCTATAGTCATTAAATACTATCATGGAAAATAATACATCAAAACCACTTCGTTATAGTGCGCAATTCATCTCTTATGTTTTCCACCCATTATTTGTGCCAACCTTATTTTTTCTTTACTTGGTGAAAGTGGTGCCCTATGAATTTGTGGGCATTACGGAGTGGCAATTAAAACTAAAAATATTTAGCATTTTTTGGTTAACAGCATTTTTCCCTGCATTTGCTGTGTTCTTGTTATGGCGTCTAAAATTCAGTGAAAGTATCTTTTTAAGAACCCAAAAAGAACGTGTCATACCCTATGTGATTACAATGTTTTTTTACTGGTGGATGTATTATTTAAGCAGAACCTTTACGGATCAACCCCTTGCTTTAAAGTATTTTTATTTTGGCATTTTTATAGCGAGTAGTTTAGGCTTAATTACGAATAATTTTATAAAAGTAAGCTTACATGCAATAGGTGTGAGTGGATTATTCACTGCTGTAGTTTTAGCTGGATTCCTTTATCCCATTAATAATTTTATTTGGGTGGGTGCTGCAGCAATGCTTGCAGGCATTGTAGTAAGTGCACGAATGATTGTTAGTGACCATACCAAGCAGGAACTAATTGTTGGATTTGGAATTGGTGTACTTACGCAACTAATCGCTTATTTTTGGGTATTATCATAAATTGAGTAAAACATGTGGTATCGTCTAGGTCAGAAAATTGTTAAGTATAAAGTAACTAGTTTAGTCCTATTGACGATGGCAACTATTATCATGGGCTATTTTGCAGCTCAAGTTAAATTGAGCTATGAATTCACAAAAGCAATTCCTGAAGACAATCCAAAATTTGTTATTTACAAACAGTTCGTTAAAAAATTTGGTGTCGATGGAACTACCATGGTTGTTGGATTTCAATCTGATAGTTTGTACACTCCTTCTTTCTTTAATGCATTTGTTACATTGCATCAATCTATAAAATCAATTCCAGGTGTAACGGATGTATTAAGCGTACCCTCGGCATATGATTTAAAGAAGGACAGTGTCAATACAAAGTTTGTAGCAGCTAAAATATTTACCCCACCTTACACAAACGATTCTTTATTACAACAAAATAAGGCGGCTTTTGAAAGTATTCCTTTTTATAAAAATCTTTTATACAATCCTGACAGCCATGCGTATATGATGGCAATTAGTTTTGTACCCGATTCCATTAATAGTGCTGCTAGGTCACATATTATCGCATCATTAAATACGCAATTAGATGCTTTTAGTAATGCTCGTAAAATTGAGTTACATAAAAGTGGTCTGCCTTATATTAGAACCATATTGGCAGATAGAATTAAAAAAGAGATGTTTTGGTTTTTAATAGGTTCGCTTGTTTTATGTGCCATAACCCTATTATTATTTTTCCGTTCTTTATCAGCGATGTTCATGAGCTTGGCGGTAGTGGCAATGGGGGTAATTTGGAGTTTTGGAACCATGGTTTTATTGGGTCAAAAAATAACTTTACTTACCGCACTTATCCCACCACTCATTGTAGTGATTGGTATTCCAAATTGTATTTATTTTTTAAATAAATACCATACTTCCTATAAAGAAACGAATGATAAGGAGAAAGCGATTGTTAATATGGTAGGACGCATGGGTATTGTTACATTGTTTTGTAATATTACTGCTGCTATTGGTTTTTTTGTATTTGCTTTTACTAAAAGTCCATTGTTAAAAGAGTTTGGTTGGGTATCAGGCATAAATATTATGGCCTTATTTTTTATAAGTTTATTTTTTATTCCTCCTGTACTCACTTATTTACAAGCGCCGCAGCCAAATCATATGCGCTATTTGGACAATGCCTTTTTAGAAAAGGTATTGGTTAAAATTGAAAGATGGACTTTTGTACATACTAAATGGGTATTTGGAATTACCATTGTATTAGTGATTGTTTCAGGATTTGGGTTAGCGAAAATTAAAAAAGAAGCATTTATCGTAGATGACTTACCCCAAAAGGACAAGCTATATACCGATCTTAAATGGTTTGAACAACAAGGCGGTGGAGTAATGCCAATGGAAATTGTCGTAGATACTAAAAAGAAAAATGGATTAGTGCGAAGTATACATCCACTCGAAGACATTGAAAAAATGCATCAATATTTGAGTGCTCAACCTGAACTGGGCAAACCAATAGGATTGGTAGAAGGCATCAAGTTTGCAAAACAAACTTTTTATGATGGAGATACCTTGTCGTATACCATTCCTACTGGAACCGAAATGGCCTTTATTGCACCTTATTTGAAATTGGGAGCTAATGCTCAAAATGCTACTACTAAAAATGCGAATAATCCTACACAGTTGTTGAGTAAGTTTATTGATAGTGATAAGCGCTCTACTAGGATTAGTGTAAACATGAAAGATATTGGAAGTGCTAAGTTACCTGCGTTTTTAAATAGAATAGATAGTGCAACCAAGTCAATTTTTGATTCAAGTAAATATGATATTCAAATAACTGGAAGCAGTGTTACTTTCTTAGAAGGAAGTAACTTTATTATTAAGGGATTGAGTGAATCTATATTCTGGGCATTCTTATTAATTGCTATTTGTATGATCTTTTTATTTAGATCCTTTCCAATATTAATGTGTTCTTTAATTCCTAATATCGTACCCTTATTAATGACAGCTGGAATCATGGGGTGGGTTGGTATTTCCTTAAAGCCTTCTACTGTATTGGTGTTTAGCGTGGCCTTGGGTATTGCTATTGATGTTACAATTCGCTTTTTAGTGAATTATAAACAGGAATTACCTCGTTTAAATAACAATGTCGCTATTACTTTGGTACAAACTATAAAACATACTGGTATCAGTATTATTTATACATCCTTAGTATTGGTAGCTGGCTTTGTAATATTTTGCTTTAGTGATTTTGGTGGAACAAAAGCCCTAGGTTGGTTAACATCATTAACCCTTGTAGTAAGTACCCTTACCAATTTAATATTACTACCTGCATTGATAAAAACATTTATCAAACAAAAGTAGACTGCACTAATTGATTAGTGTAAGATATTGGTAAGTGTATCTTGTAATGCCTGTCCTCTTAATTCTTTGGCAATAATATTTCCATTAGGATCTAACAAAACATTAAATGGAATGCCTTCAATTTGGTAGGTAGTTACTACTGTGCTTTCCCATTTTTTCAAATCGCTAATATGTTGCCAGTTTAGTTTGTCAGCTTTAATGGCTTCCAGCCAATTTGATTTTTGATCATCTAATGATACTCCTAATACTGTAAAGTTTTTCTTTTTAAACTTCTCGTAAGCAGCAACTACATTTGGGTTTTCTGCACGACAAGGGCCACACCAGCTTGCCCAAAAGTCAACTAAGACATATTTGCCTTTCAAACTACTTAGTGTAATAATTTTACCGCTAGGGTCTGCCAATGCAATTTCTGGTGCTGGTTGTCCAACCGATAAAGGGGTGGTTTTAGTATTTGTTTGCACTTGCGTGTTAAGCATATTAGCAAATTGAATAAGCGGCTCTGCTTTTGTTTTTTCAGCAGTTGCCTTTGCTAAAGCTAATACCTGTGCGGTTTCCATAGATCTTAAACTCAAACCTAATAGGTAATAAATCATTGCAGGGCTTGTGCTGCTATTGATTGTATTTTGTACGAATTTATTTAAGCTCTCAATTTTTTCAACTCTTTGCTTTTGTAAGAAATAAATAGTGCTATCTTTTGCTTGTTGCTTTTGCAATAATTCTAGACTGTATAGTGTAGAGAAAATAGAGGAATCTTTTTTACGGTATTCTTTTAAAAATGAAATTAGTGATTCAGTTGTTTGAGAACCTTTTACCGCATAGGATAAATAATTTTTTGCATCCGCATTAATTTGGATATTCTTTTCATCATTTACAAAAAGAATTTCCATTTCTTTTTCGGTAGCGATTCTATAAATACCTTCTTGCTTGGCAATAAAATCAAAACTATATTTTCCTTTTTCATCAAGCGTAATAGAGTCCAAGGTAACAATTGGTTTTTCCCCAAAAGGAATTTCTTGTAGCAATAACTTTTGATTCGCAGCATTTTGAATGGTCCCTGCAATATTATACCTAGCTTCTCCATTTTTACTATTGCAACCCACTAAACTGCTAATTGCTACTGCAAAAAGGACGATCAAACTTCTTATTTTCATACTATTTTATTTAGACAATTGCGCTTCAAGCAATTGTGTTGTAATTTTTGGATCCGCTTTTCCTTTACTCAATTTTTTCACTTCTCCTACAAATAAACCAATTAAACCCTTTTTGCCTTTTTTATACTCCGCTACTTTATCAGGGTTGGCTGCTAATACTTGTTCTACCCAGCCACTTATTTCATCCGATGAATTCGTTTGTAATAAATTATTTTCATTAGCAAATTGAGTAGGAGATTGAGGTGTTTCAATAATTGCCTTGAACACTTTTCCAGAAGCAACTGAAAAATTTAATTGACCTTGGTCTACTAAATCGAGTAATTCAACTAAATGAGGTATAGCAGTTTCTAAGTCAGCATAGTTATTATTATGCTCGTTTAGATATTCTCTAATGGGTCCTATGATCCAGTTTGCTGCTGCTTTATAATGTTTAGTTTGTGAAGTCCATGCAATATAAAAATCAGCTTCTTCTTTATTTTCAGTCAATTGATTAATATCGTATTCGGATAGTCCAAATTTGTCTTTCCATTCCCTTTTCAATTCATTTGGTAGGGAAGGTAAATCCGCTTTAATACTATTGATGTATTCAGTTGTCAAATGGAAGGGGGCTAAATCAGGATCAGGAAAATACCTGTAATCATTTGCATCCTCTTTATCTCTGATTGAAAAAGTAGTATCGTTACTGGCATCAAAACTTCTGGTTTGTTGAATAATGGTTCCTCCAGTTTCTTTTAATTGTATCAAGCGATCAATTTCGTATTCAATTGCCTTTTTGATATTTCTAATGGAATTCAAATTTTTGACTTCAACTTTCGTGCCTAAGGTTGTTTCCCCTTTTAATCTCACCGAAATATTAGCGTCACATCTTAAACTACCTTCTTCCATATTGCCATCACAAACGCCCAACCATCTTACAAGCTTTCGCACTTCGGTTACATATAAAAATGCATCTTCAGCTGAATGAATGCATGGCTCAGTAACCATTTCAATTAAGGGTGTACCTGCGCGATTCAAATCAATTAAAGTGTGCGTGGGAGAGATATCGTGAATGCTTTTGCCAGCATCTTCTTCTAAATGAATACGATTTAACTGTATTGTTTTTTCGCCTTCGTTCGTTTGTATGTTTACAGTTCCTCCAACACAAATAGGAGTGGTGTGTTGTGAAATTTGATAACCTTTTGGTAAGTCTGGATAAAAGTAATTTTTCCTTGCAAAATAGTTGTCTTCTGCAATAGCACAACCGCAGGCTAATCCCATTTTAATCGCATACTCAACTGCTTTGGTGTTGGTTTTTGGAAGGGTGCCAGGATGGCCCATTGTAATTGGACTGATATGGGTATTTGGATCAGCGCCAAAACTAGTGGCATCTCCACAAAACAATTTACTATTGGTTGATAATTGTGCATGTATCTCCAGGCCAATAACTGCTTCGTATTTATCCATATTTCCCATGGTACAAAAATACAAGAAAAGGAGCATTTTAACCCCCTTTCATCGTGTACAAAAATGCCCCCATATTAATTGGGGGCATTCGATATTAAAACCTATAAATCCGCGGATTTTAGCTTTTTAGGTATTTTAACTTCAATCTTCTTTTTTTCACCATTTCTCAATACGGTGAATTTTAATACCTGTCCTTCTTGTAAATAATTCCATTTTAAATCATTCACATCCGTTACTTTATTTTCATCAAATTCGGTTATGATATCATTTGATTTTAAGCCTGCTTTTTCGGCTGGTGATCCACCAGTTACATTTTTAATTTTTACGCCTTCGCCTGATTCGATGTCTTCAACAGAGATACCTAATTTTGGTTTTTTGTTAATGCGCGCATTTAATGCATCTAATTCTGGCATTTCAAAGTTAAAATTTTGATCAGGGCTTATTCTGAATCCACGACCTAAGTTATTAGGCATTTGTCCATTTGGATATGAAAAAGAAAATACTTTAGGAGCGTTTAAGGTTTTATTTTTTGCAAGAGTTGTAGTTGTTTTTTGTTCCTTACCATCTCTTATAAATGTAATGGTTACTTTTTCTTCAGGTTTAAATGCACCAATGGCATCATAAAGTGATTTTGGTCCATCAATTTTTTTATCATTTACCTTGCTGATGATATCCTCTTTTTTTAATCCTGCTTTTTCTGCAGGGCTACCTTCGCTTACTGTATTTATTTTAGCACCTTGCTCGTTTTCTTCACTGATAACACCCAAAAACGCTTTATTAGCTTGAGGTGTAGGGGATACCATATCTAACATATCATCTGAACTTAAATCATCTGCTTCCTCTGAAAACTCTTGAATGATTACTTTGTCAGGAGATTTTTTACCTTTCTCTACTTTTATCATTTTAGATTTCCCCATCATTTTTAACCTTGGATCATTCTTGTCTGCAGGCTTTCCGTTGATGGTAATTTTATCTCCATCTACAACAATAGATAAATTGATATTGGTATCGATTACTGGTTTGTAATTAGTATCTTTTGCTTCAGCGGCTTGTTTGTTTTTAAGTGTAATTTCAACAACTCCTTTTTCTCCTTTCTTGCCATATTTTTTAGTGGCGCTTTCTCCTTTTAACACATTCACTGATTCAATATTGTTGGGATCATAGTCATCCATTTTAGCAGCAGTTTCAATTTTACCATCTACAACAATTAATGGATTGTCTGTGCTGCTCTTAGTTGTTTTATTTATGACAATCACTTCCTTTTGTGCATTAACTGCTGCACTCATTAGTACCAACATTCCTAGACCTAATATTATTTTTTTCATGTTCGTTGATTTAATACGAAATAATTTGTAGATCAAAAATAAGGAAACATTTTAACTACGAAACAATTCGGAAATGTTAAATTTTATAAAAAGTCAATTCATTAAAAAGGCCTTAGCTGTGTAAACTAAGGCCTTGAATTTCAATTAATTATTTGAAAACAAACTCATTATAGCATTGAACTCACCGCTTCAATTACCTTGTCCAACTGAGTCGCATCCTGACCTCCAGCTGCTGCCAAGGTTTTTTGACCACCTCCACCACCTTTAATAAATGGTGCAATTTTTTCTTTAATAATTTGTGGAGCTTGCCAACCTTTTTCTTGCACTAGGTTTTCTGAAATAGATAATACAACTGCTGCCTTTCCTTCAATTTCGTTCACCAGCACTATGACTGCTTTTGATTGAGTAGCACTTAATAATTGAGCTAATTTTTTCAAATTATCAGCGCTGTTTAAATTCACTTTCGCACCTAAGTATGCAATACCGTTTTTGTCTACAAATTGATTAGCATAGGTTTCAACTAAACTGTTTACTAATTGTGCTTCCTGACTTTCTAATTTTTTATGTAACTCCTTTTGTGTTGCTTGTAAGCTTGCAATGGTATCATTCAATACATCTACCGATGAATTTTCATTCCACTCAGGTGCAGTAAATGCGATAGCTAATTTAGCTGCAATAGTAGCGCATGCTTCAGTCAATTGAACAATTTGTTTATGTAACTTTTCATTTACTGCAGTTAAAAATAAATTCGCTGCTTCGCCAACTACCGCCTCAATTCTTCTTACACCAGCTGCTACCGAAGATTCTGCCTTTAAAACAAAATTGCCAATTTCTCCTGTGTGGCCAACATGTGTACCACCACATAATTCAATGGAGTAATTTGGATCCATTATTACTACACGTACTTTATCGCCATACTTTTCTCCAAATAAAGCCATAGCTCCTAATGCAATAGCTTCATCCTTACTCATTTCATTAATTACAACAGGTACATTTTCTTTTATTTTCTCATTTACCATTTTTTCAACAGCTGCCATTTCAGCATCCGTCATTTTTGCAAAATGTGAAAAGTCAAAACGCAATTGCTCATTATTTACTAAGCTACCTTTTTGAGCAACATGCTTGCCTAATACATTACGTAGTGCTGCATGTAATAAGTGTGTAGCAGAGTGATGTGCAGTTGTATTTTTTCTTAACTGCAGGTTTACATTCGCTTTTACGGAAGTTCCAATGGTTGCAGGAAGACTATCTGTAAAATGTATAAATAAGTTATTTTCTTTTTTGGTATCAGTTACTTCCAACTTTGTACCATCCTCAAATTCAAATATGCCTTTATCACCCACTTGACCTCCGCTCTCTGCATAAAATGGAGTTGTTGCTAATACCCATTGGTAGGCTTCTTTTCCCTTCGCTTTTACATTACGGTACTTTACAATTTTTGTATTTGCTGCAGTTTCGGTATATCCGATGAATTTAGTTTCAACATCTTCGGTCACTTGAATCCAATCCCCTGTATCAATTGCTGTAGCGGCACGGCTTCGATCTTTTTGTTGTTGCATTTCACTTTCAAATCCTGCTTCGTCTACATTTAATCCATGTTCACTTGCAATTAAACGTGTTAAGTCTACTGGGAATCCATAAGTATCAAACAATTCAAATACCAATTTACCTTCAATAGTTTGTCCTTTGCTGTGTGTACTTGTAATGTCATCAATTCTTTTTAATCCCTTCTCTAAAGTTCTTAAAAATCCTTCCTCTTCTTCCTTCACTACTTTGCTTACAAATTCTAATTGACTATTTAATTCAGGGAATACATTTTCAAATTGCTTAGCAAGTAATGGCATTAACTGATGCAACAATGGTTGCTTATAATCCAAATAAGAATAGTAATATCTTACAGCTCTTCTTAAAATTCTTCTAATCACATAGCCTGCACCTGTATTTGCTGGAAGTTGTCCGTCCGCAATCGTAAATGCAATCGCACGAATATGATCTGCAATCACTCTAAATGCAACAGCCTGTTTGCTATCACTAAAGTCATAGGATTGACCAGTAATTTGGGCAACTAAGTCAATGGTACCAGTAAATACATCGGTATCGTAGTTACTCTTTTTACCTTGAATCACGCGCACCAAACGCTCAAATCCCATTCCTGTATCCACATGCTTTGCAGGCAATGGTTCTAGGCTACCATCTTTTTTACGGTTGTACTGAATAAATACATTATTCCAAATTTCAATTACCTGTGGATGATCTTTATTGACTAAATCACGACCTGGTATTTTTGCAATTTCTTCTTCACTACGCATGTCAACGTGTATCTCACTACAAGGACCACATGGGCCTGTGTCACCCATCTCCCAGAAATTATCTTTTTTAGTTCCGTATATAATTTTTTCTTCTGGCACCCATTTTCTCCACTCAGCTAAAGCAATACTTGATTGTGGTAAATTTTCAGCAGGGTCTCCCTCAAATACAGAAACGTATAATCTTGCTGGATCTAATTTATACACCTTGGTCAATAATTCCCAAGACCATTCAATAGCTTCTGCTTTAAAATAATTTCCAAAACTCCAGTTGCCCAACATTTCAAACATGGTATGGTGATAAGTGTCAACACCTACTTCCTCTAAGTCATTATGCTTTCCACTTACTCTTAAACATTTTTGCGTATCGGCTATTCTTTCATGTGCAGGAACTTGATTCCCTAAAAAATAATCTTTAAACTGATTCATCCCTGCATTCGTAAATAATAGGGTAGGATCGTTTTTAACAACAATGGGCGCTGAGGGTACAATGGCATGTCCCTTAGATGCAAAAAAATCTAAAAACTGTTGTCTAATTTCTGAACTTGTCATCATGGATCGGAATTTTAAGCTATTTCTTCCTTAATAAGCTATATTTGTAAAGTTTTTTAAGGAGCTTCAAAGGTAAGGAAATAGGCCCTTTTTTAATTAAAAATATACCTAATAATAAGGCTAGATCAATGAAGAAAATCAAATATTTCTTTAATACGCACACCCTGAGATTTGAAAAAATCGAAGTACCACTTAGGGTGCGTTTATTACAGCTATTTGGTTTTATAGCAGCCGCAATTACTACCGGAATTATCATTGTAATCCTAATTTTCCAATATATAGACTCTCCCAAAGAAAAATTGTTGCGTCAACAAAATGAGTCTTATCGTGAAAGTTATAGCGTATTGCAAGAAAGAGTAAAGCAATTGGAGTTACAGATGTCCGAATTAGAGAATAGAGATAATGATGTGTATAGATCCATTTTTGAAGCAGATCCTATCCCGGACAGTGCCCGTGTAAAAGAGATGGAAGCGAAGAAAGAAGTGAGATTGATTCAAAATTTATCCAATTCTGACCTGATTAAAAATATGGTGGAGCAGCTGAATAAATTAATTTTAAGAGTGGCTTACCAAGGAACTTCGTATGTAGAAATCACAAACATGGTTAAGAACAAGGAAAAGTTATTAAAAGCAATTCCTGCCATTCAGCCAGTTAGTAATAAAAATTTAAATCGAATTGGAGGTAGTTTTGGATACCGAGTGGATCCAGTGTATAAGGATATTCGTTTTCACCAAGGCCTAGATTTTACTGCTCCTTCGGGCACTCCGATTTATGCGACAGCCGATGGAACCGTTACTGCTGCTGGGTTTAGTACCGATGGGTATGGTAATAAAGTAATGATCAATCATGGCTATGGTTATCAAACTTTATATGGTCATATGGTGCGTGTGAAAGCAAGGGTGGGACAGTCTGTAAAAAGAGGCGAAGTGATTGGATATATTGGTAGTACTGGAAAAAGCACAGGACCGCATTGCCACTATGAAGTAATTAAAAAAGGAATCAAAGTGGATCCAGTTTATTATTTCTATAATGACTTAACGCCTGAACAATTTGATAGATTGCTTAAAGCGGCTGCAAATAATAAGCAAAGTTTAGACTAATATTATTGGCAATAATTGCGGGAGTCAATCGTCCGAAGTACTTAACTACTATGGTCTGCTATAATTTTCCAACCCTCTTTCGTCTTTTTCAACAATAAGGTATACACACCATTAAGGTCTCCCACTGTGCGAATTAATTTCCATTTTCCTATTACAAAATAATGGTCATTATTTAAGGGCTTCATACTTACAATTTCAAATTGTAATGTGCCCATATGTGTTTTGTCTGGGTAGCTTTTTTTATAGTTGGCTAAGGTATTTTCGTAGCCATAAGTGGGTCCTGATTTTCCAATAAAAACAAGGCTATCACTATGCAAATAGCCCACCATGAAGTTATCTAAATCGCCACTATTCCATGACTTAATTTGATTGTCTAAAATAGATTGAATGGCAGCAATATCTTTATTTTGTGCGTATGAAATTTGAGCAATACCAACTTGTGTAATGATAACGACAAGGATGCATATCCATTTTTTCATAGTGGTTTGTTTTAATTGTAATGAAAAGATATGATAAATACATAAATCTCCCTAATTTGCAACTATGAGTTATAAGACTTTTTTAAAAAGCGATTTAAAATTGGCTCCTTTGTTAAATGAGGATACACATGTTTTAAAACGTCGAAAAAATACAAGTATCAGATTAATTGCAAGTATCATTAGCCAGCAATTAAGTACTAAGGTGGCCAAAATTATATTTGATCGTTTCTTAGATTTATACGGAGGTAAAGAGCCTAGTTGTGAGCAAGTACTAGCAACGGATCCATTAAAATTGAGGGCCATAGGGTTAAGTAATTCTAAAGTAGCTTACGTGCAAAATGTAGCGCAATTTTTTTTAGACCATAAAATCACAGATAATCAATTGTATAAAATGGATCCCGAAGAAGTAGTTGAATTATTGACGCAGATAAAAGGGGTGGGGAGATGGACCGTTGAGATGTTATTGATGTTTAGTCTTGGTCACGAAAATGTATTTGCAGTGGATGATTTAGGGATACAACAAGCAATGATTAGGTTGTACAAAATCAAATATGAAACCAAGAAAGAGTTACATACTAAAATGATTGCAAAGTCTCAAAAGTGGGCTCCCTACAAAACTTATGCCTGCTTGCATTTATGGAAATGGAAAGACACTAAAGCACCAGTGTAAAGCATTTTTTACACTTAATTTCTCTATACTGAATTACGCGCGGCATTAATAATTCCAAACATAGTTCTTGTCAACAATTTTTCATAAGCTTCTTTAAGCTCGGCATCAATACTTGAATCTTGAACTTTGCAAAGTGCATATTGTTGTACCGTTAACAATGGCAATACAATGCGGTCTCTCAATAAAATAGAATGTTTAGCTACGGTATCATTTTCCATTAAGCTATTGGTATTGCTTAATTCCAAATAAAGTTGTGTAGTTAATTTAAACTCTTCTTTTATTTCATTCCAAATGGTGCGGTATTCAGGATCATTATCAATGTACTTGGTAATGGCAAAACTTGATTTTACCATACTCATCATGCTATTGTCAATCAATGTTTTAAAGAAACCAATATTGTTAAATAAAGATTGTACTTCCTTCCACATTCCTTTTTCTTTAAGTACTTGCAAAGCAGTACCCACTCCAAAGAATCCTGGTACATTTTGTTTTAACTGACTCCAACTTCCCACAAAAGGAATGGCTCTTAAATCTTCAAATTTTAAAGTATTACCAGCGCCTCTTTTTGCAGGGCGGCTTGCGATATTACTCTTGCTATAATAATTAAGTGGACTAAATTTTTGCAGGTAAGGCAAGAAAAGGGGACTTTCTTTTAATTGCTGATAAGATTGATAGCTAAAGTTTCCAAGCTCTTCTAATATTAATCTATCCTGTTGAGACAATTGTAATTTAGTATCTGCAAATAATTCATGACTCACGCCTGCGCTCAATAATTGTTCTAAATTATATTGAGAAGAATGTATGGTCCCAAAATTTGAAGTAATAGTTTGTCCTTGAATGGTTAACTGAATTTCTTCGTTTTCAATTTGGTTCCCCATAGAAGCATAAAACTGATGCGTTTTTCCGCCACCTCTACTTGGAGGACCGCCACGACCATCAAAGAATTTTACAACGATATTATTTTTTCTTGAAATATTCGTTAATACTTCTTTTGATTTATAAATACTCCAGTTGGCTTGTAAATAACCACCATCCTTTGTTCCATCACTAAATCCAAGCATGATAGGCTGTTGCATTTTTCTTGCTGCAAGATGTGATGCGTATAATGGATGCTTGTATAAATAATCCATTATTTGTTCTGACGCATTTAGGTCGTCAATAGTTTCAAATAAAGGAACAATATCAACATTGGTTAAATTTTCATCCCAACCACATAGTCTAAACAGTGCATATAACTCCATTACATTTACCTCCGATTGGCAATTGCTTATGACATAACGATGACATCCAGCTATTCCATTAATTGCTTGCACTTGCGTAATTGCATAAATGCTTTCAATGGTATCTTTTGTAATGGTCTCTGTAAATAAATTAGGGTCTACTTTATCTGCAATGGTAATTAAGCTAGCGATTTTTTCTTCGGCACTTAATGCAGTGTAGTTTTCAGGTAAAAATCCTTTACCTGTTTTTTCCTTAATTGTTTTATTTACATCTAACAATACCTGTAAATGTATGCGACTATCCTGTCTAATATCAAGAGACGCAAAATGCGTTCCAAATATTTTAACCTTATTTAAAAGGCTGTCTAATTTAGAAAGATAAAGAGAATGGTATTCGTCTTTTATTTTTTTTCTAATCGTTGTTAAGCAACCAATAATTTCTTCAACTGAAATGGGCTTACTCTGGTCAGGTCGGAAAACATTTTCGTATAAACTTTCTTCCAATGAACTTAAAAGTGTATCAACGCCTGCAAAAGTTAGTTTTCTTTTTAATTTTCTTACATCACGATAGTAACATACAATAATGCTACTTCTTAATGCCTGCGCAACTTTAATAGTAGTGGCAGCATTCACAAATGGATTTCCATCTCTGTCGCCACCTGGCCAAAATCCAAGCTCTATAAATGGGTTCTCGCTTTCAAAATTATTATCAAAAACATCATTCACAATGGTATTGTAAATGTTACCAATAGAATGATAGAATACATTTTCCAAATACCACATTAAATTCAAAGCCTCGTCGGTTGGAGTGGGTTGCTTTTTATTAAAGAAAGCGGTTAATCCTAGTTGCTGAATATAATGGTTAATAGTATTATAATCATTTTTCGCAATGGCTTCACCCATATCATGTATAATACCTAATACATTGGATGGATAAAACTGAGTAGGATGTGCAGTAAGCACAATACGCACTTTAAAATTCTTTAATTTATTTTTTAGTGCTTGTGTTTTTCCTGTAAAGCCTGCCTCTCTAATTAATGCCTTAATACTTCCTGCGCCTTCCATGTCATTTACCGTAGTGAACGCTGCATCTTCAATCGCATCAAATAATACCACTTGACGTTCCATGTACTGAACATATTTAAACAAGTGGTCAATTTTTTCTGATTCAGTGGCAACCTCGGTTTGACGATTAAAAAAGTAATCAATAATTTCAACAGGTGATTTTCCTTTAGCATAACCATCTTCGCATGTTTGAAGCATGATGGGTAGTAGTGCACCTACATTCGCTATTCCTGAATAGGGTAGCGCTGCGAATAAACTATTATAGATAATGTACTTGTCTGATACATTACGTCTAAACTGTCCCGAATAATTATTGATTGAACTTGCCATGATTGTAGTTTAAAGGTACTACAAAATATGCTAAGATTCGCTGAAACCCTTATCAGCATTGATTCCTAATGAATGTTCGTTTTAAAGAGTAGGATTATGAATATAGGTTGGATATTGAATATCATGGTAAAATGCAAATGTCCATTGATCTGCAGCACCTTGCTCCCACCATAATTGTCGCCATTGCATGGCCGCTTTACCATCCATATCATATTTGGCTACAAATTTTGATTTCATTTGCTGCAGTTGTGGTGCCACATCGCCTCCAAAGAAAAATGTGGAATCGCCTTCTTTAATCCAAGCTACTTGATGGTATAAACTATGCCCGGCTGTAAGTTGATAATGTATTACTTCATCAATAATACCTTCGTCTTCTGTAAGCCAAACCACACCACTAAAATCCTCCAACATACTTACTTGGTCGGCTAAATAGGAAGGATTTTCACCACTTACTGCTAAATCATATTCTCTTTTTTGAACATAATATTTAGCATAGGGGAAACTAATAAATCGCTCATTATAAGTAGGGTGGATATAACTAATTCCTCCTGCATGGTCCTTGTGCAAATGACTCATAAATATTTTTGTGACACTAGATGGGTCAATTCCATTTTGCATTAAGTTTTCATGCAATTGTAATGTGCCTGATTTATCCATATAACCCAGACCGGTATCAAACAAAATAATATCATTATCTGTAACGACAACAAAAGGCTGAATCTCTACAAGAATACTTCCCTTGGGTCTATTTTGTAAATTTTCAGATGCAGTATCAAAGGGCACAAACACTTTAGTTTGATCAATGGTAAAACTGCCTTCGGATAATGGATAAATACGCATACTAATAAATTATCTTAAAACCATTTGTCTGTCTGCATCTAATCTTAATAAGATAAATACCAATACAGTAAAAGTTAATAAGGATGAACCGCCATAACTAATTAACGGAAGTGGAATACCCACTACCGGAAATAATCCAATAGTCATGCTAATATTTACGGCAATATGGAAAAAGAAAATACCTACTACGCTATAGGCATATACTCTCGAAAAAGTACTTCTTTGTCTTTCGGCAATTCTAATAATTCTAAATAAGAAAAATAAGTATAGTCCTAAGAAAGTGGCCGTTCCTATAAATCCAAATGCTTCCCCTAAGGACGTGAAAATAAAATCGGTATTCTGTTCCGGTACATATTTTCCTCTTGTTTGAGTCCCTTTTAAAAATCCTCTTCCCCAAAAGCCGCCTGATCCAATCGCAATTTTACTTTGTTTTACATTATAATCATCTGGTTTTTTCCCATGTGTTTTTCCGGAAGCAGAAGCTGATTTTTTATTTTGACTACAATCATACTCCTTTCCAATCATACTATAAATTCTCGTACTTTGATAGCACTCAAATACATTGTTAAAGATATAAGGAACCACATAACGAATGGTTCCAAAACAGATGGCCCAGATGCCTATCACAACAAGGATACTATTTCTATTTCGCTTAAATCTTTTTACCATACTTAATATAATCGCAGCAGCAATAATGGTAAGTATAATGGCTAATATGGTAGGTTCTAAAAGTAGGGTCGCAATCACCAACACAGCAAAGGATAGGGCAACTACAAGTATCACAGGAGGTAAACCTTCACGATACATAGCAAATAGAAAAGCGCTATACACCAATGCCAATCCCATTTCGTGCTGCATAATGGAAAGCATTGCTGGCAATGCTATAATTCCACCTGCTATTAAATGGTTTTTTATCTTGGTAAAATCGGTTTCGGGTTTGGATATGAATTTGGCCAGAATAAGTGCTGTAAATATTTTACATAATTCTGCTGGCTGTAAATTGAATCCACCAGCAATCGGGATCCAGCTTTTTGATCCATTAATATTTTTACCCAACACAAAAGTGGCCAACATTAATACAATACCTACCCCATAGGAAATATTGGCAAGTGCTGTAAATACTTTGCTATCCATTAATAAAATAAAGATGCCCACGAACCCACAAAAAATGGCAAAATAGATTTGCTTACTGTAACTGTTTTTTCCAGCAATCAAGGAATTGCTCCAATTGATATTAGGATTAAACTCCACCATAAATATGCATAAGATACCAATGGCTACCATTGCAAAATATAGAATGATAACAGCCAAATCAGTACCCTTTGAAAAATTATTTTGATTAGGTGTGGTTGACATTTTTTGGATTTATATGCTTTTTCTTCTTTTTATTAATGAGTGCAGCACTATCTTTTTTGATAAGCACTGGATTTTTTGCAGGTGGAATAGAACTTGTTTTATTCAAATTTGAATCCACCGCTTTTTGAATGGTATCTCTTGGCTTTTGTGGTTTTGGCGTATTCTCTGAAACCATTTCCATATCCCATACATCGCCTAATTCATCATTATTATATTCAATTGGAGTTAATCTTTCCGTTTTATTATTGCGTACATACCAATCTTTAATTGATTGAGGCATTAAGTCAACATTGGCTAAGTAATCTGTTTTAGTTTTACTTTCTGCAGTCAATGTGTCGTTTAAATATTTCTCCATTAACAAACCACCAATCGGGCCTGCCCATGTCGCACCAAATCCTGCGTTCTCCACCACCACGGCTACTGCTACTCTTGGATTATCTTTAGGAGCAAAACAAACAAATAATGAGTGATTCTTTCCGTGCGGATTTTGAGCAGTTCCTGTCTTTGCACAATATTCATGACCAGGCACTTTAATACCTGCCGCAGTACCATACACTGTTACATCGTGCATCCCTTCTTTAATAATTTTAAAGATATCACCAGAAATTTTTGTTACTTCTTGTTTGGTTCTAAATTTAGCAAGCACCGCTTTATCATCCTCATCTTCATCCTCTAAGCTATCTACAAAGTGAGGCGTATAATAAAAACCTTCATTCGCAATTAATGCCATGGCGTTGGCTAGTTGCAAAGGAGTTGCCGTCATTCTATCTTGCCCAATTCCTAAAGTAAGCATATAACAACTATTCCAAAATTTAGGATTGCCAAAATCTTTATTGTACTGTGCTGTATCTGGAATGCTAGCTTTGTTTTCACTTGGTAAGTCAATGCCTAATTTACGTCCCAATCCAAAACTATTTACATATTCCTTCCATTTTAAATAGCCCTCTTTTGCATTGTGGTATTTAGGATTGTCAATGGCCATCCTGAATACTTGTAAAAAGTAAGAGTTACAAGAATTGGCTAATGCTAGTTGTAAATTGGCAGCATGTCCTGCATTATGGTGCTCACATTTTCTTGGATCACCACATGAAGTGTAAAGTCCAAAACAATTGTATCCAAAACTAGGACTAATTAAACCCTCGTCCAATGCAATTAAAGCACCCATTGGCTTAAATGTAGATCCAGGAGGGTATTGACCTTTAATAGCACGATTATAAATTGGTCTTGCCGTGTCGGTTAATAAACTTCCAATGGTTCTTCTACGCTGATTCCCTGTTAATAAATTGGGATTATAGCCAGGGCTAGAAGCCATTGCAATCACGCCACCGGTTTTTGGATTTATCACAACTGCACTTCCAATTTTATGTTGCAATAATTTTTCTGCTAACTGTTGCACTTCAACATCCATGCTGGTGTACAGGTTTCTACCTGCGACCGCTAAAGTATCAAACTGACCTTTTTCAAATGCACCTTGTATTTTTCCTTTATTATCTCTTAAGAATCTTTTTACACCGCGTTGACCCATCAATACATTTTCATATTGTTTTTCTAAACCAGTCATGCCAGCATAGTCACCCATTTCATATCCCTCGTCTTCGTGCTTTTGTAAAAAATTTACATCTACTTCGGCAACGTATCCAAGTACATGGGCTGCGGTATTGTATGGATAGGTTCTGATAGATCTTTCAGATAAAGAGAAGCCTGGGAAACGATATAGGTTTTCGGTTAATTGTGCATACAGTTCAGGAGAAAGAAAAGGTTCAAATACGCCTGCTTTCACTCTTGAGTTTTTTACAATCACCTCAATCATTCTTTTGTTAAACTCATCTTTGTCAATGCGTAAAATAGAACACAAGGCATTGGTATCAACACCCTTTGCTTCATTGGGTATTACCACTAAGTCATAACTAATGCTATTTTCAAGTAAGGCTCTTTTTTTACGATCGTAAATAATTCCTCGATCAGGGTAAATGATTTTTCTAAAAATAGCGTTGTTGTCTGCAGCTAATTTGTATTTATTTGAAAATATTTGTAAGCTTATTAATTGCCCAATGATAATTACAAAAACAAAGCCAATGATAATTTGAATAATACCGCCACGGTTAGAATTGTACAATGCCATTTGTTATCTTTTTATATTTCGGCGGTTCATAACAAGTTCAACTAAAAGAATTAACAATACACTCATTAAACTAGTAGCAATTACTTTTCCAATGAAGTATGTGAAGTTGCCAAATTGCAACCATTCTAATAGGACTAAATAAAAATGGTGTATAAATGTTAAAAGGAAAACATAAGTAAGAAATGGACCCCATCCCATGGTACCAACACTTGGTTCTTTGTTCACTTCCTCCGAAGTTTCTTGTGCTAATAATAAATTTAATATGGTAGGGCGCACATATCCCACAAGTGTTGCAGCTGCTGCATGTAGGCCTGGCGTATTCGTGAAAACATCCAAACTGTAACCAAGTACAAAACCAAGTATGGTTAATGTTAATCGATTGGTTCCAAATGGAAGCCACAATAAAAAAGTAAAATATAAATAAGGAGTAATGAATTGATGCAACGGAGGTACTTCGTTTAAGATGATAATTTGTATCAGCAAAAACAAAACAAATCGAATGCTATTTTTTAAAATATTATTCATTGTTTGCCTCCGGTTTTTCTAATTGTTTTTGTTCAGCCATTCTTTTATTTTCAACCAAATAAATATATTCAAGATTGAAAAAATTAGTCGCTGCCTTAACATTCAATGTTAAGAAATTACTTGCTGGATCTTTGATAATGCTAATTACTTTACCAATCATTAATTGAGAAGGAAAGTTAGAAGAGTATGGACTTGTTAATACCGTGTCTCCAATTTTTGGCACCGCACTTTTTGAAATATTTTTAAGTACCAACACATTGGGATCAGAACCATCCCATTCGATACTACCAGCTACCTTATCTCTTTTTAACATCGCACTTACTTTACTATTGCGATGTAGTAAGCTCATTATTTTACTATAGTTATCGTTTACTTCCACCACTACACCCACAATACTTCCATCAGGACTGATGGCTGCCATATCTTTGACCACACCTTGTTTAGCACCGCGCTCCACCCAAACATAATTTTTTTGTAGTGTAAAAGTGTTACCTACTACTTTAGCAGGGTAGTAATAAAATTTCCTAATTTTTTCTAAACTATCTCTTCTTAATACAAGTGCACCCGATTTTTTGGTTGTATCAAAAGCAACAAAATCTTGTGCCAATTGATTGCGCAAGGCAGCATTCTCTGCAACCAATTTTGCATTGGTTTCTTTTAAATTAAAAAAGTATGCCCAGTTGTTATAATACCTATTGATATTTCCTGCTGCTTGATTCGTAACTCCTCCAAAAAAAACTTCATGTGATTTGCTATAGGACGACAACATTACCAATGATACAATTTGCAGTATCAAGAAACTAAAAAAAGTAAGATTTTGTCTTATAAAACCAATGATATTCTTCAAGCGTAAGGACTTTTATTATCTCATGATGAAAGGGAAACGTTGATAGTTTTTCAACGCAATACCTGTACCACGCACAACACTCTTAAGTGGATCTTCTGCAACATGTACTGGTAATTTAATTTTTGCGCTTAATCTTTTATCAAGTCCTCTTAACAAAGAACCTCCTCCTGTTAAGTATAATCCACGACGATAAATATCCGCAGCTAATTCAGGAGGTGTTGTTTCCAATGCTCTTAAAATTGCTTCTTCAATTTTGAAAATACTTTTATCTAATGCTTCAGCAACTTCTTGGTAAGAAACCATGATTTGCTTAGGAATACCTGTTACCAAGTCTCTACCATTTACTGGCATATCATCTGGTGGGTTGTCTAAATCTTTTAATGCAGCACCCACATGTATTTTAATTTGTTCTGCAGTACGCTCACCAATTAATAAACTATGGTAACGTCTTAATGCTTCTAAAATATCAGCAGTGAATTCATCCCCTGCAATACGAATACTTTGATCACATACAATACCTGCTAATGCAATTACGGTAATACCTGTTGTACCACCTCCGATATCAATAATCATGTTACCAACTGGCTCTTCAACATCAATACCAATACCTAATGCAGCAGCCATCGGTTCGTGAATCATGTAAACTTCTTTTGCACCCGCTTGCTCCGCACTATCACGTACCGCTCTTTTTTCAACTTCAGTAATAGAAGAAGGAATACAAATAACCATTCTCCAACTTGGGGGGAACAATGGTTTTTTTGGATAGATCATTTTCATCAACTCACGAATCATTAATTCGGCAGCATTAAAGTCGGCGATTACACCATCTTTTAATGGACGAACTGTTTTAATACTTTCGTGTGTTTTTTCGTGCATCAACAAAGCCTTCTTTCCAACACCTAAAACTTCTTTCATATTATTCCTGTTCAAGGCAATAATTGAAGGCTCATTTACAACCACTTCATCATTGTGAATGATAAGTGTATTTGCGGTACCCAAGTCCATCGCAATTTCTTGGGTAAAAAAGTTAAATAATCCCATTATAGTTCAATGTTTTGATAATTCAATTTGAATGTAGCAAAATTCACTTAAATTACTTGAACTACAAAGCTTTTTAATAAAAGAAGTAGAATAATTTTTTTAGAGACTAAGGCTTGAATTCGTAGCCAATATCTTTTCTAAAATACATGCCTTCAAAACAGATCTTAGCAAGGGCTTTTTGTGCGTTCTCTACGGCTGCCTGTAGCTGTTCGCCCTGAGCGGTTGTAGTTAATACGCGACCTCCATTGGTTACTATCTCGTTTTCCTTAAATGCAGTGCCAGCTTGGAATACAAGGGCACCTGGAATAGTTGCAGCTTCGGTTAAACCATGAATGGTGAAACCTTTTTGATAGTCACCTGGGTAACCTCCACTAACTGCCATAACAGTTGCAAAGGAAGCATTATAATATTCAATATTTACATCTTCTAATGTGCCATTGTCCGCCGCAGCCAACAAACTCACTAAATCGGTTTGTAATCGAGGTAGAATTACTTCCGTTTCAGGGTCCCCTAAACGGCAATTGTACTCAATTACATAAGGTTCGCCACCGCAGTTCATTAAGCCAAAAAACACAAATCCTTTGTAGATAAGGTTTTCAGACTGAATTCCTTTAATAGTAGGCTTTATAATACGCGCTTCCACTTTTTGCATAAATGCTTCATCCATAAATGGAACAGGGCTTACGCAGCCCATTCCACCTGTATTTAAGCCGGTATCGCCTTCACCAATACGCTTGTAATCCTTAGCATGGCCAATAATTTGGTAGTTAAATCCGTCCGTTAGGGCAAAAACACTCACTTCAATCCCTTCTAAAAACTGCTCAATAACCACTTTGGAACTGGCTTCTCCAAATTGTTTGTTTTGGATCATCTCTTCAAAACTCGTCAAGGCCTCCTCATGTGTAAAGGCAATGATCACGCCCTTTCCAGCCGCCAAACCGTCTGCCTTTAAGACGATTGGCAGGGTATGATTTTTAATATATTCAACTCCTTGATCATAGTTTGCATGCGTAAATTCAGCATAGGAAGCAGTTGGAATTTGATGCCTTTGCATAAAATGTTTGCTAAAAGCCTTGCTTCCTTCCAATTGAGCAGCTTCAGCAGATGGGCCAATCACATTAACATGCTTGGTGTCTTCCTCTTTTGCAAAATAATCATATATGCCATTTACCAAAGGATCTTCTGGGCCAACCACAATCATATCAATTGCATTTTCAAGAACGCAATTTTTTAAGCCAACAAAATCATTTACCTGAATGTCTACATTGGTTCCAATGCTTGCTGTACCTGGGTTTCCGGGTGCTATAAACAAATTATCACAATGATGACTTTGTGCCATTTTCCAAGCCAAAGCATGCTCTCTACCACCACTTCCTATTAGTAAAATATTCATATATAAATGTTTGCAGCACGAAAGTAAAAATTATTGCAGGTATTTTATTAATTTGGGTCAATTAAATAAACAATTGAATATGTCAACTACAACGCAAAAGCACCCAAAAGGGTTATATGTATTGTTTGCTACGGAAATGTGGGAGCGTTTTAACTATTATGGTATGCGCGCTATTTTGGTGTTGTTTTTAACCAAGGCATTGCTTTTTGATAAAGTGTTTGCATCTCAAGTATATGGTAGTTATACTGGTTTAATTTACTTGACTCCATTATTAGGTGGGTATATCGCAGATAGATATTGGGGTAATAATAGATCCATCATTGCTGGTGGTTTGGTAATGGCCATTGGAGAATTCGTACTTTTTTTCTGCGGTCATTTTTATGACACACCGGCATTAGCCACTCCTTTATTTTATACGGGTTTGGGTTGTATGATTGCAGGTAATGGTTTTTTCAAACCAAATATTTCGAGCATGGTGGGGCAATTGTATCCAAAGGGAGATTCCAAAATAGATGCTGCTTATACTATCTTTTATATGGGTATTAATACTGGCGGTGCTTTGGGGCCGATTGTTTGTGGTGCTTTAGGAGATACAGGTAAAAGTGGTGATTTTAAATGGGCATTTTTTGCGGGTGGGGTTGCAATGTTATTAAGCGTGGCTACGCAATTAATGCTTCAGAAAAAGTATTTAGTAAATCCAGAAGGCGAAGCCATTGGTGTAGCGCCAAAAGAGGCACCCAAATTTTTTCAAAAAATACCGGTGATGGTAGGATTCTTATTTTTAATTTCTCTAGTGACTATCGCATTGGTATACATCGATATTATGGTAGTAAGCTATTTGTTTTGGTTATTACTAGCTTGTATTTTATTGATCGCGTTTATTATTTTTTCTGATAAAACATTAGATATTATTGAAAAGAAAAAAGTAGCGGTATTATTTACGGTTTCTTTTTTTGTTATTTTCTTTTGGAGCGCTTTTGAACAAGCAGGCGCTTCCTTAACTTATTTTGCATCAGAGAATACGCAAAGAGATTTAGGATTTTTTGTGGTACCTACCAGCTTTTTTCAATCCCTTAATTCCATATTTGTAGTAAGTCTTGCACCCTTGGTAGCATGGATTTGGATTAAGTTAGGAAAAATAAATAAAGAGCCATCTTCTCCTTTTAAAATGGCGATGGGTTTAATGCTATTGGCACTAGGTTATTTATGGATTGCTACTGGTGTAAATGGAGTAGGTGCTGGTATTAAAGTAAGTATGATTTGGTTGATAGGAATGTATATGATGCACACTTTTGGTGAGCTTTGCCTGTCACCAATTGGATTGTCATTGTTTAATAAATTAGCGCCATTTAAATTTGCATCTTTATTAATGGCAGTATGGTTTACAGCGAATGCATTTGCCAATAAATTAGCAGGTGTATTTAGTGCATTGTATCCTGAAAATGGAAAAATAACTTCTTTTGCTGGCTATCAAATTTCAAATCTGCATGAATTTTTTATGTTCTTTGTTTTCATGGCAGGATTGGCTTCGATTGTATTATTTTTCTTATCCAGCAAGCTTAAGAATTTAATGGAGAACTAAAATTTATATTGATTAAAAATTTGTTCATAATAAAAAAAATGCCCTAATTATTTAGGGCATTTTTTTTATGAGATTAATTGTAATTATTACAACATTCCTTTCACTATATCATCAACAACACCTGGATCTAATAAAGTAGAAGTATCTCCTAAATTACTAGTTTCACCTTCGGCTACTTTTCTTAAAATACGACGCATGATTTTTCCAGATCTTGTTTTTGGTAAGCCAGATACAAATTGAATTTTGTCTGGTTTTGCAATAGGTCCAATGATACGTGTAACGGTTTGCAAAATATCCTTACGAACCATATCTCCTGTACCATGTGTATCCTGTCCATGAGAGCCTGTATAAATGACGTATGCATAAATGCCTTGTCCTTTGATATCATGCGGATATCCCACTACTGCACTTTCTACTACGCCCGCGTGCATATTAATGGCATTTTCTACTTCGGCAGTACCAATACGGTGACCACTTACATTTAATACATCATCTACACGCCCCGTGATTCTAAATTGACCTTCTTCATTTTTTAATGCACCGTCTCCAGTGAAATATAAATTATCATAAGTTGCAAAATAGTTGGTACGACAACGTTCATGATCGCCATAAGTAGTTCTTAATGTGGCCGGCCAAGGTTGTGTAATACATAAATTACCACGATACAATCCATCTTCCTTTTCAGTGATTTCATTTCCCTTATCATCCACTAAAATCGCTTTTACACCTGGCATTGGATAGGTTGCCCATCCTGGTTTTCCTGGCGTAATACCTGCCATATTCGAAATCATAACACCTCCTGTTTCTGTTTGCCACCATGTGTCTACAATAGGACACTTCTTTTTGCCAATATTTTCATCATACCAATGCCAAGCTTCTTCATTTATCGGTTCGCCAACGGTTCCTAATATTTTTAAGCTGCTTAAATCATGGTCTTTCACTGGTCCTAAACCAAAGCCCATCAAAGATCTTATGGCTGTAGGTGCTGTATATAAAGTATTTACTTTGAATTTGTCTATGATATCCCAAAAACGACCAGCATCTGGAAAAGTTGGAACGCCTTCAAACATAAGTGAAGTACCACCTGCGCTTAATGGGCCGTATACAATATAACTATGTCCTGTAATCCAACCAATGTCGGCTGTACAAAAGAAAATATCATTAGGTTGATATTGGAATACATTAATAAAAGTATAGTTCGTATAAATCATATAACCAGCAACACTATGTACCACCCCTTTTGGTTTACCAGTAGATCCTGATGTATACAAAATAAATAAAGGGTCTTCGGCGTCCATCTCAACAGCCGGCACTAATTCTAATCCTTGCGATTCTACTTTTTTAATTTCATCTTCCCACCAAATATCTCTTCCTTTTAACATGGAAACTGCTGTTCTTGTTCTTGTACAAACAATTACTTTTTTAATCGTTTTGTTTCCAATTAATGCATCATCAATAACGGATTTTAATGGGATGTCTTTTGCTCCACGATAGGCACCATCACAGGTTATAATGAATTCAGCTTTTGCATCTTCTAATCTATCTGCAATACTTTGTGCAGAAAATCCACCAAATATTACACTGTGAATGGCACCAATTCTTGCACATGCTAAAATGGCAATGGCTAGTTCGGGAATCATGCCCATGTAAACACAAACTCGATCTCCTTTTTGTACGCCATTATTAAGTAGAACTTGTGCAAACTGACAAACTTTTAAATGCAGTTGATTATAAGTGATAATACGATGATGCTCTTCGGGATCATTTGGTTCCCAAATGATAGCCGGGGTATTTCCTCTTTTTTCAAGATGTCTGTCTAAGCAATTTTCGGTAATATTTAATTTACCTCCTTTAAACCATTCTACTTTAGGATCTTTAAAATTCCAATCCAAAACGGTATTCCACTTTTTTTTCCAAGTAAAGTTTTCGGCAATCTCACTCCAGAACTCAGCTGGGTGGTCAATACTTTTTTTGTAGTCTTCGTGATATTGTTCAAGGCTTTTAATTTGATAAGGGTAGCTCATAGCGCAATCGTTAAAATTAGATACACTAAAGTTACATTTTTTACGCATAAATATTTAACTTGAATGATAACTGGAAAACGATTGCTATGAACGCAGAAAAAAAACAAAGCAGTATTGCATTTGTAATAGGGGCATCCTCTGTGGGTACCTTAATTGAATGGTATGATTTTTACATTTTTGGAATGTTGGCTACCATTTTATCCAAACAATTTTTCCCTGCAGAAGCAGGCACAGCAGCACTTTTAAGCACATTGGCCATCTTTGCAGCAGGCTTTATTGTACGCCCATTTGGTGCTTTGGTTTTTGGGCGCTTGGGAGACCTGATTGGTCGCAAGCATACTTTTTTACTGACTTTAGTCATAATGGGAGGTTCCACTTTTGCTATAGGATTGGTGCCGGGATTTAAAACGATTGGTTGGGCTGCTCCAATTATTGTGCTTGTGTTAAGACTGTTACAAGGTTTAGCACTCGGAGGTGAATATGGAGGCGCAGCAACTTATGTGGCGGAACATGCACCTCAAGGTCAACGTGGTTTTTGGACATCATGGATTCAAACTACAGCAACACTTGGTTTATTTTTAGCGCTTGGTGTCATTATATTAATACGATCTAATCAAGGAGTAGAAAATTTTAGTGCAGAGTGGGGTGGATGGAGATATCCTTTTTGGATTTCTATTTTATTAGTAGGTGTTTCTGTTTTGATAAGAATGCGCATGAGTGAATCGCCCATGTTTACAAAATTAAAATCAGAAGGAAAAACTTCGGTGAATCCATTAAAAGAGAGTTTTGGAAACAAAGCCAACTTTAAAATGGTATTACTTGCATTGTTCGGAGCAGTAATGGGGCAGGGCGTAGTATGGTATACAGGACAATTTTATGCGCAAAGTTTTATTGAAACAGTTTGTAAAATTGATTTCGTTCAATCCAGAAATATAATGTTGGTGGCGATATTGATGGCAACTCCTTGTTTTGTTTTATTTGGATGGTTAAGTGATAAAGTTGGACGTAAATGGATTATGCTATTGGGTATGTTTTTAGCGATTTGCACTTATCGTCCAATCTATAAAGAGTTTATTGCTATTACATCTGCTAAAAATAGAACGCAAATTATAGATGCAAGACTTACGAATGCAGGTCCTAAAATTCCGTTGATTGATGCAAAAGACAAGCATAAAATGTATGTAAGACAAGTGATTGATTCTGTATATACGGATGGCTCTGTTTTTAAATATACCATCACAGATACCCTAATTGGTTTTAATGAATTGGGTGTAGATAGACCAATCAATTTAATTAATCCAACATTAATAAAATATAGAGCGCTCAAACCTAATGTGGTAATTGAAAAAACAATGGGTAAGTCGGCAACATGGGATATCATCTGGTTGGTGTTTATCCAAATTGTTTATGTAACGATGGTGTATGGTCCTGTGGCTGCATTTTTAGTTGAAATGTTCCCTACAAAAATTAGATATACTTCCATGTCGCTCCCTTATCATATTGGTAATGGTGTATTTGGCGGTTTGGTTCCTTTTTTAGGAACATTAATAGTAGAGTTTACAAAAACAACCGAAAAGCCAGCAGGGGATGTGCTTGCAGGATTATGGTATCCAATTGGTGTAGCAACAGTTAGCTTAATTATTGGTATTGTTTATTTATCCAATAAGATGGATAAAAATGTAATGGATTAAAATTTAAAAACTCGATTGTATGAATAGTTTAAAAAAAATATTAGGTTTTGTTTGGATGCTTTTAGCACCTGCTATTATTTGTTTTTTAGTATACGAAGCCTTTGTAAAAATTGGTGCTGCAAAACCTATAGAAAAAGCAAATGTTATTTTGCAATGGGTGATTATATTGATCATTTTTACACCTATTAGTTTTGGTTTTTTCTTATTTGGGAAATACGCTTCCAACAATGAATATGATCAATTGCCAACATCATCCGAAGATCTTAACGAATAGTAAACGGTTATTTAATATTTGTTAAGTATTTTTGGACATGGCATTAGAAGTAAAAGGGCTTTTTAAAAAATATGAAGCGCAGATAGCTGTGGCAGATTTGTCCTTTACGATTGAAAAAGGGTCAGTCGTTGGATTTTTAGGCCCCAATGGTGCAGGGAAAAGCACTACTTTAAAAATGATTGCTGGTTATCTTGAACCAGACGCGGGTGAGGTAGTATTAAATGGAATATCCAATCAAAAAGATCCCATTGCCTTTAAGAAAATGATTGGGTATTTGCCCGAAGCAAATCCTTTGTATGAGGAGATGTATGTAAAAGAATATTTTTCATTTTTAGCATCTGTGCATAAGATAAACCAACCTGCGCAAAGAATTGAGGAATTGATTTTGCAAACGGGTTTAACACCTATGCAACATAAAAAAATTGGGGAGCTCTCAAAAGGATATAAACAAAGAGTTGGCATTGCTGCTGCCATTATACATAAGCCTGCATTGATATTATTGGACGAACCTACTTCGGGTTTGGATCCAAATCAATTGGTTGAAATACGCGCGCTTATTCAATCATTAAGTAAGGATGCGATTGTATTATTCTCTACTCATATTTTGCAAGAAGTGTCAGCCATTTGTTCAAGCGTATTGGTATTGCATCAATCTAAATTAGTTGCGAATACATTAATTGAAGATTTATTAAAGCCCTCTCAACCAGCAGTGCGCGTAGTTTTTGAAGAGGAAATTGATCCTTATTTAAACGACGACTTCTTTAAAAATCTAAGCTTTGAACAAATTGACAAACATGTGTTAGTAATAAAATCGAGTGACTTGACCGTTTTGAAAAAAGAGATTTTGAACCATGCATTAGCTAAAGGCTTGAATATCCAAGCTTTGC
The DNA here is from genome assembly GCA_036845345.1 of Sediminibacterium sp. Lineage (GTDB taxonomy): Bacteria > Bacteroidota > Bacteroidia > Chitinophagales > Chitinophagaceae > Sediminibacterium. Next base: position 41,769 of record DAIUEC010000003.1, read on the forward strand.
AAACGCAGGAGGCAAGTTTAGAAGAAATCTTCAAATTGCTTACCCATTAAAAAAAAGGGTGTAAATTGCGATCTCAAACTGAAACAACTTTTTTAGAAAATAAATCATCAAACTATGAGTTACATTGTTGAAGTAAAAGCTAGACAAATTTTAGATAGCCGTGGAAATCCTACTGTTGAAGTAGATGTATTAACTGACGAAGGTGCTATGGGCCGTGCAGCAGTTCCATCTGGAGCAAGCACTGGTATTCACGAAGCAGTTGAATTAAAAGACAACGATAAAAAGAAATATTTAGGAAGAGGTGTGTTAAAAGCGGTTAAGAATGTAAACACACTAATCGCTGATAGCATTGTTGGATTTGATATTACAGCTCAAGCTGCGATTGACCAAACAATGATTGAATTAGATGGCACTCCAAATAAAGCTAAATTAGGTGCGAATGCAATTTTAGCGGTTTCTATGGCTGCTGCTAGAGCTGCTGCTGAAGAAGCTAGCTTGCCATTATACCGCTACATTGGTGGAACAAATGCAAGAACATTACCAATGCCAATGATGAATATCTTAAATGGTGGTGCACACGCAGATAATAAAATTGATTTCCAAGAGTTCATGATTATGCCAGTTGGCGCTCCATCATTTAGCGAAGGCTTACGTTGGGGTGTGGAAATTTTCCACCAATTAAAGAGCACTTTAAAAAAGAAAGGATATAGCACAAACGTAGGTGATGAAGGTGGATTCGCTCCAAATATTCAAAGCAACGAAGAAGCTATTGAAACAGTATTAGAAGCAATCACTGCTGCTGGTTACAAAGCAGGTACTCAAATTGCCATTGCAATGGATGCTGCAAACAGTGAATTATGGAATGCTAAGAAAAAGAAATATGTTTTCCATAAGAGCTCTGGTAAAGAAATGAGTTCTGATCAATTGGTTAAATATTGGGAATCATGGGTTAAGAAATATCCTATCGTTTCAATTGAAGATGGTATGGCCGAAGACGATTGGGCTGGTTGGAAAAACTTAACGGATACGATTGGTTCTAAATGCCAATTAGTAGGTGATGATTTATTTGTAACAAACGTGAATCGTTTACAAACTGGTATCGATAAGAAAATTGCAAATGGCTTATTAGTAAAAGTAAACCAAATTGGTACTTTAACGGAGACAATCAATGCAGTAAGTTTGGCTCAACACAATGGTTACAACACTATTATGTCTCACAGATCTGGTGAAACAGAGGATACTACTATTGCTGACTTAGCAGTAGCATTAAACTGTGGTCAAATTAAAACGGGTTCTGCTTCAAGAACAGATCGTATGGCTAAATACAATCAATTAATCCGTATTGAAGAGCAATTAGGAGAAACTGGTGTTTTCCCAACAAAAGGTAAATTGAAATTTGGTAACAAATAATTCAATTCAAAGTATATAAAAAGGCCCCAATTGGGGCCTTTTTCTTTTTGCTTATTAGTGGAACTATGCTAATTTTACGATAATCGTTTTTGTATGCAAGCCTTAAAGAAAATCTTCCCCATCCTGATCAATCGCTATTTTTTAGTGTCGGTAGGCTTTGTGGTATGGATGTTATTTTTTGATCAACGTGATTATTTCCAACAAAAAGAACGTGCCAGTGAATTGAATAAAGTGGAAGCTGCAAAAAAATATTACAACGACGAAATTGAAATTACAAAGAAGCAATTGAATAATCTTCAAAATAATCCAACAGCTATTGAAAAATATGCGCGTGAAAGATATTTGTTAAAGCGTGATGGTGAAGAAGTTTATTTATTTGAAGATACCGCTAAGCATGCAGGAGCTCCTGTTGAAGAAAAAAAATGATAAAGAAAGAGCGCTACGAAAAAGTGTTGGAGTATTTCCAAACGCATATGCCGGTGGCAGAAACCGAGTTAACCTATAGCAATCCCTTTGAATTATTAGTAGCTGTTATTTTATCTGCTCAGTGCACAGATAAACGTGTTAATCTGACAACCCCATCTATTTTTAAACAATTCCCTACGCCACAAAAAATGGCAAAGGCAAGTTTTGATGAATTGTTTCCACTTATAAAAAGCATTTCTTATCCCAATAATAAAACCAAGCATTTAATTGGCATGAGTCAATTATTAGTGAATGATTTTAAGGGAGAAGTGCCCATGACTATTGAGGATTTAATTAAGTTACCTGGGGTAGGCCGCAAAACCGCAAATGTAATTACCAGTGTTTGGGACAATCAGCCCAATATGGCGGTGGATACACATGTAAACAGAGTAAGTAAAAGATTAGGATTGGTTCCCATGACTGCCACCACTCCATTGGCTGTAGAAAAAGTACTTATAAAAAATATACCTACTGAACTAGTGCATACTGCGCATCATTGGTTAATACTACATGGACGCTATGCTTGTGTAGCAAGGACACCTAAATGTGCCGATTGTGGGCTACAATCTTTTTGTAAATACTATGAGAAAAATGTAACTAAGCAAAAAGTGAAAGAAGCAGAATCAAAAGAAGTCAAGTCAAAAAAAGCTCAAGCGAAAAAATAAATTACCAGAGATTATAAAAGTATAAGCATAAAAAAGGGCTCCAAATTTGGAACCCTTTTTTTATAAGTCTAAGTAGGTGACTACTATAAGTATTGATTGATTGCGTCAGTCAATTCTTGTTTAGTAATAGGAACACCCATCATTTTATTGTATCCTTTTGCGTCTACTAAATATTTGTCACGGATAATTTTAATCAATTGACCATTGTTGATCTCAGGAATTAAAACAGTTTCAAAGTTCTTTAAGATATCCCCTAAGTTGCTAGGGAAAGGACGCATGTACTTAATGTGCGCATGGCTAACAGATTTTCCTTGTGCAAGTAACTCCATAACAGTACCTTTAATAGTACCATAAGTAGAACCCCATCCTAATACCAATACTTTACCTTTTTCAGCACCGCTGTCAATGGTTTGTTTTGGAATATAGTCTGCAATTTTTTCTACTTTAGCTTCTCTCATTTTAATCATGAACTGGTGGTTCTCTGCTTCGTAGTTTACATTACCAGTTTCATGTTGTTTTTCCAAACCACCAATACGATGCTCTAAACCAGGTGTGCCAGGCACTGCCCAAGGACGCGCTAATTTTTCGTTTCTTGTATATGGTTTGTATTTTAATTCACCCTCATCCAACTTAGTTTTGAAAGTAACTTCAATTGCAGGTAAGTCAGCAGCTTTTGGAAACTTCCAAGGCTCAGCACCATTTGCAATATATCCATCACTCAATAAAATAACTGGAGTCATATGTTGTAAGGCAATTCTCACTGCTTCAAATGCCATATCAAAACAATCACTTGGAGTTGAAGTTGCAATAATAGGAATAGGAGCTTCTCCATTACGTCCATAGTATGCTTGCATTAAATCACTTTGCTCTGTTTTTGTTGGTAAACCAGTTGAAGGGCCACCTCTTTGAATGTTTATAATTACTAATGGTAATTCTAACATCATAGCTAATCCCATTGCTTCTGTTTTCAAAGCCATACCAGGACCAGAAGTAGTTGTTAAACCAATTTGGCCGCCGTAGCTCGCACCAATCGCAGATGCAATACCTGCAATTTCATCCTCGGCTTGAAATGTTCTTACACCAAAATTTTTATACTTACTTAATTCATGTAAGATATCTGTAGCAGGAGTGATCGGATAAGAACCTAAGAACAATGGAAGATTTGCTTTTTGAGAAGCAGCAATTAAACCCATTGATAAAGCTTGGTTACCCATGATACTACGATAAGTACCTGGTTCCATCTTTGATTTTTCTACTTTGAATCTTGCTGCATTAAATAATTCAGCAGTCTCTCCATAAAAATAACCAGCTTTTAAAACAGCGATATTACTATTTAAAATAGATTCTTTCTTTCCGAATTTCTCTTTTAAGAAACTGATGGTAGTATCTAAGTCTCTATTGTAAACCCAATAGATAACACCCAATACAAACATGTTCTTAGCACGATCTCTTTCTTTATTTCCTAATTCAGGGAAATCTTTTAAAGCTTCACGTGTTAATTTAGTGACATCAATTTTTGTTAATTCGTATCCGTCTAAACTTCCGTCTTCTAAAGGATTAATTCCATCTGCATAATTTGCAAGACGTAAATTTTTAACATCAAAACCATCGGTATTTGCGATAATTTTTCCGCCTTTTTTTAGACCTTTTAAATTTACTTTTAATGCCGCTGCATTCATCGCAACTAATACATCACATGCATCACCAGGAGTGTAAACTTTGTCTGAACTAAAGTGAACTTGGAATCCACTTACACCAGGTAAGGTTCCGATAGGAGCTCTGATCTCAGCTGGGAAATCAGGAAAGGTTGCTAGGTCAATACCTAGAATCGCAGTATTGTTTGTGAATTGCTGTCCTGTTAACTGCATACCGTCTCCACTATCACCAGCAAATTTTATCACTACATCCTGTAAAATAACTTCGTTCTGCATATGGCTGTAATTTGTATCCAAAGGTACTAAGACATGCGCCTAAATGCTGTTTTTTTATTATTTTTTTTATAATTTCTTGAGTAACTTTGCAGACTAATCTTTGGCATCATGATCATCGCCCCGGTTTTCTATATATTGGCACACCTATTCATTCCTAATCATGCATCAAATGCAATCGTTCCCAAGGCTGTATTGAATGTACCTGACAACGAAATAAAGTATGTTTATCTAAGTTTCGATGATGGTCCTTTGGAAGGAACCTCAAACTGTATTGACATCTGTTTGAATCAAAAGGTGCCTGCTACTTTTTTTGAAGTAGGAAGACACCAGGCTAGTTCTGGTAGATCAAAGGCCCTGTATAATCGTATCCTGCAGAATGAATCACAGTTTATGATTGCGAATCATAGCTACACGCATGCAAATAGCAAATACAAATATTTCTATCATCACCCAAGTATGGCTTTTGAAGACTTTATGCAAGCACAAAGTTCATTAGCAATTAAAAATAATATTATTCGTTTGCCTGGAAATAGTGCATGGAATACAACAACCTTAAGAAAAGCGAGTGGCTTGGTAAAACCAATTGTGCACAAATTAGATAGTGCCGGATTTAATATTATTGGATGGGATGTGGAATGGGGATTTAATAAAACGGGTAGACCAAGACAAACTCCACAATTTGTTGTAGATATGGTAGATTCTGCATTTGCGCGTAATCATACTGCTACAAAAAATCATGTAGTTATTTTAATGCATGACCACATGTTTAAAGCTTCGGAAGATTCTGCTAAATTGGTGACATTAATTGAGTTATTAAAGTCAAATCCAAAATTTCAATTGCGCAAAATTTCCCAATACCCAGGTTTGAAAAACGGGGGACGTTAACATTTTTTTTGCAATAGTTTTAAGGAAGATTTTTGTATATTTATAATAGAAAAATTAAAACAAATTTTATGGGCGTATTTAATACTGGTAATCCAACACTTACCGAAAAAATTTTTGACAAAAGTTTGAATGAAACTTCAAAAGCATTTGGAGTAATGACCGTTCGCGGCACATTAAATAAGTTTGGCTTTTTGATGTTAATGATGATGGGCTCCGCAATGTATATTTGGAGTATTGTCACTCCTGAAACAATGGGTACCGCTAACACGTTAATGTTAGTGGGTTTAATTGGAGGTTTTATCCTAGCAATGGTAATGATGTTTAAGCCTAATTTAGCTTCTTATATTGCACCAGCTTATGCGATTATGGAAGGGTTAGCAATAGGAGGAATAAGTGCTTATTTTAATGCCATTTTTGGTGCAAAGTTAGGTGGTGCTTCAGGCCAAAATTCTAATATCATTGTAAACGCGGTTGGCTTAACAATGGGTGTTGCGATTGCAATGTTCTTGCTATATAATTTTAGAATTATCAATGTTACCAATCGTCTAAGATCAATAGTGGTGTCTGCAACTGCAGGTATTGCTATCTTTTATTTTATCATGATGATTGCAAGATTGTTTACGCATACCGATGCTTTTGGTGCATTTGATGGGTCTCTTTTAAGTATTGGTATTAGTTTATTTGTGGTAGGCATTGCTGCATTTAATTTATTATTAGATTTTGATGCAATTGAACAAGGTGCTGAAATGGGCGCACCAAAATATATGGAATGGTATGGTGCTTTCTCTTTATTAGTGACTTTGATTTGGTTATACTTAGAAATATTAAAATTATTGAGCAAATTGAACTCAAGAAAATAATTTAACTTAATTGTGTATTAGATAATAGCTCCAATTTGGGGCCATTATTATTTATTGTAATCGGGTAACCATTCTTGTTAATAATTATGGTAAATTTGAAATATAAAGTAGCGCAATGGAATTTCAACCTGGCCAATTAGACAACCAACAACTTATACAACTATATCAATCCTTGCTTTTGCCAAGAATGATTGAGGAAAAAATGTTGGTGTTATTACGTCAGGGTAAAATAAGTAAATGGTTTAGTGGCATTGGTCAGGAAGCCATCGCTGTAGGGGCAACACTGGCATTGGATAAGGAAGAATGGATTATGCCTTTGCATAGAAATTTAGGCGTGTTTACTTCCCGTGAAATGCCATTAACAGATTTATTTAAACAATGGCAGGGCGATGTAACTGGCTATAGCAAAGCAAGAGAAAGAAGTTTTCACTTTGGGTCCAAGCAGCATTTTATTTGTGGAATGATTTCACATTTAGGTCCTCAGTTAGCATTAGCGGATGGCGTTGCATTGGCTTATCAACAAAGGGGCCAGCAAAAAGTGGCATTGGCGTTTACGGGTGACGGAGGTACTAGTGAAGGTGATTTTCATGAAGCGTTAAATGTAGCAGCAGTTTGGAATTTGCCTGTAATTTTTATCATTGAAAACAATGGCTACGGTTTAAGTACACCTACCAATGAACAATATAAATGTGATCATTTAGTGGATCGTGCAAAAGGATACGGCATTGAAGGAGTGCGTATAGATGGAAATAATATTTTAGAAGTTTACAATACTATTAAAGGGGTTAGAACATATTGTATTGAACATCAAAAGCCTTATTTAATTGAGTGTGATACATTTAGAATGAGAGGACATGAGGAAGCAAGTGGTATTAAATATGTCCCCACTGAATTACTAGAAGAATGGGCGCAAAAAGATCCAATCAGAAATTACGAAGATTATTTATTGCTTAAAGGCATTATACAACAATCAGAGATAGCAACCATACGTTCCAGCATTAAAGAAAAGATTGAGTCCGATTTAGCGCAGGTAATGGAAATGACACCATTGCATCCTTCAATTGAAAATGAATTGGGTGACGTGTTTGCGCCCATCACTGAAAATAATATTCCCAACCTTGAATCCTTAATTGATCCGGAAGTAAAAACAAAAAGATTTATTGAATCCATAAGTGATGCTTTACGTGCAGCAATGCATCGTTATCCTGAAATGATTATCATGGGGCAAGATATTGCTGAGTATGGAGGCGCCTTTAAATTAACCGAAGGATTTGTAAATGAATTTGGTAAACAAAGAATTCGTAATACGCCTATTTGTGAGAGTGCCATTGTAGGAGCAGCATTGGGATTGAGTTTGGAAGGAATTAAATCGGTTATGGAAATGCAGTTTGCTGATTTTGTTTCAGTTGGATTTAATCAGATCGTAAATAATTTAGCGAAGATTCATTATAGATGGGGGCAAAATGCAGATGTGGTAGTGCGTATGCCAACAGGTGCAGGTGTGGGTGCTGGTCCATTTCATTCACAATCTAATGAAGCTTGGTTTACACATGTGCCAGGATTAAAAGTGGTATATCCTTCTAATCCAGCAGATGCAAAAGGATTAATGATTGCTGCATTGGCTGACCCTAATCCTGTTTTATATTTTGAACATAAAGCTATGTATCGTAGTGTGGAAGGGGAAGTTCCTACCGACTATTATCAAGTGCCCATTGGTAAAGCACATTTTGTAAGTAGGGGCGAAGATGCTACCATCATTACTTATGGCATGGGAGTGCATTGGGCAAAAAAGTATCAAGCCGAAAACATAGAAGTATCCTTGACGATACTTGATTTAAGAAGTTTAGCTCCTTTAGACTATGATGCTATTGAGGAAGCAGTTGCTGGCACAGGCAAAGTGATTATACTTCACGAGGATAATTTAACAGGAGGTATTGGTGGTGAAATAAGTGCATGGATTGGAGAGCATTGCTTTACAAAATTGGATGCACCTATTATGCGTTGTGCTTCACTGGACACACCTATTCCATTTAATACGATTTTAGAAAAACAATATTTAGCCAATAGTAGATTGCATGAAACCATGCAAAAATTATTGTCGTATTAATTTGGGTTGTTTGCTCTATACACTCTTAAAAAGTTTCCGCCCAATACTTTTTCAATATCAGCATCCTTATAACCACGCTTAATTAACGCTTTGGTGAATTCAGGATAATCCAATACTGTTTTTAATTGTAAGGGTGCAGAGTCAATGCCATCAAAGTCAGAGCCTAATCCAACGTGATCAATGCCAATCAATTTTACGATATGATCAAAGTGATGCATTAATACTTCGATGTCTGGTTTAATGGCATCAGCTTGTTTTTTGTATTTATCGGCAACAAATGTATAAGCGTATGCTTTTTGTGAACCTGTTGCAACTAATGAATCAATTTCTTTTTCATGTGATTTATAAAAAGCAGCTGCTTTTTTTGCATAAGTACTATCTACAAAAGCAGAATAAAAATTCAAATGAATTACACCACCATTTTTTCCTACTGCTTTAATTTGATCGTCTTTTAAATTTCTTGATACTGGATTAATTGCATAAGCATCGCTATGAGAAGCAATCACAGGCTTGGTTGTAGTGTTTATGGCATCCCAGAAAGTAGCTTCACCAACATGTGAAATATCAACGATGATACCTAATTTATTCATACGTTTTACAATCTCTTTCCCAAAAGGAGTTAGCCCTTTATGGCCAGTATATTTAGGATCTTTTTCATCGGCATGTGAGCTTGCCCAACTATTTGAATTATTCCATGTAAGGGTCATGTAACGCACGCCTCTTTTGTAAAAAGTATCTAATTTATTTATGTCGTCCTCAATCATATGTCCACCTTCCACGCCATATTGAGCAACTAATTTGCCTTCTTTTAAAGCTTGATCAATTTGCTTCCAAGTTTTAGCCACTACCATTTTGTCTGGATTGCGAGCAGCTACTGCATCAATGGTATCCATTTCGCGCATTGCCCATGCGTATGGATTTTTTTTCTCACCATCACAGAAAATGGAAAACAATTGATAATCAACGCCACCTTTTTTAAATCTTTTTAAGTCGGAATGATTGATACCCGTTAAATCTTGGTCTAGGCTCACATTTTTCTCCAAACATGCACTAACTGCATCATTATGGGTATCCACTAAAACGGATTTATAATGAATAGCTTGGCTATTGGCTTGTATTGAAAATGCTAAAAAAAGCGGTACTAGGTATTTCATGGTACGGGTTTGTTTTTAATTGACAACTAAAATAGCTATTTTTGCGCACAGAAAAACGACTATGTTAGATAAATTAGAAGCCATAAAAGCTAGATTTGACCAGGTAGGGGTGGCTTTGACCAATCCTGAAATCATCAATAACCAGACTGAGTTTGGTAAAATGAGCAAGGAATACCGTTCCTTGGAAAAAATTGTACAACCTTATTTAAGATATGTAAAGGTGTTGGATGAGCATAAGTTTGCGAAAGAGTCCTTAAATGGGGACGACGCAGACATGCGTGAATTGGCTAAAATGGAATTACCTGCATTAGAAGAAGAGAAAGAGACTTTGGAAAAAGAGTTGACTAAATTATTGATTCCAAAAGATCCTCAGGATGATAAAAATGCCATTATTGAATTAAGAGCCGGAACAGGTGGTGACGAAGCGAGTTTATTTGTCGGCGACTTATTAGGCATGTATACAAGATATTGTCAAAAGAAAGGTTGGAAAGTTGCGATTGCAAGTGAGAGCGAAGGATCGGTGGGTGGATACAAGGAAGTTATTTTAGAAGTAACAGGTGAAGATGTATACGGTACTTTAAAATTTGAGAGTGGGGTGCATCGTGTTCAACGTGTACCAAGTACTGAAACACAAGGTCGTGTGCATACATCAGCAGCAACGGTTGCGGTAATGCCTGAAGCAGAGGAAGTAGATTTTGTGTTAAACCCTGCAGATGTTAAAATGGAAACTGCGCGAAGTGGTGGTGCTGGAGGACAAAACGTAAATAAGGTAGAGACCAAGGTAATGTTAACTCATATTCCAACGGGCACTGTAATTATTTGTCAAACAGAACGTTCCCAGTTAGGTAACCGTGAAAAAGCAATGGGCATGTTGCGTACTAAATTATTTGAAGAGCAAGTGCGTAAGCAAGAGGATGAAATTTCGAGACATCGTAAAACATTGGTGAGTACGGGAGATAGAAGTGCAAAAATCAGAACCTATAACTGGCCACAAGGTCGTGTAACTGATCACCGTGTGAATGTAACTTCCTATAATTTAGATGCAGTAGTCAATGGAGAGATTGAAGAATTCATTGAAGCATTGCAAATGGCAGAGAATGCAGAGAAAATGTTGGTGCAGAACTAAAAATTAAAAAGAAAATTTTAAAATAAAGAAATATAAAAGGCGCTGAATTTTCAGCGCCTTTTATATTTATAATAGTTTATTACTTCGCTAAGCTTTGCTCCCATTGCCATGCAGTAAGCATCATTTCTTCTA
>DAIUEC010000003.1:52603-61961 GCA_036845345.1 Sediminibacterium sp.
TATTACTTCGCTAAGCTTTGCTCCCATTGCCATGCAGTAAGCATCATTTCTTCTAAACCATACTTGCATTCCCAACCTAATTTAGTAACTGCTTTATCATTATTGGCATAAATAGCTACAATATCACCTGCTCTTCTTGGTCCTACTTCGTAATTTAATTTTACGCCACTTACTTTTTCAAAAGCATTGATGGCTTCTAAAACGGTAATGCCATTACCCGTACCTAGATTAAATACTTCACAGGTTTTTTCAGCATTGTTTTTGATGGAATATTGTAATGCTAAAGTATGTGCATGTGCAATATCACAAACGTGAATGTAGTCTCTAATGCAACTTCCATCACGTGTATCATAATCGTCGCCATACACTTGCATGGTTGGTAATTTACCAATCGCAGTTTGTGTAATAGCAGGTACTAAATTTTGTGGACGACCAATGGGTAATTCTCCAATAGCGGTGCTAGGATGTGCCCCCACTGGATTAAAGTAGCGTAATAATATCGTAGAAAGCGGATATGTAAATGCAGTATCACGCACAATGGTTTCTCCCATTTGCTTAGAAGCGCCATAAGGGGAAGCAGCAGTTTGCAAAGGTGTTTCTTCCGTTACAGGAATCATTTCAGGATTGCCATATACTGTACAAGAGGAAGAGAAAATAAAATGTTTTGCATTGTATTTTGCCGCCATATTTAGTAAGTGAACCAATGAAAACAAATTATTCTCATAATAGTCTAGTGGTTTTTCAACCGACTCGCCCACTGCTTTGTAAGCAGCAAAGTGAATCACACCAATAATACTAGGGTTCTCTTTAAATATATTTTCAGTGGCTACTTTATCTGTTAAATCAACATTGTAGTTTTTAATACGCTTACCCGTAATTTTTTCAATACCGTCTAAGGATTTGTCAGTGGCTCTTGATAAATTATCGGCAGAGATAACATTAAATCCATTTTCAATTAAATCAACAATGGTATGTGCGCCAATAAAACCACAACCTCCAGTAACAAGTATTGTTTGCATGCTTACAATTTAGAGCACAAAGAAACGAAAAAAAATGCATTAAAATTTAGTAGCTAAGGTAAAGCCAACGGTAGTACCCACATTCACCTTGCTTCTTATTTGCATGGTTTCGTTATGGGCTTCTATAATGTGTTTGCAGATAGCTAATCCGAGGCCTGTACCACCAATATCTCTGCTACGTGCGTCATCTGTTCGGTAAAAACGTTCAAATAGTCTAGGGATATGTTCTTCAGCGACGCCAATACCATCATCGCTAATTTCAATAAGTAATTTTGAATCTTCTAACTGATAAATGCTTGCTGTGATATGTCCATCAATCTTTCCATATTTAGCAGCGTTTGAAATGATATTTACCAAAACCTGATAAATTTTATTTTTATCAGCAAAAACGTGCATTGGTGCATCGCTGCCTTTTTTGTATTGAAACTGAATATTCTTTTTCAACCATTTTACACTTAAATTATGTACTACTTCATTAATTAAATCCTGAATAATAAAAGAAGTTTTTAAAATGGGTTCCTTATTAATTTCCAAATTAGTGATTACGTCTACATCATTTAATAATCCAACAAGTCTTTGCACATTGGCTTGCGCTTGATTGATAAATTTATTGCCAATGGTAGGATCTTCCATAGCGCCATCAGCAATAAGTTCCAAATATCCTTGAATCGCAAATGTGGGCGTTTTTATTTCGTGTGATAAATTCTGAAGAAATTCTTTTCTAAACGCTTCGTTAGATTGTAATTGTTGAATTTGCTTTGTTTGTTGCGCAGCCCAATGTTCTACGTCTTCGCGTACATCGTCAATGCCTTTTTTAGGTAAAATATATTTTTGATAAGCTTCCTCTCTCTTACTTGCCTTGGTGGATGAAATTAGTTTATAAATGAGTTTTATTTTTCTATAAATAAAGTACTCTAAAATTTGATAGACTAAAAAATAGATAACAACAAAGCAAGCTAAAAAATAAGCTAACAAAACGCGCCAATCAGTGATTAAAACAAAGACACTTATCCCAATAATGCTTGATAAAAGCAATGCAGTTAATGCTGCTAATTGTTTTGGGGATAAATTTTTTTCTTTAAACATACACTTTGTAAATGATTGAACTCATTACGAAGTTAGCTTTTTAAATCAAATAATTAGGGACTAATAGTCAAACTTGTAGCCAACTCCTTTAACAGTAGTAATGCAATCAATACCTAATTTAGCTCTGATTTTTCTTACATGAACATCAATCGTTCTGTCCCCTACAATTACATCATTACCCCATACTTGAGATAAGATTTCATTTCTTAAAAATACTCTTCCTGGCTGAGAGGCTAATAAAAACAAAAGTTCAAATTCTTTTTTAGCAAGAATATGGGTCTCTCCGTTTAAAATGGTTTTATATTGAGTAGGGTCAATTACTAAATCTTTAACTTGAATCAATTTATTATCCGTTGCACTTGGCTGAATTCTTCTAAATAATGCAGAAATTCTACTCACTAAAACCTTTGGACTAATTGGTTTATTTACAAAATCGTCTCCACCTAATTCTAATCCTTTAATATGAGAAGCTTCATCATTAAGTGCTGTTAATAAAACAATCAAAGTTTTATCAAACTGCTTATTGCTTCTTAAATATTCACACACTTCAAAACCATTACGTTTTGGCATCATGATGTCTAAGATGATACAATCCGGGGTATATAACTGTGCTTTCTCAATGGCTTCGCTACCATCTTTAGCTGTAAAAACTTCAAAGCCAGCTTTGGTTAAATGGAAACTAATAATTTCAATAATATCAGGCTCGTCGTCTGCAATTAGTATTTTAATAGGGTTGGTTTCCATAGTTGAATATATACCCAAATTTAGCATTAAATGGCCACAACAAAAGAGTGCTAAGACATTATCAAATTGTTAACTAAATGAGCCAGTTAACTAGATCCCTTTGAGTATATGTAAAATATATGGGTTTGCCTTTTTCTCCCTTCCCCAGGTAGTTTCAGGGCCATGTCCTGAATAAATGGTCATGGTATCTGGAAGTGGTAATATTTGCGTGCTGATACTTTTTATGAGGTCAAGGGGATTGCTTCCAGGTAAATCAGTTCTACCAACCCCGTCTTTAAATATTAAGTCACCTCCAATTAAAAAATCTTGGGCTTCATTGTAAAAGCAAACACTTCCTGGAGAGTGTCCAGGGGTAACTAACACTTTAAACTGGTCTTTTCCAAAATGGATGATTTCATCTTGGTCAATATATTGAACGGGGCCTTTATAGGGTTCGCAAGGAACGCCCCATCTTGCGCCGCCTTCTGGTAATCGGTCTATAACAGGTTGCTCATTTTTATGAAAATGTGCAGTAAGCGCATATTTTTCACTCACAAAATTATTCCCAAAAACATGGTCTAAATGACAATGGGTATTGAGTAATAGAGTAGGAGTTAATTCATTTTCGGTAATAAAATTTGCTAAGGCTTCTTGTTCATTTCTTAAATAACAACCAGGATCTACAATGATGGCTTTTTTTTCATCATTGAATAAAATGTAAGTGTTTTCCTGAAACGCGTTAAAACAAAATGAATGTATAGTAAGCATGAAAATGAATTATTTAATAATTGTAATGGTTATTTGTGATTGGATAAATGTTCACAAATATTTTTGACCATGGCAGGCCCTTCGTAAATAAAGCCAGTCCAAATTTGTACTAAACTAGCACCTGCATTTATTTTGGATTGTGCATCCTCACCTTTAAAAATACCACCACTTGCAATAATCGGTAAACGATTGCCAATGCCTTTATGTAAGTAATTTAATACTTGGTTCGATTTTTCAAGTAGGGGTTGGCCACTTAATCCGCCAGCGCCAAATGCAGTTGCTGCTGCTAAATTATTTTCGTTCAATAGGCTACGATCCAATGTCGTATTGCTTGAAACCAATCCATCGATTTTTACTTCCTGTGTTAAAGAAATGATATCATCCAATGCAGCAGTTTCTAAATCGGGTGCAATTTTCAATAAAATAGGTTTGTTGTTTTTATTGATATTTTGTAGCTCACTAAATATTTTTCTTAATGATTCTTTTTCTTGTAATTCACGTAGCCCAGGTGTATTGGGTGAACTTACATTTACAACAAAATAATCTACTACTTCTTCTAATCCCGAAAAATTAATGCAATAATCTTTCCAAGCATCACTATTTTCTGTGACTTTATTTTTTCCAATATTGCCTCCAACAATCAAACTCGTATTTGATTTCTCTTTTCTAATTTTCAATCTTTTTGAAATAGCTTCTACGCCATCATTGTTAAATCCCATTCTGTTGATCAATGCTTTTTGACTAGGAATTCTAAACAATCTTGGCGACGGATTGCCAGCCTGTGCTTTTGGCGTTACCGTTCCAATTTCAACAAAACCAAATCCCAATAATTCCAAAACGTCTAAATGTTCTGCATTTTTATCAAAACCAGCACCCAGTCCAACCGGGTTTGGGAATTGTAAACCAAAAAGTTCTTTTGATAAATCCTTCCCTTTGTATTGAAAACTGCCAGCAAGTAATTGTTTGCCAAATGGTAAAGCAGCAGCAAAATGTAAACCTTGCATGGATACTTTATGGGCAGTTTCCGGAGGAAGTAAAAATAGGGTGTTGCGGATAATAGGGTATATCATATTGCAAAATTACAATGAAATATTTAGTTGCATAAACAACTGTTTATAAAATTGACTACATTTATGCTGAAATTGAGTGTTTCACATAAATCCAATGGTATGCAAGAAGCTTATATAGTAGCAGGTTTTAGAACTGCCGTGACTAAGAGTAAAAAGGGAGGCTTTCGTTTTATGCGTTCAGACGAATTGGCCATACAGGTAATTCAAGGATTAATGAAAAGTTTACCAGCCTTAGATCCCAAATTGGTCGATGACGTGATTGTAGGCAATGCAGTGCCAGAAGCCGAGCAAGGTTTGCAATTTGGAAGAATGATTTCGGCAAAAGCATTGGGTATTGAAGTGCCTGGTATTACTATTAATAGATATTGCGCAAGTGGTTTAGAAAGTATTGCGATGGCTACTGCAAAAATTAGAACCGGCATGGCCGATTGTATTATTGCGGGTGGTACAGAATCGATGAGTTTGGTACCCACAGCTGGCTGGAAAACGGTCCCTGCATACTCTATAGCAGTGGAAGAACCTGATTATTATTTATCGATGGGTTTAACTGCGGAAGCTGTTGCTCAAGAATACAATGTGAGTAGGGAAGATCAAGATGCCTTTGCGTTGGCATCACATCAAAAAGCAAAAGCAGCTATTGAGCAAGGTCATTTTAAAAAAGGAATTTTACCGATTGAAGTGACAGAGACATATGTAAACGAAAAAAATAAAAAAGCGACTAAGTCTTATATTATTGATACGGATGATGGAGTGCGTGCAGATACAACCATTGATGCATTGTCAAAATTAAAGCCTGCATTCGCAGTGAAAGGATCTGTTACTGCAGGAAATTCTTCACAAACAAGTGATGGCGCAAGTTTTGTAATTGTGATGAGTGAAAAAATGATTACTTCGCTAGGATTGAAGCCTATTGGTCGTTTGGTGAATTGTGCTTCTGCAGGAGTGCACCCAAGAATTATGGGTATCGGACCCGTTGCAGCAATTCCTAAAGTATTAAAGCAAGCAGGAATGAATTTGGATCAAATAGATTTAATTGAATTGAATGAAGCATTTGCATCTCAATCATTAGCTGTAATTCGTGAATTAAATTTAGACACGAATAAAGTAAATATTAACGGAGGCGCGATTGCATTGGGTCATCCGTTGGGTTGTACGGGTGCTAAATTAACAGTACAAATATTAAATGACTTAGAACGCCTGAATAAAAAGTATGGTATTGTTACTGCTTGTGTAGGTGGCGGTCAAGGCATTGCGGGAGTAATTGAGCGCTTGTAAATTTAGTTTTATTTATCGCCAACTACTATGGGTATAGTAAATATTTCTTTCTGATTTTTTTGAAAGCAGTTAATCCCGGCTCCCAAGTTTTTCTGATGTCTGCTTCCGATGCGCCGTCTTTTAATTGTTGCATTAAATTAGCATTACCTGCAAGTTTATTAAAAAAGTAAGCAGTAGGTTCTTTTGTTTTGGGTGCTAAAAAGAAATTATCTTTTTGTGGGAAGCTTTTATACATTTCAATAATCAATGCAAGGTCAATTTTGTCATTTGGTGGCGTTTGTTTGGTAAGATCCCATCCATAACATTGTTGTCCATATAATTTTGAAGACATCGCACCCACTCTTGGATTCGGGGTAAAACTAAATGACTTATTGGTAATACTTGGATGACCAATGTAAGCAAAAGCATGTGCGGTTCCACGTCCTTCACTCATTACCGTTCCTTCCACTAAACATGTTGTTGGGTACCATAATATAGAGGACATGTCTGGCAAATTGGGAGAAGGAGTAATAGGCAAAGAATAGATGGATTGATGCGTATAATTTTTATTGCGAATAATTTGTAAGGACCAATTTGCATTTTGATTTGCTTTACTGCTATCCATCTTCATCCACTTTTCTCCTCTCAACATTAATGCATATTCACCTATCGTCATTCCATAAACAATAGGTATGGCTTGCTTTCCAACACCACTAACATATGGAGTTTCTAAAATAGGTCCGTCCACATAATGTCCATTTGGATTAGGTCTGTCTAAAACAATTAATGGTTTATTGTTGGCCATTGCAGACTCCATATAATACTGTAAGGAGTTAATATAGGTATAAAATCGAGCACCAACATCCTGCACATCAAATAATAAAATATCAATGTCTTCTAAATCTTCTTTTGCCGGTGCATTCTTTTTTCCATAGAGTGAAACTATTGGGATACCTGTCTTTTCATCTAATGCATCATTTACTTTTTCTCCAGCATCGGCCGTACCTCTCAAACCATGTTCGGGTGTAAAAACTTTTTGAATATGAATACCTGCTTTTAATAAAGTGTCCATTAAATGGGTATTGCCAACAGTAGCAGTTTGATTGGTAAATAAACCAACACGTTTGTTTTGTAACAAAGGAAAGTACTCTCTTGTTTGATAAGCTCCAGGTAGTATGTTTTGTTGTGCTTGTGTATTATTTGTTATAAAAACAATTAATAACAAAAAGGACATTACTTTATTCATGATAAAAGTTTAGCTCAAGTATTTTCCAACAATGGGAACTCTTCGTCCTACACCAAATGCTTTTGGTGATATACGAATGATGGGACAGAACTGATTACGTTTGTACTCATTATTGTTTACCATCTTTAAAGTACGGTCCACCAATGCAGCATCAAAACCAAGCGATTTGATTACAGAAGGATCGGCTCTTTTTTCAATGTATTGATATAAGATTTGATCAAGTATTGCATAATCTGGTAAACTATCACTGTCTTTTTGATTCGGTCTTAGTTCAGCACTTGGTGCTTTGTCTATAATATTTTGAGGGATTATTTCTTGGTCTCTGTTAATATAATTGGCCAATGCGTACACTTGCATTTTATAACAATCACCAAGTACACCAAGGCCTCCAGCCATATCCCCATATAAAGTGCCATAGCCAGTTGCCAATTCACTTTTATTAGAAGTGTTCAATAAAACGTATCCAATTTTATTGGCAATTGCCATTAATATATTTCCACGGGATCTGCTTTGTATGTTTTCTTCTGCTAAAGAAAAAGGGAGGTCTTTAAAAATAGGTTTTAAGGTTGACAAGAAAGTTTCATACACTTCTTTAATAGGTATGATATCATATGGGTTGTCTAAATTCTTGCTAAGTTGAACAGCGTCATCAATAGAATGTTCGGTTGAATAAGACGAAGGCATTAATATAGAATGTACATTTTCTTTACCCAATGCCTCACAAGCAATGGCCAAGGTAACTGCTGAATCAATGCCACCAGATGATCCTAGAATGGCGCGTTTAAAACCCATTTTATTAAAATAATCTTTCACGCCTAATACCAATGCTTTGTATACTTGATCAATATTAAGTTCGGGCATTAATTTAACTGGATTCAATTCTTTACTTGGTACGCGTGCAGCTGGTTCTAATATGGGTGCATTAATAGTGCCATCATCATTGCATTCAAAAATTTGCATGGCAGATTCAAACATGGGAAGTGCACCACATAAATTAGCATCCTTATCAAATACCAATGAAGCACCATCAAAAACTATTTCCGTTTGACTACCTACCGCATTGCAATAAAATAAAGGCTTCTTGTATTTTACAACATTTGATTTAATAGTTGCTTTACGATCCTCGTCATGTGTATAATCAAATGGAGAGGCACTTAGGTTTAATAAAATATCAGGTTGTTGATCCATCATTTTATCCATTGGACAAATTCGATACAAAGGATTATCCCCCAAGTTCCAAATGTCCTCGCAAATAGTAATGGCTAATTTTTTTCCTTTAAATGGAACTACCTTCCAATCGTCTGCTGGTTCAAAGTATCTGTTTTCATCAAACACGTCATAGGTTGGTAAAAGTGTTTTATGAATTTCGGCCACTATTTTTTGTTCATATAAAAAGAAAGCAGCGTTGTATAAATCTTTTCCTTTTTCATTGGGGTTGCGGGCAGGACTTCCAATCAAAACTCCAATCGTATCAGCTGCTTGCTTGATGGTTTCAATGCTTTCATAGCATTTATTGATAAAGTCATTAAACTCTACAAAGTCTCTTGCAGGATATCCGCAAACACTCATCTCGCTAAATAAAATAATATCGGCTCCTTGCTTTTTAGCTTCTTCAATGGCGCATAACATTTTTTCGGTGTTTTGCTCAAAGTTGCCAATATGATAATTTTGTTGGGCTATGCAAATCTTCATAAACTCAAAGTTCGGTTTTTAAAAATAAATAAACTTGGTTTTTTTGTACTTTCACATATGCGAAATGCCTTTTTTATTGCTTTTTTCTCCGTTTTAATTGCGTTTGGCTGTAATAATGTCAACAATGATCCAGCTGCAAAAGCGCCGCTTTTTCAATTGAAGGTGGAAAGATTTGACAGTGCTTTTTTTTCAATGGATACATTGCACACAAAGATCGAAATTGAAAAACTACTTAAAGCGTATCCTAGTTTTGGAAAAGATTTTATAACAAGGATTCTTTTGTTAAAAAAAGTAGATGACACATTAGGAATTAAAGCGTTCTATAGAAATTATTTACCAATTTACAAGGAAGTTCAAAAAGTGAATGCAGTCAAAATTGCAAAGCCTGCTATCGAAAATGCATTTAAGAGATTACATTTTTATTTCCCAAAATATGCATTGACACATCATGTGATTTTATTTGTGGGTCCATTGGAATCTTATGGAAATATTATTACGAA
>DAIUEC010000004.1:0-56903 GCA_036845345.1 Sediminibacterium sp.
ATTTAAAAGAATTACCCCAGTTTAATAAAGGGGTCATTACAACTGGCGCATTTGACGGTGTTCACAAAGGACATCAGCAAATTATTGGAAGAATGAAGGAAATTGCGGCGAATATTGGCGGCGAAACCATCATTATTACCTTTCATCCGCACCCTCGCAAAGTCACTTCTTCCATTCCTGGAGAAATTAAGCAATTAACCAGTTTAAATGAAAGAATCGTTTTGTTAGAAAAATCAGGTATTGATCATTTGGTGGTGATTCCTTTTGACTATCAATTTTCAAATTTAAGTGCGAGTGACTATATCACCGAATTCTTGGTAGCTCATTTTCATCCCCATACCATTATTGTTGGTTATGATCATCGATTTGGAAAAGGAAGAACGGGCGATTTTGAATTGCTTAAAAACAGTGGCTTATCTATTGGATTTAATGTTGAACAAATCAATGAACAATTAGTAGATGATGAAATTGTAAGCTCAACACAAATTAGAAATTACTTAGCCGAAAAAAATATTGTAAAGGCCAATGATTTACTTGGCTATGCGTATAGCTTTGATGGATTTATTGTTAGAGGCAATCAAATTGGAAGAACCATTGGATTCCCAACTGCAAATTTGCATATCAATGACGAAGAAAAATTAATTCCAGCCAATGGTGTTTATGCTGTGCGTGTTACTGGTGCTTGCTTTGGCGGCAACACTTTAGATGGCATGATGAACATTGGCGTAAGACCAACGGTTGATGGACATAAAAAAGTTATTGAAGTAAATATCTTTGATTTTAATGCGGATATTTACGAAGAAACCATTACGGTAATGGTGTATGACTATATAAGAGGGGAAGTGAAATTCAATGGTTTAGATGCTTTAAAAGCACAGCTAAATGAAGACGTGAACTCTTCAAAAGCTATTTTGAGCCAACATCCATTATCTTAATCACCAACTCTTTTAACAAATCGGCATCGGTATTATCTGCATCATTAATACCTATTACTTTCAAATTGTATTCTTGAATAGTTAATAAAATTTGTTCCACTTTTCCATAGGAATAATGCCTTGCTGCAGCAGCATAATTTTTAACTAAGAATGGTGGAATACCCACTTCACTCGCAATTCGACGCTCATCGGAAGTTCCTAATCCATAGATCGCATATAGCTTACTAAAAAAAGTGTAGAGTGTTGGGAGTATCAATTGAATAGGAGCAGCTTTATTATTGGATTCAAAATATTGAATCATTTTTATGGCTTTTGAAAAGTTTTTCTGTGCAACTGCATCCTGAAATTCAAATGCATTGTATTCTTTGCTGATACCAATGTATTTTTCAATATCATCATCGGTCATCTTTTTACGATCCCCTAAATTCACAATCAATTTTTCCAACTCATTCTGAATTCTATTCAAATCGTTTCCAATATGATCAACAATAATTTGAACGGCTTTTGCATTTATTTGATACCCTCTTTCTGTAACCCAAGCCATTACCCATTCAGGCAATTTATTGTCGTACATTTTTTTGGTGTTTACAACAACTGCTTTAGTTTTTAAAGCCTTAGCCAAAGCCGATCTTCCATCTACATTTTTATCCTTATGGGCAACAATAAAAATCGTAGAGCTTAGCGGATTTTCTATATAGGAAAGTAGCTTTTCAATTTGACCCATATGTTGTGCCTCTTTTAAAATAACCACTTGTTTTTCGGCAAATACTGGATAACGTTTACAAGCATTAATTACCTGTACCCAATCTGCATCTTTTCCGTAGAAAATTGTCATGTTAAAAGCCTGTTCTGCTTCAGCTAACAAATGTTTCTCAGCATAATCAACTACTTGGTCAATATAAAACGGCTCTTCCCCCTCTAACCAATAGACGGCATCAAAGACATTTTTTTTCCAATTAGCAATTATTTTAGCAGTAGGCATATTCAAAGATAAAGATTCAATTAACGTTTCGTTAAAATATTTCCAATTTATTCGAATGGCAAATATGTGCTTAAAATATTATAACTTAGGGGCAAATATTAAAACAAATTTTATGAGTAACGAATCATCTGGAAACGGCAGCAAAATTATTATTGGAGTATTAGTTGTTGCCCTTATCGGTTCTTGGATCTATTTTAATAGTTCTAAAACTGAATTAGTAAAAGAAAACGATGTTAAAGTAGCCGCTATTGATAGCAGCAAAAATGTAATCAATACTGCCTTTATAGCAGCATCTGCAAAAGTAGATTCTTTGAATTTACAAAATGCACAACTTTCTGGCGATTTACAAGCTAAAACAAATGAGATTCAAAAATTAAAGTCAAATATTGGTAACATTTTAAAGAAACAAAATGCTACTAATAAAGAATTGGCTGAGGCTAAACTTTAATTGCTGAATTAAATACAAAAGTATCTGGTTTAGTTGCTGACTTAGAAAAAGCACAAGCTGAGAATAAGCAATTAACTGCAAAAAATGAGGATTTAACCAACCAAAATACGACGTTAAATACTAATCTTTCTAATACAACAAAAGAAAAAGAAAGACTTCAAGATATTGGTTCTACCCTACACGCTTCTACTTTTAATATCGAATCATTAAGAGTTAGAGAAGATGGTAGTGAGCGAAAAACTACAAATGCTAAAAGAGCAAACACTATCCGTATTTCATTCCAATTGGATAAAAATAAAATCACTCCATCGGGCAATCAAGATATTTATGTTTGTTTAACAAGTCCAGATGGTAAAGCAGTTGGTGATGCTTCATTAGCTACAAGAGAAGATGGTCAAAGAACATATTCAAACAAATTGACTGTTCAATATGTACAAAACGCTGTATTACCTGTAAACTTTGATATCAAGCAAACTTCAAAATTAACTGAAGGTGAATACAAAGTAGAAGTTTATAACAATGGTTTCAAAATTGGAGAAGGAAAAACAACTTTAAGAAAAGGTTTGTTTTAATCCAACCTCAAAAAGATAATAATAAAAAGGCCACTCGATTGAGTGGCCTTTTTATTATTTAGATGATATTAATTTCATTATTTGCATTCATGTCTTGCATCATATTCGCTATTGGAATATTATTGTAAGATAACGCATAGAACCAAAGTTGAATAGCAGCAGGTGAAACAGTTTCCACAAAGAAATTTGCTTTGCTTAAATAAGGAATTAATTTCTCAGTGATTAATTGCAATTCATTTACATCTTCAGTTTCAGCCCAAATTTGTAATAAATTTTTGAACTGCGCTAATTCATTGTCTAATAAATGATCAAATGCGTGCAATTGTATGAACTCAGCAACCGCTTCATACAACATTGCTTTGTTGTTTGTTTTCATTTTTTATAGTTTGGATTACAAAACAAAGTTCACACCTTAATATTACCGGATTGTTAACTTAAATCATATTGAGGTAAATGTGCAAAACTTACCCAAAACTGTGCATGAAGCGACTTAAATACGCTAAAAATTTACTTTAAAACTATCGCAGACAAGGCAGGAAGATTCACCAACAATTTAAACCATTCCTTTTTATCATCCTGTGGCTCCTTGATTACTTGCTTGTTTTGCAAGTCTCCAACGCCCCAAAATGCTTTATCATCACTATTAAATATCTCCTTCCAATCTTTATTGCCATGAACATGAATTGGATAGTCGTGACGAGGAACCGGAGTCATATTTAGGACTACTAACACATCTTCTTCCCAATTTTTAGAACGACGTCTAAATGCAATTACCCCTTCTTGACGCTTATTGGTTTCAACCCATTCAAATCCTGCAGGATCATATTGTAATTCATAAAGCGCCGGATTGCTAACCAACAATTTATTTAATTGCTGAACACAAAACTTCATTCCGCCATGACTAACATGCTTTAATAAATCCCATTGCAATTCTGTGGTATAATTCCATTCCTCTGTGGCAGCAAACTCATTACCCATAAATAATAATTTTGCACCAGGATGCGTAAACATATACGTATACATCAATCTTAGGTTTGCAAATTTCTGCCATTCATCACCTGGCATTTTATAAATCATAGGGCTTTTACCATGCACTACTTCATCATGACTTAAGGGCAACATAAAATGCTCGTCATAATAATACATCATAGAAAAAGTAAACTTATCCTGACTGCCTGAGCGGTATAATGGATCTAGTTTAAAATAATCTAAAGTATCATGCATCCACCCCATCATCCATTTCATGCCAAAACCCAATCCATCCATAAATGTTGGCTGACTAATGCCTGGCCAGTCCGTTGCTTCTTCGGCAATCGTTTGAATGGCAGGGAAATCGCGATATAGGGTTTCATTTAAATCTTTGATAAATGCTATAGCTTCAATATTTCCATTTCCTCCAAATTCATTTCGCTCCCATTGCCCTTCTTCTCTACTATAATCCAATTTTAACATGGAGCTCACCGCATCCACTCTTAGTCCGTCAATATGAAATTGATCGCACCAAAAACGGGCACTACTAATTAAAAATGATTTTACCTCTCCTCTTTTATAATTGAAAATATAAGAATTCCAATCGGGATGATAGCCCTTGCGCATATCAGCATACTCATAGGTATTGGCACCATCAAACATAAATAAACCATGGCTATCATAAGGAAAATGGGAAGGCACCCAATCAATGATAACGCCTATTTCAGCGTCATGAAATGCATCTACTAATGCTGCAAATTCCTGCGGATTTCCAAATCTTGAAGTAGGTGCAAAAAATCCAATCCCCTGATAACCCCAGCTACCATCAAATGGATGCTCCATCACAGGCATAAACTCTACATGCGTAAAGCCCATTTCTTTTACATAGGGTACCAATAAATTAATAAGCTGCGTATAGGAATTATAACTATCCTCATTGTTTTTATCTGGGCGCATCCAGCTTGCTAAGTGCACTTCATACACTGAATATGGCTGATCGGTACGATTACTAATTTTTCTTTGCTCCAACCATTTAGCATCTTTCCATTCATATGCAGTATCCCAAGTAATAGATGCAGTTAAGGGCCTTAATTCCCAATAATTTGAAAATGGATCTCCCTTGTCTAACAAAGCCCCTTTATATCCGTGAATATGATATTTATATACCTCTCCTTTTAATACACCTGGTATAAATCCTTCCCAAATACCAGAACTATCTAATCTTACTTTTAATGGATGTGAGGTTTTACTCCAATCATTAAAATTTCCTGTTACAAAAACAGCGGTAGCATTGGGAGCCCATACAGCAAAATAAGTACCCTTTGTATCTAAGACATCAATTTGATGATTCCCAAATATTTTATATAAACTATAATGTGTGCCATTTTGGAAATTTTGAATATCAGCATCTGTCATTAAAGAATAATTCCAAACAGGCTGTTGACTATCTACAAAATTGACATCTTCGTATTTTGGCATAATTATTTTGTTAATTCAATCACCTGCATCGTCATTGCTGGAATTGAAAATTGCGTTCCGATTTTATTTCCAGAAATGATATCTATTCCACCGTTAAAATTATTGGCTCTTTCTCCATATTTTGAAAAATCAACCATCCTGTTTTTGGAGTCCGTATTCATTACACACATCACCGTTTTGTTTTGATCATATCTAAAATAAACATACAAACCATCCTCAGGCAAATACTGCATCATTGCGCCTGTTTTAAGCGCAGCTGTTTTAGTACGATACGCGCCAAGTGCTTGGACATAATGTAAAAAATCTAATTCATCGATGCTCATGCCTGTTTCGGTAAATGCATTTTTCTTATCTCCAGCCCATCCACCTGGGAAATCTAATCTAACCCAACCATCTGGATTAGAAATGCCTTTCATTAAAATTTCTGAACCGTAATATAATTGAGGAATACCTCTACAAGTATATAACCATGCATAAGCCATTTTTGTTTTAGGAATACTTTCCCCTAATGAAGAATGAATTCTTGTCATGTCATGATTATCTAGAAAGATGACATTATTATTTGCCTTCTTATATAAAAAGTCATAAGACAAAGTAGTATATAATTTAATGACCCCGTTGTTCCAATTATTCGTTTCGTTTAATGCAGGAAGAATTCCACCAAAAAGCAAAGAAAAATCTGAAGTTGCTTTTAAATTACTTTTAAAA
This sequence comes from Sediminibacterium sp., assembly GCA_036845345.1. Lineage (GTDB taxonomy): Bacteria > Bacteroidota > Bacteroidia > Chitinophagales > Chitinophagaceae > Sediminibacterium. Next base: position 6,094 of record DAIUEC010000004.1, read on the forward strand.
GGCAGGTTCAAATTATTCTCAATGAAATAGGCTTGTGCTGCAACTCCATCCACCCAACATTCACCAAAAGTGAATATTTTAGGATACTCATCCAACAATGCTTTATTCAAACGATTCATTACCTCAACATTACAATACTTATAAGTGTCAACTCTAAATGCGTCTACACCAAGAGTTTCTACAGACCAAATTGCATTTTGAGTCAAATATTTTTCTACAAATGGATTTTCTTGATTTACATCTGGCATTTCCGTAGTGAACCAACCATCAATCATTTTTTTCTCATCCGCTTTTGAATGATAAGGATCAAAAATTGCTTGTTCCCTATAATGCGTTTGTGTGTATTTAGGCCATTGGTGCAACCAATCTTTATCAGGAGCGTCTTGAACCAAAAAGTGAAATCTTCCAAAATGATTGTACACAATATCTTGAACCAATTTCATTCCTTTTTTATGCAGATTTTCACTTAATTCCAAATAGGCTTTCTCTCCGCCAAATCTTTTTTCAATTGCATAGTTATTCGTTGCAGCATAGCCGTGTTCAGTTCTATCCGGCATATCATTTTCAACCACAGGCGTCATCCACAAAGTAGTCGCTCCTAATTTTTGAATGTAATCCAAATGATTTTGAACACCTTTTAAATCACCTCCATGTCTTAAGAAAATAGAATCTCTGTCAAGGGATTGATCTTTTAAACCAGCCACTTTATCATTGGAAGGATCTCCATTGCTAAATCTATCGGGCATTAAGAAATATACTAAATCACTTGAGCTTAATCCTTGTGCATAATTTTGTCCTAAGCCTTTTCTTCGCTCTTTAAGTGACCACTGCGCCTTTATTTTTTTCCCTTGGGTATTAATTACAAAATTTACATTTCCAACTTTCGCAGATTCCTCAATTATTAAATCAGCCGCTACATAATGGCCATTGCTAAAATGATGCACCGCTTGCAATTTAACACCAGCATAATTAACCTGCACATTAGCTTTAGAAAAATCCTGATTGGTTGCTCTTATTAAAACCTGCACTTTTTTGTTTTTCATCTGCACAAACCAATTGCTTGGATAAAACTCAACCGATTGTGCATACATTGAAATACTTAAAAGCAATGCACTTACTATTACAACAAATTTTTTATTCATGATATGATCTTACGCTTAAGCTATTGTTTCTTTACTCGTTTTTCCTTCTTTAATAATTAATACACAAATGATACTTGCTAGTATTAATAAGCCTCCGCCAATTTGCACAGCCATTAAACGATCATTGTGTAAAAAGTTAGACATGATTTTTCCGAAAAATATTGAGGCGATAATTTCTGGAAGTACAATGAAGAAATTAAAAATGCCCATATAAATTCCCATTTTTTGTTCAGGAATAAAACCAGCCAACATGGAATAAGGCATAGATAAAATAGATGCCCATGCAATACCCACTAATCCCATACTTAGGTACAAGAAATTTACATTCTGTACATAGTATACCGAGATCAATCCAATACCTCCTAATAATAGGCACATTGCATGCGTGTATTTCTTACCTAATAGTCCTACCCAAAATGCAAGTGTGAATGAAAATCCAAAAGTTACTAAATTCAAAATGGCCGAGGTTGCTCCGGCATGCTCCACTCCCATGGTATATAAATCTTTCACAACTTGATTGGTGCTATCACTGTCTCCATGAAATAATTGTCTTGCCACACCAGGCGTATAATAAAACCACATTAAAAATAATCCAGGCCAAGTAATAAAGTTAACAAGTGCCAATCGCTTCATTTGTACTGGCATATTCTTAATGGTATCAAAGATTTCTTTTACAATTGAATCTTTTGGACCAGCCTCCACTGTTTTATTATTTTCAGAAGGTGGATATTCTTTGCTTCTAATAATGGTATACATCACTGCTACAAAAAATACGGCTGCACCTATATAAAATGAAAGTAAAATATTAGGAGGAATGGTGCCTACTGCTCCTTGTCTTGAAACGCCAAACCATTTCACTAATAGTTGTGGCAAGTACCCTGCTATAAAAGAAGCAAGACCTATAAACATACTTTGCATAGAGAATCCAAATGATCTTTGTTTGTCATTTAAATTATCAGCAACAAAAGCCCTAAATGGCTCCATGGTAACATTAATACTAGAATCCAAAATCCATAAAACACCTGCCGCCATCCAAACAGTGGATGAGTTAGGCATTACAAATAACAGCGCAGAACTTAATATGGCACCAACTAAAAAGAAAGGTCTTCTTCGTCCCAATTTTGGATGCCAGGTTCTATCACTCCAATAACCAATGATTGGTTGAATAATCAACCCTGTCATGGGCGCTGCCAACCATAGTCCAGGAATTTGCTCAGGCTTAGCACCTAAAAATTCATAGATAGCACTCATGTTATTCATTTGCAAACTCCATCCAAATTGAATTCCGAAAAATCCAAAGCACATGTTAAAAATTTGCCAGAAACTTAATTTTACTTTCTCTCCCGTATACGCTGTACTCATATATTTTCTTTTCTATAAATTAAATTACAAATCCGTTAGGTATAATTGCTCCCTTTTTAATGACAACAATTCCATCTTTGATAGTATACAAAGGATGATCCATTTTTTCTAAATGTGCACCTCCTCTTATTACAACATCATTTCCGATAGAACAGTTTTTATCAACAATTGCATCCTCAATCACACAGTTTTCTCCGATTCCCAAGATAGGTGCTCCACTTTGATTTTTTGCATTAATCTGATCAATCGTTTCATAATAATCACATCCCATGATATAGGACTTTTTAATGACCGTCCCTTTTCCAATTCTTGAACGAATTCCAATTACTGACTTTGTGATGGAAGCTGCATGAATAATGGAACCCTCTGCTACAATTGCTTGATTAATTTGAGTGCCACTTATTTTTGCAGGTGGCAACATTCTTGAACGGGTATAAATGGTTTGAGCACTATCAAATAAATTGAATGGAGGAATCTCATCTGTCAATGCAATATTTGCATCAAAGAAAGAATAGATATTTCCAATATCAGTCCAGTACCCATCATATTGATAGCTTATTACTTTATAATGCGCAATAGAGTCTGGGATTATCTCTTTACCAAAATCGGTTGCATTGGCATGCACTTCATTTAATAATTTGTATAAAATATCTTTATTAAATACATAAATACCCATCGAAGCTAAATAATTACGCCCCTGTGCTTTCATTGCATCACCCGTATCACTAGTCCACTCTGGCAATAATTCTTTATTCGGCTTCTCAATAAATGAAGTAATTACATTTTCATCATCTGATTTTAAAATACCAAATTCAGGTGCCTCTCTTTCTCCAACCGGAATAGTGGCAATGGATAAAGCAGCTCCACTCTTTTTATGTGCATCAATCATTTTACTAAAATCCATTTGATACAATTGGTCTCCGCTTAAAATCAATACATACTCAAAATCCATTTTATCCAAATGCCTTAAAGATTGTCTTACAGCATCTGCAGTTCCCTGAAACCAACCTGGATTATCCGGCGTTTGTTCTGCAGCTAGGATATCTACAAATCCAGAACTAAAAGCACTAAAATGATAGGTATTTTTAATATGCTGATTTAAAGAAGCAGAATTAAACTGCGTCAATACAAATATTCTGTTCAAATTAGAATTGATACAATTGCTAATGGGGATATCCACTAATCGATATTTACCTGCAATAGGTACAGCAGGCTTAGATCTTCGTGCCGTTAATGGAGACAGCCTTGATCCTGCTCCTCCTCCAAGAATAATGGAAACCGTTTCTTTAGCAAAATGGGACATGTTCTATAATTTATATTTAAACAATGGATTGATATACTTTTTTGTAATCAGCAACTACCGACTCCCAACTATGATCAATAGACATACATTGGTGAATCATCTTGAGCATTTGATTTTTGTCTTTATACACTTCAATAGCGCGCTCAATGGAATATACAATATCAGCTTCTGAAGCGTGTAAAAAACGAATGCCAAAACCATTTTCATCACCCATATCCACCACAGTATCATGCAAGCCCCCTGTGTCGCGCACCATTGGTATGGTACCATAACGCAAAGCATACATCTGATTTAGTCCACAAGGTTCCACCCTGCTTGGCATCAATAAAAAATCAGCCGCTGCATAAGCCTCATGTCCAGTTCTTTCATCATATCCAATATAGGTATTGTAATCACCTGGATACAATTGCACCAAATAATTTAAAGCTGACTCAACCGAAGTGTCTCCTGCGCCAATGACTAAAAAATTAGCACCACAATTTGTTTTGTCTAACGCATGTTGAATGGCGCCGGGTAAAACATCTGCCGCTTTTTCTCCAACTAATCTGCCTATAAATACAATGAGTGGCTTATCTATATTTAAATGATAACGCTCACAAATTACTTCCTTGTTTTTTCGTTTACCATCCACTACATCTTTTATATTGTAATGATAAGGAACCATTGCATCTGTTGCTGGATTCCACAATTCAACATCAATGCCATTTAATATACCAACACATTTTGCTTGTTCATTTTCAAATAAAGACTCTAAACCATTGGAATGCACTTTTAATTCATGCATGTAAGTTGGACTTACTGTGGTTACTTTATCAGCACATTTAATTGCAGTCGCTAATGGATTGATACTTCCATTCCATTCTAACAAACCACGCTTCCATAAGTCCCATCTTGGAATTAAAATACTTTTATCCCAACTCATTGCTCCATGATATTGCGCATTGTGAATAGTCAATGCCGTCTTGATATTTTGAAGCTTTTGATAATCGTAACAATGCTTCATCATAAAAGGAACAAGGCCTGCTTGGTGATCATGACAATGAACAATATCAGGTTGCTGCGCCCAACTACATAACCAATTGACAACTGCAATTTGAAAGCCTATAAATCGATCATTGTCATCGGTATAGCCATAAATTTTAGGCCTATCCAATAATCCATTAATATCTACTAAGTACAATTCAAAACCAAGGGTGCTATTCTTTAATTTGATAATGGTATATTCAAAAAACCAATCTCCTAAATTGGTATTCCCTTTAAAATGTACCTCCCACTCCTGTTTTTCAAGAAAAGGCGTTTTATACATCGGCATCACAACAATTGCTTGATTCCCAGATTTATTTTGATATTTAGGAAGTGCCCCTACTACGTCACCAAGTCCACCAGCCTTTGCCATTGGATAACATTCTGCACTTATATGAACTATCGTCATGGGTTTCATGAATTTGCATTCAATTTACAAAATACTATCAACAATACCAACCCCCATTTTTTAGTGTAGAATTTGAAGTTTTAATATATATTTTAAGTATTTTACGCTATCGATTTTCGATAAACGACAAAACTAACGAATGTATGAGCCAAACTAAACAGCCCACCAATACCGGTGCGTTATCTACCCTTATTGTGGTATTCTTCTTTTGGGGTTTTATTGCTTCAAGCAATAGCGTATTTATCCCATTTTGTAAACACAAATTTAATTTAGACCAATTCCAAAGTCAGCTAGTAGACTTCGCTTTTTACTTAGCCTACTACCTTGGTGCATTAGGCTTATTTGCCTATGGTGCTTTTGGAGGTAAAGACCTTGTTGGAAAATGGGGTTATAAAAAAAGTATTGTTTATGGATTATTGTTTTCTGCAATTGGTGCAGCCGCAATGATCATTGCAGTGAATGCGAATACGTTTACAGGGATGCTTGTAGGTTTATTCATAGTAGCATTAGGATTCTCTTTACAACAAACCGCTGCTCAACCATTTGCGATTGCATTGGGTGATGAAAGCACTGGTGCTAGCCGTGTAAACTTAGCGGGTGGTATCAATTCATTCGGAACAACTATTGGGCCAATTGTAGTTGCATTTGCCTTATTTGGAACAGCTGCTGCTATTACCGATGATCAAATTGCTGCATTAAGCTTAAGCAAAGTGGTAATATTATATAGTGCTGCAGGATGTTTATTTTTAGCTGCTGCTGCGTTATTCCATTTTTCTAAAAAAGTCCCAGCTGGTATTAATGTAGAAAAAATAGAGCCCGCAAATAAAGCACTTAGATTGTTATTAATAATGACTGGTGTATTGGTAGTAATGTTTGTTCCTATTTTTAATAGCTATAAAATTGATCCAACAACATTAACAGACGCTGCTAAATTGGATATTGAAACAACAAGATTAAAATGGTTATTCGGAGCATTAGCAACGGTAGTTGTTGGTTTATTATATGCTAACTTCTCAGCACAAAAAAATGAAAACGGTTGGGGTGCAATGAAATATCCTCAATTGGTTTTAGGCATGCTTGCCCTATTTGTTTATGTGGGTGTGGAAGTTGCTATTGGATCTAACTTAGGCGAATTATTAAAACAAGCTGATTTTGGAAGCATCCCATCTTCAAAAATTGCTCCTTATATTTCAATGTATTGGGGTAGTATGATGATTGGTCGATGGACAGGTGCAATTTCTGCTTTTGAATTTAAAAGCAACACTAAAAAGATCTTAACATTGATTGTGCCATTAGTTGCCTTTGGCATCATCATTGGAGTTAATAGCATTGCACAATATGATATGAGTCCTTTATACATGTATATTGTTTGCATCTTTATTCAAATTGGTGCTTTCTATTTAAGCCAAGACAAACCTGCTAAAACATTAATGATTTTCAGCATTATTGGTATTACAGCAATGCTTGTTGGTATTTTCAATAAAGGTGATTTAGCAACTTATGCATTCTTAACTGGAGGTATTGCTTGTTCAATTATGTGGCCTTCTATTTTTGCATTATCAATTGCTGGTTTAGGAAAGTACACAACGCAAGGTGCAGCCTTTTTAATTATGATGATTTTAGGTGGTGGTATTATTCCTCCAATTCAAGGTAAATTATCTGACTTCTTACAATCTTCAAATGCAGGAACACCTGGCTTTGGAATTCACAATTCATTCTGGATTCCTGTTTTATGTTTCTCTTATATTTTATTCTTCTCTATTGCTGTAAAAGGCATTTTAAAGAAGCAAGGAATTAATTATGAAGAAGCAGAAGCAAAAGGAGGACACTAATTAAATGGAATCATTAACTATTGATTAATTAAATAAAATGAGCACAATGGAATCATATGTAGTGGGTGTTGATATCGGAGGAACTGGTACCAAATATGGTATCGTTGATAAAGATGGTAATGTATTGCATTCAAGCACCATGGCTACCAACACACATGCACAAGTACATACTTATATTGATGAGTTGCACGAAAAGTTAAGTGAGTTAATTGAAAAAGTAGGTGGCGTAGGTCGTATTAAAGGAATTGGTGTTGGCGCACCCAATGGGAACGTATATACGGGTACCATTGAGTATGCTCCTAACCTTCCTTGGAAAGGTGTGATCCCATTTGCAAAAATGTTACAGGATAAATTTAAACTTCCCGTTAAATTAACCAATGATGCAAATGCAGCTGCAGTAGGTGAAATGATGTATGGTGCAGCTAAAGGAATGAAAGATTTTATCATGATCACATTAGGTACAGGCGTTGGTAGCGGCATTGTTGCCAACGGACAACTAATTTATGGACATGATGGTTTCGCTGGCGAATTAGGCCATACGATTATTATTCCTGATGGAAGATTGCATCCTGGTACTGGCAAAAAAGGATCCTTAGAAAGTTATGCATCTGCTACGGGCGTTGCACAATCTGCTATGGAAATTTTAAGAGACACCGATCGCCCAAGCTTATTACGCAATATTCCTATTGAAAAAATAACTTCTAAAGATGTATTTGATGCAGCTCAGCAAGATGATGAAGTTGCTAAGGAAGTTTTTGAATTTACTGGCAAGATATTAGGTATGTCATTGGCTAACTTTGTGATGTTCTCTAGTCCAGAAGCCATTATTTTATTTGGTGGACTTACGAAAGCTGGAGACTTAATATTAAAACCAACACGAGAACATATGGAAGCGAATGTGATTGAGATTTTCGAAAACAAAGTGAAAATTTTATTCAGTCATTTAAAAGAATCCGATGCCGCGATTCTTGGTGCTTCTGCATTGATGTGGGAGTAAAATAAACGCTTCGCGATTATTTTACTCCGAATTCATTGACATGAATTCGAGATTTAGTTCTTCCAAGATGGATGATTATTCAAATTATAAACATCCATCTAAAATAGATAATTATAAAAAAAGGCCCGAATGCATTCGGGCCTTTTTTTATGATATCGTAATAATATTATTTTGCTGCTTGCTCTTCCATCCACTTGTTTCTTCCCCATCCTGCGATCACGTGCTTTTCGCTATGATAAGAGGAACGAACTAATGGCCCACTCTCTACATAATCAAAACCTAATTCATAGCCTATTTGTCTTAGTTCAGCGAACTCATCGGGATGCACAAAACGCTGAACTGGCAAATGCTTTTTAGTCGGTTGCAAATATTGCCCTAATGTTAAAACGTCACAACCAACATTAACTAAATCCTTCATGGTTTGAATCACTTCGTGTTTTTCCTCACCAATACCAAGCATCAATCCAGTCTTAGTTCTTCTTCCCCCTTTTTTCAAAGATTCCAATACACCTAAGCTACGATCATATTTTGCTTGCACACGAACGCGTCTTGTATTGCGTTCTACCGTTTCCATATTATGACTTACTACTTCTGGAGCAGCTTCAATAATACGATCTATTTGTTCTTGTATTCCTCTAAAGTCCGGTATTAAAGTTTCAAGAGTTGTATCAGGGGATAATGTCTTAATTGCTTTAATCGTATTCGCCCAAATAATAGACCCTCCGTCTGGTAATTCATCACGATCCACACTCGTTAAAACAGCATGTTTAACCTTCATTAAATAAACAGCTTCGGCTACTCTTTGTGGCTCATCCCATTCCACAGGCTTGGGTCTTCCGGTTGCTACTGCACAAAACTGGCAGCTACGGGTACATATATTCCCAAGTATCATGAAAGTTGCTGTTCCTTCTCCCCAACACTCTCCCATATTTGGACAATTTCCACTTTCACAAATGGTATGTAATTTATGGTTGTCTACCAATCCTCTTACATGTTTATAACTTTCTCCTATGGGAAGCTTAACACGAAGCCAATCTGGCTTTTTTAATCTTTCAGCAGGTTGTGTATTCAGAATAGGTAGTTCTTGCATATTGCGCTATTAACTTTGCAAAAATACAAGACTTAAGGGGAATAAAATTGTAATTTTACCAAAATCATAAATCTTAAAATAAAGTATACTATGACAGCAACAGTAACCTACGAATCAAACCTAAGAACTACCTGTTTACATTTACAAAGTGGCTCCGCAATCGAAACCGATGCACCTACCGATAATAAAGGAAAAGGAGAAAGATTTTCACCAACTGATTTAATCGCTACAGGTTTAGGCGCTTGCATGATTACCACAATGGGCATCAAAGCACAAACAATGGATATTGTATTAGATGGTGCAAAAGTAGAAGTAACTAAAGTGATGGTTTCAGATCCTAGAAGAATTGGAAAAATAATTGCGCATGTAACGATGCCCGCTTTAAACCTAGATGAAAAAACAAAAGAAATTTTAGAAAGAGTAGCGCGTACCTGTCCAGTGGAAAGAAGCTTACACCCAGATGTTGAATTAGATATTGCTTTTAACTGGTTATAATATTTTAGCAGGTAAATTTTAGTGGCTAATATTAATAGGCACTATATCATTCAAATAAAGCAGCTGTTATTATTCTAAAGTAATGATAGCTGCTTTAATTTTTGAACCAATTTACTCACAGGAAGGCCCATTACATTGTAAAAATCTCCTTGAATACTTTTTATTCCAATCACGCCAATCCATTCTTGAATTGCATAAGCCCCAGCTTTATCATAGGGTTTATAATTATCTACATAATAAGCAATCTGATCAATGCTTAAAGGATGAAATTCAACCAAGGTTGTTTCTGAAAAAGAGATGACTTCATTTTTCCATAAAATGGAAACCCCCGTGATTACTTGATGCGTTTTGCCTGCAAGCTTTGTAAGTGATAAAATGGCATCCGCTCTATCTTTTGGTTTTCCCAAAATAAGATCATCAATTACAACAATGGTATCTGCTGCAATAATACAGGCTTCCTGATGCGTTTGCGTCTCTCCCACTTTATTCGCAACAGCGATTGCTTTTTGATGGGCAATATAAGCAGGTACATCCGTAATGGATAAAGTATCAGGATAAGACTCATCGGTTGCAGAAACAATAATCTCAAATGGAATTTCAGCTAATTGCAATAAATCTTTTCTACGCGGTGATGCGGATGCTAATATGAAAGACGTCATAGACTAAAATAAAAAGTAAAAAAACAACATGGATAAAATTCCTGCAAGCATTGCAAATTTTACATAAGCACTCAACCTTCGAAAATCACTGCTCGTATAAGAATTTTTCAATTTAAATAAAACAATCATTAATGGTACAATAATAAATGCAATACAATATAAAATACTATACCACCACCCAAATGGTATTACATATAACTGAATAATTGCCAAGCAAGCTATTACAACCACTAACCATACACTTATATAAATTTTTGTAGGCATTAGCCCCCAAACAATGGGCAAAGTTTTACAACCAAATTTTTGATCACCTTCAATATCCTCCATGTCTTTTAAAGCCTCTCGAACCAAGGTTAATATGAAAGCAAAAATGCTATACAACATCATCAATTTTGCGAATCTAAAATTTGCGGTATCACTAATTAATGGATGTGTAATTTCCTGCATAGTGAATTTTGAAAAATATACCACTACTATGGACCATGCAGTTAATATGGAAATGACTACATTACCAATTAAAAAATCTTTCTTAAAGTTTGTAGAGTAAAACCACAATAATAAAATGGCTACAATATTAGATAAGTGTATATGCCAATATTGTTTAAAAGGAAATACCAAGGCGGCAATATAAATTCCCACGATACTAAAAAACAAATGAGAAAAAATCACCCATCTTCTGCTAATATGAGAACCCACCACTACTTTTTGTGGTTTGTTTACTTGATCAATATTAACATCGAAATAATCATTAATAATGTACCCAGCGGCAGCAATTAAAATATTGGTAAGTGCCACTAAATAAAATGTATTATCAACCTGAGGGCCTGACAATGGATACAATGGCTTGTAAATACAAAAGTGAAATAAAAATTCAGCCAATAAAATGAATACTAAATTAGTCCACCTTACAAGCCTAAAGAAATGAATAATTTTTTTCAAGGATAGCTATTTAGGGCTTTATTACTGTGCACGCAGATGGTCTTCAACATCCCATCTGTCATTTAATTTCAACACCTTCTCAATCACTTCTCTTGCACACCCTTCACCTCCATTTGCTAATGCGATATAAGTTGAAATAGATTTAATATCCACTGCTGCATCTTTTGGACAAGCAGCAATCCCTACGATATTCATGGCCTCGTAGTCGGGCATATCATCGCCCATAAATAACATTTCATCCAATGCTATTCCATGTAAAATAGAAAGTTCTTGCAAAAGCGATCTCTTATCCTTGACGCGCATATGTACTTCGGTAATTCCTAATTTGCGCAATCTATCTTCTACTTCTTCAGAATTACCACCAGAAATCACCCAAACATGATATCCTTTTTTGATAGCCAATTGTAATGCATAACCATCTTTGATATTCATTTTACGAACCAATATTCCATTGGGCATAACAATCACTTCACCATTGGTTAAGACACCATCAACATCAAATACAAAACAGGTTATTTTTTTTAAGCTGGCTAACAAAACTCAAATTTTAATAATTAAATGTAAGCCTATTTTTGATTATCTCGCCACTCATACACCCAAGCACTTTGAATCATCTCCAAATGCCCTTCATTTGACTCTTCTTTTTTGCCTTCAAAATGAGGCAACTCTAGTACCCAATTTAATAAATCGGTAAAACGAACTCTATAGATTTTTGATTCCGTAAAATCATCGCCAAACTTTTCATATAATTTTTGAGCGATATCCTCATGATCATTCCAGTAAATTGGTGGTTCAAACTGCGACATATTTTTAATTTTTCTCTTTAAATACTTAATTAATGAATTCGAATTAATGAGCTTTCTACTCCCCTAAAAACTGCGTTTGATCAGGTAAGGTAACTTCAATCTCTCCATTTCCTTCTTGAATAATACATTGACATCCTAAACGAGATTCAATTCTTGGACTAACAGCTCTATCAATAAAATCTTCTTCTTTATCAGATAATTCTTCTAAAAATTCCATTCCTTTTTTAACATACAAATGACAAGTACTACATGCACATACAGCCCCACAATTATGGTGAAGTTCGATACCCGCGTCCAATAAAACTTCTAATAAGCTCTCACCTGGCTTTACATTGTTCAATACTACAGGCTCCAAACCCTTTTGCTCAAAATTAATTTTTAAATCGTACATATATTTTAAGAATGTGTTTTTGCAAAAATAGCTTTTAACGGCCTTGATACAAGACTTTTTGTTGTCGAAATACAAAAAAAATACATCAAACGCGTTATCTGCGCTTATCTTTGCAGCCTAATTTAAGTATATGTCCAAGCCTGGCTTTTCAGAAAGAATGTATCTCCAATTTTTAAGAACCAAATTCCGCACCATTGGGAAACTTTCGCCAGCAATGGCAGGTAAATTGGCTTTTAGCTTATTTTGTACGCCTTATCCTAAATATAAAAAAACAAAGGCACCCGCCATTTTTCATCAAGCCAAACAACTTGAATTAAAAGTAACAGGTGACATTAGGATCAAAGGCTATGAATGGGTGCCTGCAAATAGCAATGGCAAAACAGTTTTGATTTGCCACGGTTATGCTAGTTATTTTTATAAGTTTGAGAAATATGTTCAACCACTTTTAAAAAATGGCTTCCGTGTTATTGGCTTCGATGCACCTGGTCATGGTCAAAGTGAAGGGAAGTATATCAATATTATTGTCTACAAAGACGCAATTGAACACATTATTAATAAGTATGGTCCAATTGATCATTTTATGGGCCACTCTCTTGGCGGAATTACGTTGGCGATGGTTGCGGAAGAAATTGCCAATCCTGAACAACATAAATTTGTGTTGATCGCTCCCGCTACTAAAACCACGACCACTTTTGCCAATTACTTTTCCATGATGCGATTCTCCGAACCCGTAATTCAGGCATTTTACAATGAATTAAAAACCCTATCTGACAAGCCTATTTCCTTTTTTGAAGCAGATCGTGCCATTGAAAATTACAAGGGTCAAGTACTGTGGGTGCATGACGAAGGAGATCGCGTTTGCCCTTACTCTGATTTGAAAAATTTTCAAAAAAATGCAGGCCAAAATATTAAATTCTTGATTACCAATGGATTAGGTCATAATAAAGTATATAAAACGCCCGAAATTGTGGATCAAATTGTGGCTTTTTTGAGTGCTTAATGATATATGATTTTTATTTTTCAAATTGAATAGGCTAATATTGCACCACGAGTATTGGACTTGCCAAGTTTTTTGCTTTCGCTAGTTTATTACTTAAATAGTTGATTTTCAATATAAAAAACCCCGAAGGAGCGGTTGACTACTATGTCAAAAAACTTACTAATCGTTGAGTCGCCTGCAAAGGCTAAGACCATTGAGAAAATTTTGGGAGAAGAATTTGAAGTGCGTAGTTGTTATGGTCACATCCGTGATTTAGAGAAAAATGATATGGGTATTGACTTGAAAAACAAGTTTGCCCCTAGATATATGGTTCCCAGTGAAAAGGAAAAAGTGGTGAAAGAATTAAAATCCATGACCAAGAAGGCGAAGGAAGTTTGGTTGGCATCGGATGAGGACCGTGAAGGAGAAAGTATTAGTTGGCATTTGGCCGAAGTACTAGGTTTAGATCCAAAGAAAACTAAGCGTATTGTATTCCATGAAATTACTGCTCCCGCAATTAAAAAAGCGGTTGAAAATCCACGTTTAATTAATATGGATTTAGTGGATGCACAACAAGCGCGTCGTATTTTAGATCGTATTGTTGGTTTTGAATTAAGTCCTGTTTTATGGCGTAAAATTGGCATGCAAAGAAGCTTGAGTGCAGGTCGTGTACAAAGCGTTGCGGTAAGATTAATTGCAGAAAGAGAAAGAGAGATCAATCAATTTATTCCAGAGAGTGTATTTAAAGTTTCGGCTTTATTTACTGCATTAGATATTAATAAAAAGAAGGTTAAGTTTAAAGCAGATGGCCCACAAAAATTAACTACTGCGGGTGCTGCTGAAAAATTCTTAACCGAATGTAAAGGCGCTACTTACACAGTAAAAGATGTAACAGTAAAAGACGGGAAACGTACACCATCCGCACCTTTCACTACTTCTACCCTACAACAAGAAGCCTCTAGAAAATTAGGATATAGCGTAAGTAAAACAATGTTACTTGCTCAAAAACTATATGAAAGCGGTAAGATCACTTACATGAGAACAGATAGTATTAGTTTGAGTGAGACTGCAATGGATGCTATTAAAACTGAGATTAATTCAAGCTTTGGAGATAAATATTATCAACCAAGAAAGTTTAAGAATAAAAACGAAAGTGCACAGGAAGCGCACGAAGCCATCAGACCGTCTTATATGAATGAGTCAAAGGTGGACGATGCGGACACGAATCGTTTATATGAATTAATTTGGAAACGTACGATTGCTTCTCAAATGAGTGATGCGCAATTTGAAAAGACGACTGCGAAAATTGAAATTTCTACCAATAAAGAAACCTTAACTGCGAGTGGCGAAGTGATGAAATTTGATGGTTTCTTAAAAGTATATTTAGAAGGCAAAGATGATGATGAAATTGACGAAGAAGATGAAAATGCAGAAGCAATCTTGCCACCATTAGCTAAAGGCCAAGTATTAGATTTTGTTAGCATGACTGGGCTAGAACGCTTTAGCAGAGCCGCTTCCAGATATACGGAGGCTAGCTTGGTAAAAAAATTAGAGGAATTAGGCATTGGACGACCTTCCACTTACGCTCCAACCATTACGACGATTATGAAGCGTAATTATGTAGAGAAAAAAGAAAAAGAAGGTGTTAAAAGAATTTACCAAATTTTATCACTTAACGCTAAGGATGAAATTAAAACCGAAGAAGCTTCTGAAATTACGGGAGCTGAAAAAAACAAATTGTCTCCTACCGATTTAGGATTAGTAGTTACTGACTTTTTAAAGTTAAACTTTCCTAAAGTAATGGACTTTGGTTTTACTGCTAAAATTGAAGGCGAGTTTGACGAAATCGCATTAGGTAAATTAAAGTGGAGTAAAATGTTGGAGGAGTTTTACAACCCATTCCATGAAACCATTGAACATACCTTAGAAAATGCAGAACGTGCTAAGGGCGAAAGAGAATTAGGTTTTGATCCAATTTCTGGTAAAAAAGTAATAGCGCGTATGGGCCGTTATGGACCAATGGTGCAAATCGGTCATCAGGATGAGGAAGAAAAACCAAAATTTGCAAAATTAAAAGCTTCTCAAAGTATCGAGACCATTAGTTTTGAGGAAGCCATGGAATTATTTAAGCTACCAAGAACATTGGGTTTATTTGAAGACGCAGAAGTAACTGTAAATATTGGCCGTTTTGGCCCTTATGCGGCGCATGATAAGAAGTTCTACTCTCTTAATAAGGAAATGGACCCTTATACCGTAACACTCGAGGATTTGACTCCTATGATTGCTGAAAAGCGCAAAGCAAAAGACGAGCGTACCATTAAAGTATTTGAAAAAGAGAAAATTCAATTACTAAGAGGCCCTTATGGTCCTTATATCAAGCAAGGGTTACGCAACTTTAAGTTGACTAAAGAGCAACAAGAAAAAGTGGAAACTTTAACGATCGAAGAAGTAAAAGAAATTATTGAAGAGTTAAAGAAAAATCCTCCGCGCAAAACAGCCCGCAAAAAGAAAGCATCTTAATCGATTGCTTCATTTCAAAATACCAAATTCCCGATGGCCCCGCCTCGGGATTTTTATTGGTATCACATATTACGGATTTCAATAGTAATGCCTCTGCTCTCTATCGCCAAACGCTATAATGATAAAGGCAAAATTATTTCTCCCTCCGCATATATATTTAAACTATGTAATGACTTTTTATAATACTTACGCTAGGCTCAAAGTTCGCTACGGCATTATATTGAAAATCCGCTAGTGATATTCAAAACATACTTTACGCAGCTCTGAGCATAGCGAAGCGAAAATCAATACTACTTCTTACAGTATAAACATACTAGAAAAGTATATCTAAATACCTAATAACAACTACAGCGTTTTGCGAACAGCGAAGTAAAGTATGTTTTGAATATCATATCGAAGCAATACAATTAATTTAGCCATCAATTTGGCCATAAAAAAAAGGGATGCAAATTGCATCCCTTTAAAAAGTATTTGAAAATAATTAAGCCGCTGAAGGCTTACTCATTAATCTTAAGAAATTAATATGTGCTTTAATGGCACTTCCAACAGTAGGATACTCAATATATTTTAATTTAAAATCAGCACATGCTTCCTTTACAATTTTAGAAATCGCAGGATAGTGTACATGTGAAATTTTAGGAAATAAATGATGTTCAATTTGGAAGTTCAACCCTCCTACTAACCAACTTACAATTTTACTTTTAGTAGCAAAATTAGCAGTGGTTTGAATTTGATGTGCGGCAAATTCATCAGGCATTCTATTTTCTGGCTGAATGGCAACTGGGAATTCAGTATCATCTACAGTATGCGCTAATTGGAATACAATGCTTAACACAAAGCCAGCTACAAAAGTGGCAATCAAGAATCCAACCAACCAGCTCACCCAACCTAACATATAAATTGGTAGAATTACAAATACAGCTGCATGGTAAATTTTGACTGCCCAAAATTCAAAATGCTCTGCAAAAGTCATGCTCTTGAAGCTAATAGACCCAATTTTCTTAGAAAAATATTTTTTGTAATCAGCAAAGAAAATCCAGAAGATGTATAATAACATATATAATACCCAAAAGTAAATATGCTGAAAACGATGCACTAAATAATGCTTTTGTGTTGGAGCCATTCTCATTAATACACCCACTTCGATATCATCATCAACACCATCAATATTGGTATAAGTATGGTGGATCGTAACGTGTTTCATACCCCACATAAATCTACTTGCTCCTAAAACACTAATCGAAGAAGATGCTAATTTATTTAACCAAGCGTATTTACTAAAACTACCATGACTACCATCATGCATTACATTAAATCCAATTGCCGCAATCAAGCAGCCAAAAAATGCGCATTCTAAAATTGCAAATAAAGTTGGTGGCGTAAAAAACACTAAATGAACATAAGTGATCAAAAACAATCCAATTAAAATGATTGCTTTTGAAAAAAGCTTAAAGTTACCCGTTGCTTTTATTTCATGTTGGTCTAAATATTCATTCACTCTTCTTTTCAATTCTGCGTGAAGTGACTTAGTCGCTACTGGAAATTTAGGAGTAGAAAATGTTTCGTTAGTTTGCATATGGTTCAAAAATGATTATCAAATATAGCCAATTCGTGAAATTTAAGCTGTTAAAAATCAATAAATTAGGGTTAACGAATAATAAATGAGAATATTATGTCAGTTTGTCCATATATATCCACATATATGGGATAACTAATGGTTATTAATGTCAAAAAAAAGCTGTTGATTTGAATAATAATAACCCCATTTACTTTATTCATGGATAACGAAAAAGAGATAAAAGCACTGTTTAAATTGATCGATGATCCTGATGAAGAAATATTTAATACTATTTCAGACAGGCTATTGAATTACGGTACACCCATCATCGCTGATTTAGAAAATTTATGGGAGAATACACTTGAAGAGTCTACATTAGAAAGAATTGAATTGATGATTTATAAGCTGAGATTGCAAGATTTAAAAGAAGCATTTTCAGTTTGGAAATCCAACCCTAACCCCTCTTTATTTGAAGGAGCTTTGTTAGTGAATCAATTTCAAAATCCAGAAATAGCCATTGATACATTGCGTCATCAAATTGAAAAAATTAGAAGGAATATATGGCTAGAACTTAATAATTATTTAACACCTCTTGAGCAGGCGAATGTGTTGAGAAATATTCTTTTCAATTATTACCAAATTAAAGGGGTTGAAGTGAACTATGAAAAGCCCGAGGAGTTTTTAATTTCTGCTCCATTACTTTCAAAAAAAGGGAACGCGTTTTCAAACACCATTTTATATGCTGAGCTTTGCAATCAACTCGAAATTCAAGCAGCATTTATAAATATTCCTAAGCAATGTATTGTTGCTTTTTATACACCCGACTGGGAGGCTACCGAGAATTATCCTCACCCTCAAGAGTATATTCAATTTTATGTTGAAGGCACCACTGGACATCCTTTTTCTCAAAAAGATTTAGATCAGTATTTTACGAGATCCAATATTACTCCTAAAAATAGCAACTACAAGCAATTGTCAAATGTGGGTATCATTAAAAAATTGTTACTTGAATTAGCAAAATGTTATTCAAGCCCCATTTTACAATACAAACAACAAGACCTTATTGATATTGCAAATAATTTAGAAGCATAAATGGAAACGATTGTCTCCCATATATATCATAGCCCAATTGGACAGTTAAATATTACTGCCGATGATGGCTGCATCACTGAATTGGGATTTATAGACGAGCAAAATACTCCAGCTTTTATAGATCATGATGCTCAACTGCCAGATGTCATTCACCAATGCGTGGATGAATTGATTGAATATTTTGCAGGCACTAGAAGAGAATTTACTGTTCCCATTAATCAAGAAGGCACTGAATTTCAACAAAAGGTTTGGAAGGAGTTATACGAATTGCCTTTTGGAAAAACTTTAAGCTATGCCGACCTTGCAAAAAAATTGGGAGACCCCAAAGTAATTAGAGCAGCTGCTGCAGCCAATGGGAAAAATAAAATAGCCATCATTGTTCCATGCCACAGAATTATTGGAACAGATAAATCCTTAGTGGGATATGCTTGGGGGAAAGGAAGAAAAAAATGGCTTTTACAGCACGAGTTTAGATTGGCCTTGGGAGTACAAACCCTATTTTAAAGTTGATAATAACCTGTTGGTTATTTTAACATGGAGCCGTCAAATCCAAAAGGTAATAAAAGAGAAGCAGACTTAAGGACCATTACTTCCCCGCTCATTCCTGATAATATTATTTTAATGGGTGCACCATATCTATTCTCATAATCCAATAAGGATTGCCTACACATGCCACAAGGCGATATGGGCTCTTTAGAATCTTTGCCTAGGGGTTGATAACTAATTGCCATGGTTGTTATAGAAAGGTCGGGAAATTGGCTTCCTACGCTATTTAACAAGCTACGTTCAGCACAGATTCCAACTGGGAAACTTGTGCTTTCTTGATTGGAACCAATTACTATAGATCCTGATGACAATCGAGCAGCAGCGCCGACATGAAAATTAGAATAAGGAGCATAAGCAGTTTTAGTGGCTTGTTTAGCAGCTTCTAATAATTCAAAATCAGCCTCATTAAGACTACTTGCATTGCTGAGTAAGTCATATTCGAACTCGAATTTTTTATGCATCTACTTATTTAATAAGATTAAACAATCTATTCCATCTAACTGATTTACTATAGCTAAACCAAATTAAAGCGGCTCTACCAACTATATGCGTTTCTGGAACATAGCCCCAAAAGCGGCTGTCCTGGCTACGATGACGATTGTCCCCCATCATCCAATAATAATTTTGTTTTACCGTATAATTTGTTGAAGCAATTCCATTCAAGATATACTGTCCATTTTTTTTCTCTAAACTATTATGTTCGTAAGTACAAATTAGTCTACGATACAATTCAATGGTGCTATCATTTAAATTAATGATGTCTCCTTTTTTAGGAATACGAATGGCACCAAAATTGTCAATGGTCCATGGAAAATGCAATACATCATTTGGGAAAGTGTAACCCACAGTATTTTCCTCATAAAAATTAACTGACTTGATAAATGGCAATTGCTTTAATGCATTTGCCGCAGTAGCAGTCATATTTATTTTAAAAGTATTGGGCCTTCCGTCAACCGGCTGAAAATCGGCAGTAGCTTCTGAAATATTGATTCCTAAACTATCTTCAATATAATCCTCAGGAATGGGCTTGCCACTGGTTTCCACTAAGTATTCAGTTTGTGCATTGTCTGCAACAAAAGCAGGAGCACCATTTACAAATAATCGACTATTTTTTACTTGAATTAAATCACCTGGTAGTCCTACACAACGTTTAATATAATTATCGGTTTTGTCTGTTGGATGTACTAGTATTGGATATTGTGCATTTAATTTTTCTCTGTCTCCATTAAACTCTGGACTTCTCAACACATCATAATAAGGAATCTTACTTCCAAATTCTGGTAAATTAATAATGGTATCCCCTGCAGGGAAATTAAATACCACTACATCATTTCGTTTAACGTCTCTAAGTTTTGGAAGTCTACTATAATCTAATTGAATCCATTTTACATAAGATGGTGTAGTAACGGATCCAGGCAAAGTATTATGAACAAAAGGAAATGAAATTGGTGTTTGCGGAATTCTTGCACCAAAAGTTACTTTGTCAACAAACAAAAAATCGTTTACTAACAATGTCTTTTCCATACTCTCTGTTGGAATCACATAAGCTTCAAATAAAAATGTTCTAATTAAAGTGGCAGCCACTACAGCAAAAACTGCTGCGTCAACCCATTCTCTAGAAATTGATTTATGATAATGTGCTAATGCTTCAGTACCATGCCATTTTTCATTTTTCGAATATCCCAAATACGGCAAATAAATAAAAGGGAAAAATACAGTTAAGGTATGATGAATTAATCCTACTCTTTTAAAATGCATTACAAAAATGATCGAAATCCAAAGGGTAACAAATTGTCCTAAAATTGGAATGAGCTGAATCCAAAACCAAAATTTGGAAATATTACAAAGCTTAACAACTTCCCATGTATTATAAATAGGAATGATCGCCTTATTGGTTTCAACACCTGCTTTTTTTAACATCGCAAAAATACCAATATGCCAACCCAACCAAAAAATAATGAATAAAACGATTCCCATAAAATGTATTTGTTTATCTGTAACAAAAATATCCCTTTGTGAGGGATATTTATAAAAAAGATTGTTAATTGACTCATTCCAATTGTAAAAGGTCGAAATACCGTATCAATAGTCTTTTAAAAGCCTATTTGTACTGACGTAATACTTCCTTAACCAAGTTTACAGATCTTGCGATGTCTGGAATTGCCAAAGCAGTTAAATTAGGTGCATAGTGCATTGGCGCGTCCGCACTTGTGATACGACGAATTGGTGCATCTAAATAATCAAAGCCTTCTTTTTGAATACGGTAAGATAATTCAGAAGATACAGAAGCAAACGGCCATTGCTCTTCAATAATTACCAATCTATTTGTTTTTTTAACGCTTGTTAAAACAGTCATCCAGTCTAATGGACGAATTGTTCTCAAATCAATTACCTCAGCACTGATTCCTTCTTTTTCTAATTCTGCAGCAGCACCTAATGCCACTTTCATCATTTTATTATAAGAAACAATTGTAACATCCGTTCCTGCTTTTTTAACATCCGCTAAACCTAATGGAATATAATATTCTTCATCAGGAACATCGCTTTTATCTCCATACATTACTTCACTCTCTAAGAACATTATTGGATCTTCCTCATAACGGATAGCTTGCTTTAATAAACCTTTTGCATCGTAACCATTTGAAGGAGATACCACTTTAATACCAGGTATATTCGCTAAATAACTTTCAAAAGCAGTAGAGTGTTGTGCACCTAATTGACCAGCACTACCATTAGGTCCTCTCATTACAATTGGACAACCAATTTGACCACCACTCATTGCTAACATTTTGCTAGCGGTATTTAATATTTGATCCAAAGGTAATACAGCAAAGTTCCAAGTCATAAACTCTACGATTGGTCTTAAACCATTTTGAGCAGCACCAACCGCCACAGCAGTAAATCCTAATTCAGAAATGGGTGTATCAATAATACGCTTAGGACCAAATTCAGCAAGCATTCCTTGGCTTACTTTATAAGCACCATTGTACTCTGCTACTTCCTCTCCCATTAACAAAACACGTTCGTCTCTTCTCATTTCCTCGTTCATCGCCTCACGAAGGGCTTCTCTAAATGCAATTGATCGCATGGTATGAATTTATTTTGATTGCGAAATTAGCGATTTTGACAAGAAAAATAGCTGTTTTATGCAAAAAAATCCCCCTCCGACATGTCGAAGAGGGATTCTCAAGGCTAACCCACCTTTAAGGAATTAAAATCTATAAAATATTATATGCAAAACTTACATAGTACAAGCCACCCACTGTTGGGCTACCGTATGCAGTTTGATAGTAATGGTTTAAGATATTAGTACCACCTACTTTAATCATTGATTTGATAGAAGGCACTTTATAAGTTAATACAGCGTCAATTGTGTTGAAAGAAGCTACTTTACCTACAGCGAAAGTTCCTTCGTAAATGAAGTCATCTTGGTAGTGTAAATTTGCGCTAAATCCTAATCTGTTCTTAAATAAGAAACCAGAATTGTTTAAAGCAAAGTTAGCTCTGAACAATGGAGTGTTGAAGTAAGAAATAAATCCAGAAGGTAAATTTCCAATTTCGTCTGTATAAACGCTAGAAGAGAAACTGAAGTTATTTGGTAACAAATAATCAGCAGAAATTCCCCATCCACTCGTATACACATCACCAGGAGCATTTGTAGAAATGCTATAAGCAATACGCTTAGACGCATCTAATAAATCAGATAATTGAGGGTTTGCAGCATTACGAGATTGTAAAACTGTTACACCACTAATGAAGTTTGTGTACTTACCTGCATAAGCATAAAAATCAAGTAATAAACGCTTGTTGATTAAAGTTTTATAACCAACTTCAAAAGAACTCATTGACTCTGGCTTAAACTCACCAAACTGTTGTTGAACTGGAGCACCAGCCAAAACGCTAGCTAAAGAATAAGCAGGGTTTGTATCAAAATGGTAATAATTTCTTAATTGAGGTAAACCACCCATTAAACGAGTACCGCCACCCACTAACAAGTTAATCCATTGGTTTTGAGTTGTTGGGAAACGGTAAGCTTCTTGGTATGATAAACGGATATTATTGTCTTCAGCAATTTTAACTACTGCAGTTGCTCTTGGCGTAAAACGACCAGCGAAGTTATCGTTCTTGTCATAACGACCAGATACAGACAATTTCAAGATATCACCAAAGAATTTTTTTGATAATTGTGCATAAGAACCGTTTTCGTTAATCCAGATTCTATGTGTAGTATCAGCGAATAATGTTCCTTGAGAATTTAATACATAACCTTTAATACTTCCACCTACTAATAAAGAGGCGTCATATTTATCAAGACCTAATACATCTGTTAAGTTGTATTGAGCTTCAATTACATTCAATGAAGATTTATCTAAGAATCTACCACCGCCTTGAGAGATAGGGATATTTGCAATAGACTTAAATAATTCTGTTGAACCGATATTTCCAGTTGGTCTACCTGCATCAGCTACTGCTCTAGCGGCAGCACCTGCTGCATTAGCATCTAAACCAGCATCTTTATATTGAACATAAGCTGCAGTATATGTAGGATACCATACTGTACTAGATTTCCAAGCTTCGTTGAATAAACGAGTTGTAATAGTTGCGTTGTATGAATTACCTGCATCTTCTAATGTTTGGTATGCTCTAGCGAACCAGTTTTTAGACTTAATCTCTAATTTTAACTGAGTCATATTTAAGCCATTCAAAGAATAACGGTCACTACCAGTATACACTGTGTTTCCAGAACCAGTATACATACTTGCAGAAGCTTCAGTATTGTCATTAATTTTATAATGTAATGATCCTGAAACTTTTAAGTTCTTAGCAACTGGGTCAATGATATCAGCTTCATTGTAACCTGTACGGCTTACATTGATACCAGTAAACATACCTTTTGCATCACCATATAAATATGGTGCATAAGGAGCTAAAGCAGCATTTGCACCTTTTAAGAAAGCAGAATAAGTTGCTAAATTTCCAGAATAAGGGCCAGCTTGAGCTGCACCATATAATTGAGCAAAAGCACCATTTGCAAGTGTAGCATTACCACCATAAGCAGCAGTTAATGCACCTAAAACGCCAGCTTTAACTGAACTGTAAACACCACTTAAAGATGAAGTTGTTTCATCACCATATACGTTTACACCATCATAGTTAGGATCAGTGTATCTTGTACCAGGGATCGTTTGTCCATTTGCAGTACCAGTAGTTCTAGAATAATCTGAAGTATTCATTGCTAACCAATCTTGAGCCTCAGTGTATTCAGCACTAATTTTGTAAGCCCAACGATCTCCTATTTTGCTAGCCCATCTAACTGTATAATCTTTGTATGCAGCTTGAGGACGCTCGTAGTTGTCGATATGGTTTACACCTTGCTTAATTTGGAAACTTAAACCTTGGTATTTGAATGGGTTTTTGCTGTTGATTAAAACAGTACCATTCATTCCACCAGAACCATATAATGCAGAAGATGCACCTGGTAATAACTCCAAATTATCAACGTCTAATTCTGTCAAACCAACCATCGTTCCAACTGAGAAGTTTAAACCTGGTGCTTGGTTATCCAT
Organism: Sediminibacterium sp.; assembly: GCA_036845345.1. Classification (GTDB taxonomy): domain Bacteria; phylum Bacteroidota; class Bacteroidia; order Chitinophagales; family Chitinophagaceae; genus Sediminibacterium. The sequence goes on from DAIUEC010000004.1 coordinate 30,804, forward strand.
ACCATCGATCAATTGATTCATACGTGTGTTACCACTACCGTTAAAACCTCTTGTGCTAATACTTTTAAAAGTTAAGCTCGCGCCTACAACGTCCACTCCTTTTACGTTTGCAAGCATATCATAGTAACTAGAAGATGCAGTTGCTCTGATTTGTGCATTGCTTACACGCTCAATAGAAACTGGAGATTCCAAGATACGTTCTGCTACTCTCGAAGCAGAAACAACTACATCAGAACCCAATACATATCCTTGCGTTAAACTAACTGCAACTTTTGCACTTGCATTACTAACTACTACTTCTTTAGAATCAAATCCAACAGAAGAAATTAACAATGTAACCGGAAATTTAGTTACACTTAACTTAAAATTACCTTTATCATCTGTAAAAGTACCTGCAGTTCCACCCTTCACAGTCACTGTCACTGAAGACAATGTTTCAGATGTATTTGCATTTTTAACAGTACCAGAAATAGTACTAGCACTTTGGGCATTTACCGAAAATACCATCAAAGTGGCAAGGCAAAAAAGACCCATCTTGCTTAACAATCGTTTCATAAATGTTTGTTTTTAATTGAATTGTAGTACAAAATAACAAAATTTTAGCATTTAAAAAAATTATCAAATATTAAGCTTAAAATTTTAATTTAGTGGCATGAATTCAAGCCCATTCCCAAAACAGATAGCCGAATACCACGGCAAAGTTAGAGATGTATATTACATTGAAAATGAATTACTTGTGATGATTGCAAGTGATCGTATTTCGGCTTTTGATGTGATCCTACCCCGTCCTATTCCATTTAAGGGTCAGGTGTTAAATCAAATTGCGGCATATATGCTCCAAAAAACGACAGATATCTGTCCAAATTGGCTTTTAGAGACCCCTGCCCCAAATGTAGCCATTGGTAAAAAATGTACACCTTTCAAAATTGAGATGGTGGTGAGAGGAAATTTAGTGGGTCATGCCTGGAGAACTTATAACGCAGGTGGCAGAACACTATGTGGTGTTACCTTACCAGACGGTATGACTGAGAATGATTTTTTCCCTACTCCAATAATCACCCCTTCTACTAAAGCAAGTGAAGGTCATGATGAAGATATTTCAAAAGAAGAAATTATTGCACAAGGTTTGGCAAGCGCTGAAGACTGGGCTGTTTTAGAAAAATATGCATTGGCCTTATTTGCAAGAGGAAAAGAAATTGCAGCTAAACAAGGCTTGATTTTAGTAGATACAAAATATGAATTTGGAAAAATTGGAGACACCATTTATTTAATGGACGAAATTCATACACCCGATTCTTCGAGATATTTTTATGCAGATGGATTTGAAGAAAGACAAACTAAAAAAGAAAAGCAAAAACAATTAAGTAAAGAGTTTGTACGCGAGTGGTTAATTGAAAATAATTTTATGGGTAAGGAAGGTCAAACTGTTCCAACAATGACAGATGAATGGATTGACACCATTTCAAAAAGATATATTGAATTGTATGAAAAAGTAATTGGAGCTCCTTTTAAACCAGAAGCAAAATCTGAACAAGAAACCTACCAATTGATTTGCGATTCATTATCAGCCTATTGAAAAATTTAAAAGCTTTTCACTTCTGAACATCGAGTCATAGCGTTAAGAAAAACTAAAAATTAATCGTTAAAAAATTGTGCATGTCTGAGCGTAGCGAGTTCACAATTTTAGATTTGTTTTTAGTTTTTTAGCGTTAAATGACGAGCGGAGAAGAATGAAAAATTTTAAACTTATTTAACTTCAATATCAACACCCAATTTAGGTCTTAATCTTTGCTTGCTTTTGTTAAAAACTTGAATGCCATTTTTCTTGCCTGCTCTTAATTTTTCCTGTTCTTCTAATGGCAAATGATACACATTCATACACTCTGTGGTACAACAACCATCAAAGCTTTTAGCACAATCTTCACACTGAATAAATAATAAATGACAGGCATCATTTTTACAATTCGTATGCGTATCTGCAGGCTTGCCACATTGATGACATTTTGCAATAATATCCTCTGTGATTTTCTCGCCTAATCTTTCATCAAAAACAAAATTCTTTCCTTTAAACTTACTCTCAATACCAGCTTCTTTTATCTTGTTTGCATAATTAATAATTCCGCCTTCTAAATGGTACACATTTTTAAAACCTTGGTGTAACATATACGCACTTGCCTTTTCACAACGAATACCACCAGTACAATACATGATAATATTTTTATCCTTTTTATTCTTCATCATTTCTGCAGCCATCGGCAATTGTTCCCTAAAAGTGTCAGATGGAATTTCAATGGCTTTTTCAAAATGCCCCACTTCATATTCATAATGATTGCGCATATCAATTACGATGGTATCTTCCTTAGCCAACAAGTTGTTCATCTCTTGTGCATTCACATACTTACCTCTATTCTCCATGCTAAAATTGGGATCATCAATACCATCGGCAACAATTTTTTCACGTACTTTAATTCTTAACACCCAAAAACTTTTACCATCATCATTCACTGCAACATTTAACCGCAACCCTTTTAAAGGTTTAAACGAGTATAAATAATCTCTAAATACTTCAAAATTATGAGTGGGTACACTAATCTGTGCATTTATTCCCTCTGTGGCAACATAAATGCGACCAAACACTTTCATCGCGTTTAAAGCACGATAAATTTCATCTCTAAATGCCTGGGGATCTTGAATTGGGAAATACTGATAAAAACTGATGGTTGTTCTAGGAAAAGTTTCCTCATACAACTTTACTTTCAACTCCTCATTGGAGATGCGATTGTGCAGTACTGACATAAAAATTAAATTTAAGCTCAATTACAGATTAAGCAAATTCAGTGCAAATATAATTACAATACTGCTAAAAAAAACAGAGCTGATAAAAGTCAGCTCTGTAATCTCTATATAATGTGAACTATGTTTTATGATTTTCTAACAAAGTAACCTGTCAAGGATGATAAGCCCCCTAATAAGAAACCAACAATTGAAGTAATTATGATAAGTGCAATATAGGAACCTTTAAGTGGCAAGATATTAGCCACTTTAACGGAAAGGATATGATTGTTTTGAGTATCAATTACCAATGCCAAAACCAACCACAATACTCCAATACCAAGTGCACCTGATAAAAAAGATTTACCGGGTTTTTGATTCACTACAATAGCAATGATAAAATTGGTTACCACAAAACTCCACCAAGGTAAGTTTCCATAAATTCCAATTGCATAGGCCATTAAAGCTGAGATTAAAATGCTAACAATGAATTTTATATTTTCAGAAGCAATATTTTTCATAAAATAATTTTAATTGAATTTGATTTAATTAAGCCTTAGTGAATTGAATATGCCATTTAGTTCGCTCATGTGCAACCAATTTTTCTTTTGGCAAGAATAGCAATCTATAATATTTTCCAGCTGCCCAATAATCAACAAAAGTATCATAATAAGGACTACCTGGGTTTCCACTTTGTCCACCCGGATATAAACCATAGGCTTCAATTTCATCTGTTAAATGCACTACCATTCTCCAGCTAGGCCCATGGGCTTCACTTGTTGCATTCACAATATTAACACCTCCTCCTATTGGCAAATTCAATCTACTTAATGCAGGTATTTTTGTTAAATGCGAAACTCTGGTTGCTTTGAATAATGACCATTCTAATTTTCCTTCTTTCTCTAATGCTACTAACTTTTTTGTTGCATTTTCAACACCTAAGTTTACTTGCTCTTTTAAAGTTTCTACTTTGCCTTTTGTTCTGATATCATCCGCTACTGAAAAATTAGAATCCTTATTCATTTGATCTAATAAAACATAAGCTTCAGGTTTCGTTAATGGAATTGGCGATCCCGCTAATTCATCACCCCATACTGCATCTTCCACACTATCCCAAATCATTTTAAATACTGTAATGCCCTTTTCATTTCCATTATTGTATAAATTCCAATTGGTCATTTCTTTTACCATTCTTTGTGCATCAGGACTTAATTTATTAGGTTCTATAAATTTCATTAGAGCAGGTCTTGCTACTTCCGCAAAAACATTATAATTATCCGTTTGCAAATGCTGCATATCTTCTGCAGTAATTTGATTCATTGTGCGTAAACGCTTATTCACACTAATTCCTCTGTATAATGGGAAAGAACTTGCAGTACCTAAATAGTATGGATAACTTGGATCCACCGATTTTTGATTAGCACTACTTACAAATCCTCTTTCAGGATTTTTGATCATTGGATTTTCTTCGTTAGGTATTATGCCCTGCCAATCATAACTACTATCTTGACCTGGCATTATGAAATCACCTTGACGATCCCAACGCGCTACAAAGCTTCCTTGTTGTTTAATTGCAATATCACCCGACTTGCTTGCAAATACAAAATTTTGTCCAGGACATTTCCATAAAGAAATAGCCGCTAAATAATCATCAAAGTTTTTAGCTCTATTTAATTTATAAAAAGTTTCAACACCAGTAGACGCATTATGTCCAGTCCACTTCACTGCTAAATTGCGACCCTTTGATTGAGGGTTTTGATAAAACTTGTCAAACATAGCAGGTCCCCAATGTGTCATTGCAATATTTTCTACCACATCCGCACTATCCTTTACTTTAATAATTTCCTGTCTATTGGTTGTTGCTTGCCAAGTGCCATTAAACCAATATTCTTTTTGGGTACTATCCTTAAATTTTAATTCATAATAGTCGAGAACGTCTCTACCTGCATTGGTTACACCCCAAGCTAAGCTATCGTTAAACCCAATAATTACCGCAGGAGAACCTGGGAAACTAGCGCCATAAGTACTATGCGTAGGAGTGGTAATTTGTACTTCATACCATAATGAAGGCAAGTTTAAACCCAAATGAGGATCGCTACATAAAATGGGGCGACCTGATTTTGTTTTACTACCTGACACCGCCCAGTTATTGCTTCCATTATTTTTATCTGGTGCTTCAGGGCTAGCAGAAACTTTACTAGCCATTGAATTCGGATCCTGCTTTTTTAAATAGGCAATATCAGATCCAGCGGGCTTTACAGGAACAATGGAAGGTTTTGCAAATACAGTTCCTTTTGGAATAATTGGATCCAAAGAGTCTTGTTGATTGGTATATAATTTATCAAATAAATCAAAGCCTAAATAATCTCTTGTATTGGTTAATTGTAAATCTGCAGTTGCTGAACGACCTGTTAAATCATAAGACATGAACATTAAAAAAAGATATGTCTTTTTTGGCGTCCACTCTTCAGGCTGATAGTTCATCAATTTAAATTCTAAAGGCAAATTTTCTGGAGCTAATTGCTTTATATATGCATTTACACCTGCTGTATAAGCATCTACAGTAGCCTTCATTACAGGATTGTTTTCATTGATGTATTTTTCAGTTTGTTCTGCGCCATATACCATTCCAAGTCTTCTGAAAAAACGATCTATGGAAAGTTTATCCGCACCAGCAATTTCACTTAGTCTTCCAGAGGCAACACGGGTTTGAAAATCCATTTGCCATAATCTAAATTTAGCATGTAGATAACCTTGAACAAAATAAGCATCCTCATCATGATCCGCATAAATATGAGGCACCAATCTGTCGTCCATGTAAACATCTACATTCCCTTTTAATTCACCAGCAACAATGGATGCATCAAAACTAGCATCTACTTTTTCGGCATTTTTCCAAAAGCCATGTTGGGGTGAAAGAAAGTATCCAAGTTTAGGCGTTTTAGATGTTCCACTTGGCAATTGAGTATTTAAGACTGCAACGAGTCCAACTGTAGCTACAGCGGAAGCAATCAATGGCAATAATCGCATACAAATAATTTAGATGTCTAAATTAAGTAATTATTTGCCAATTTGACTTTTAAAAGCCTGAATATGATTTTGTAAAGAAAGATAAGGGTGATTTGCCATCAAAACAGTTGCTTTTGCGATGCAAGCATGTATAAATTTTTGATGCTCCGTTGACCCTGAAAAAAAGGGTTTATGATGTAAAGCCAACTGCATTTCTGCAACCTGTTTCATTACCAATTGTGTTTCAACCGCAAAATAGGTTTCTACAAATTTCTCCCATACATAATTCGTAGCTGCATAGTTTGGATGCACCAAGTCTTCGGCATAAAAACGATAGTCCCTTAAATCATCAATCACATATTCGTAAGCAGGGAAATATTCAACATTTGAATTTGTTTCCATTAAATCATGCACTGCCTGAATTAAAACGGCCTTGCTCCTATTATTTTCAACTAGTCCTTCTCTCAAATGTCGCACTGGACTAATGGTAAATATGATATGTAAGGAAGGATTAAACTTTTGCAAGGCTTCCACTAAAGAATTTAAATCGCCCAGTAATTCTGCAGACTTAATTAATTTTTTTGTGAACCAACTAGAAGGCGCTTTGTGATTATTTGAAACAACTAAACCAGCATAGTCAGGTGCATTTTCATTTAAAGTATACAACCAAGCGGAACCTAGTGTAATAATTAAATGATTAGCAGATTTCAAAAACGCGTTTGCTTCCTTAATTGAATTATTAATTTTATTTAAAGCTTCCTCTTTTGTAATACCTGAAAAACGACTATGATGATGCCAACTATTCCAAACATCATTTAATAAAAACAAATCATTTTCGGTGTATTGCTTGTTTGAAATATAATCGCTAATCGCATTTTTAACACTTACTGGATTAAATAAAATACCATGTGAATTTTCGAGTGTTTCAAAAAGATGTTGCTTTAATTTAGCACCCATATTTTCAGTGAAACAAGATCCAATTAACATTGTTTTTTGCTGATAGGCAATAGATACATTAGATGGATGTGCCGACAATGTTAATTTGAATTTCACCGCACTCATTGGAAATTATTTTGTGGTAGGGAATAATCTTTGTTTCATAGCTTCGTATAAAACAATACCTGCAGCTACAGAAACATTGAAGGAATCAAAGTTTGTGGCCATTGGAATTTTAAAGAAATAATCTGCCGCCTTTGCTAAATAAGGTTGCACCCCTCTGCCCTCATCCCCCATGATAATACAAGATGGTACATTTAAATCCAATTCATGTACGTTTTTATCTGCACGCATTTCACTTGTAAAAACTTGTATGCCATTTAAATGTAAATCATCGACTGTTTTTAATAAACTACTTACACGTACTACATGTATATGCTCCAATGCACCTGCGCTACTTTTAAAAGCTTCCTCATTTAATGCACCTACTCCTTTATCAGGAATAATTAATGCTTGAGCACCACAACAATGTATACTTCTACTTATGGCTCCAATATTTCTTACGTCTGTAACCCCATCTAACATTACAAATAAGGGGGTCTCCCCTTTTGCTACTACAAAATCAATCACCTCTTGTAAATCCAAATATTTAACATTCGAAATAAATGCCAACACGCCTTGGTGATTGGCCTTGGTCATTCCATTTAATTTCTCAATGGGCACCAATTGTATAGGAATGGTCTTTTCACGCGCAAAATGTTTGATCTCATTTAATCCTTCCCCTTGTGCATTTTTTTGAATTAATATTTTTTCAATATTGGCACCAGACTCTAAGGATTCAATTAAAGGTTGACGACCAATAATAAATTTACGCTCTGTGGTAAAACTAGGTCTTGGACTAAATCTTCTTGGCCCTGAATATTTCCTTTCTGGTCTATTATTTCTCTCCTGCATGGCTCAAAGTTATAGCATTCCATTTTAAGATAGCAGCAACGGATATAGAATCCGTTATTTTACCCTCCATCACCCATTGTACTGCTTGCGTAAAAGGCATTTTTATGATTTGTAAATCTTCTGTTTCCTCAGGTTCAGACGCTCCTGCAATTAATTCCTCTGCCACATATACAACTGCAAATTCATCTGAAACCGAATTAGAGACATGCATTTGTAAAATCTCCGTCCATTTCCCTGCCTCAAAACCGGTTTCCTCTTTCAATTCTCTTTTAGCCGCTTCCAACCAATCTGTTCCCTCTGGACATCCACCTTCTGGAATTTCCCAACTATATAAATCCAATGGAAAACGATATTGTCCAACTAAGTAAGTATTGTTTTCAGCATCAATAGCAATCACTCCAACTGCAATATTTTTAAAATGCACTTTACCATAAATTCCTTCCGTACCTGCCGGGGTAATTACTTGATACTCTGTTAAATTAATCCAAGGATTATCATATTTAACTTGAGCACTTATTTTTTTCCAAGGATTTTCCTGTGATTGTTTTTCAGATGCTGCCATAACCATTCAATTCATTTTTCATTAAAATAAAAAGCCCGTCTCGAAATTTCGGAACGGGCCTTTATTAAAAATCATTTAATTATTTTAAACCGAAAGCTTTTTTCACTTTCGCAACATAATCTAATTTCTCCCAAGTAAACAATTCAACTTTCAACGTTTTTGATTTACCATCTGGAGTTGTGAATGTTTTAGTAACTACTTCATTCTTACGACCCATATGACCATAAGCAGCAGTCTCACTATACATTGGTGTTCTTAACTTTAATCTTTGCTCGATAAAGTAAGGACGCATGTCAAAAATGCTTTCTACTAATTTACCAATTTGACCATCGGTTAATTTTACTTTAGCAGTACCGTAAGTGTTTACGTTGATTGAAGTTGGCTTAGCAACACCAATCGCGTATGAAACTTGCACCAATACTTCGCTTGCAACACCAGCAGCTACTAAGTTCTTTGCAATATGTCTTGTTGCATACGCAGCAGAACGGTCTACCTTACTTGGATCTTTTCCTGAGAAGGCACCACCACCGTGTGCACCTTTTCCACCATAAGTATCCACGATAATTTTACGACCTGTTAAACCCGTATCACCATGTGGACCACCAATTACAAACTTACCTGTTGGGTTAATATGGTACTTGATATCCTTGTTAAATAACTTAGCGTATTTCTTGTATTTTGCCTTTACTCTTGGAATTAAGATTTCAATAATGTCTTTTTTAATTTTCTCCAACATCTTGCCTTCCTTATCAAAATCATCATGCTGAGTTGAAACAACAATCGCGTCAATTCTTACTGGCTCGTTTTTGTCGTTATACTCTAAAGTCACTTGAGACTTTGCATCTGGGCGTAAATATTTAATCGCCTTGTTCTCTCTTCTTAATGCAGCCAATTCAATTAAGATTTTGTGCGCTAAGTCCAAAGCCAATGGCATATAATCTTCTGTTTCGTTGCTTGCATAACCAAACATCATTCCTTGGTCACCAGCACCTTGTTCTTCTTTTTTCTTTCTATCAACACCCTGATTGATATCTGCTGATTGCTCATGGATAGCCGATAAAATACCACAGCTATTTGCCTCAAACATATATTCACTCTTCGTGTATCCAATTTTCTTAATTACACCTCTAGCAATTTCTTGAACATCTAAATATGCTTTTGACTTTACCTCTCCAGCCAAAACTACTTGGCCCGTGGTTACTAAAGTTTCACATGCCACTTTTGACTGTGGATCAAATGCTAAAAAGTTATCGATTAAGGCGTCAGAAATCTGATCCGCTACTTTGTCTGGATGTCCCTCGGAAACACTCTCAGATGTAAATAAATAAGGCATATTCTTTTATTTAGATGTTGTTAAAGTGCAAATATATTAATTATACTTATTGACTATAAATCGGAATAATAAACGTGTAAGCGCATTCTAAATTTAGAATGGCTACCACCACCTAAGCGCACGCGACCAATGGCTGGTTGATTCGCAACAGCTCTCGAAATGTAATCTACTCCGCCTGATAAATTATTAGGATATGGTGGAACATATCTAATGGAATCATTCACAGGCGCCATTAATCTCAAATCAAAAATTGAATCTTTTCTTGATACCACGCCTTGCATGTATCTACTCAAATCAAAATTGTAAGAAGCTACATTATCATAGCCTTGAATAGATTTATAAATGAGCTTACCACCAAAACGTGCAAACTGTGCAGCGTTAACAGTCCCTTGGTAATCATTTGGTACATTTCGAATACTATTTGATGCACTGTCATATGCGCCAAGAAATAAATAACTAGGCGCAGTCCATTGTGATTCTAATGCTGTAGGGTTGGAAGTTGGAACCTGCTCCGCTATTAATTCAGCTCTATGAATAATTTTATTTGCAAAATTCTTCAAGCCCGGTACTTTTATTTTAACCAAAGTTCCGGGACTCGTTTGAACATAAATTAATGAATCATTAGCGATACCTAAATGTCTTGAAGCTTCTGAACCTGTTCTATTTCTTTTTATAATATTTGCATCCCCATTATCTGTAGTAGTAAATTTAAAATAATCCACTACAGTATCTCTTGCCCCTGGAGTAGCTGTCGAAGTTGAATTGGTAGTATAATACAACCCTAACTTAGTATTGGTATCTAATAAATTGACTATTACCAAGACATTATTATTGTTACTAGTTGTTAAAGCAAAGCCAGGAAAATATTGACGTAAGGTGGTATCTGTTTTATATGCCGTATTTGTATCAAATACTTTCAAGAACATATCAGTGAAAGTCTTGTTCAAAGGGATTCGTATTTGATCTTTTGCTGCCTCAAATCTATTTATCACAGAATCATGTACATGGGTAAAATCCAAAGTGTATGGATTTGCCATAGTTGCATCCGTCTGAAAATTGTAAACTTCTGGGTAGTTACTAGCTACTGAAGAATCTGGTGTCAATGGCGTATTTGCACTAATTCTTCTCAAATTAAAAGTAACAGGCTTTGTTGAATCCCCATAAAATCCTTTGTAAGAAAGAATCAATACTGCAGAATCCACTGACAAACTATCTCTTGAACCACTAGTTGTATACGGGAAATAAGCAGGCTTTAAATTAAAATATAAACTTGCATTAGTTGAACCGAATAATGGATCATTAGTAATCGTTCCAACAACATGATCATCTGATCCATAGACTCTCAATGAATCTGGACGATCAACAGTCACTGTCTCAACTGTTAAAATGGTATCTTTTGTATTAAATGAATCAGCCGAAGGTAAAAGTCCAAGCCCCATCTCGGTAGTGCCAATTCTTGTACATGCTGAAAAAAGAATCCCAATTGATAAGATTACTGATATACGCTTTACTATATTAATTAATGCCATGAATTGTTTTGTCTTTATTTGCCTGCAAGTTCGTTGTATAAATCTAAATACTCTGTTAAATCGGAGTCCCAACCATTAAAAGGAACTACTTTTTTTCCTTTAACAGCCGAAAATTCAGATACTAATTTTTTATCAATGATGTCTGAACCAAATGTGATGGCATCAGCATAAGTAGCACCACCTCTAAATAAAGCAGTATTATTTAAGTCTTTGAAGATTTCTAAGTCTTTGTCCTTAATATTTGCATTGATTAAACCCTTCGTTAAAAGATCCTTGTCAAACTTCTCTTCAAATGTATTTGCACCAATGGTGAAAACCACTTTTGAATTAGAGAATACGGGTTCTTTCTTAAAGGCGGTTTTAATATAAGCAGGAATTAAACCAGTCATCCAACCACTACAATGAATAATGTCTGGAGGCCAGCCAAATTTTTTCACCGTTTCTAAAGCACCACGGCAAAAGAAAATGGTTCTTAATGTATTGTCATCAAACCAAACTTCGTTTTCATCATGGAAAATTTGTTTGCGTTTGAAAAAATCTTCATTTTCTAAAAAGTAAACTTGTAGTCTTGCATTGGGCAAAGAAGCTACTTTAATTTGTAAAGGATAATCATCGCTATCTACTTGCACATTAATTCCAGATAACCTTACCACTTCATGTAAGCGATGTCTTCTTTCGTTGATTACACCAAATCTTGGCATAATACATCTTACTTCTAAACCACTATCATTACTCTTGATAGCTAGTTTATTAATTACCTCAGCAAATTCTGTCAACTCTAAATAAGGTGACATTTCAGTTGCGATGTATAAAATTCGTTTTTTTTCAGACATTCCTATTGGGATTTAACTCAGAACCATCTTTGAGTCTGCGAAGGTACGAAATAGTCCTCACTTTAAGAAACACCTAAAAAAGCTACATATTTGGCCCCCAAATCCAAGATTTATAGGACAATAGGTCGTAAATTGCAAGACATTATAAAAACTAACGATAATGGGTAAATTCCTGAAGATTGCCTTCTTTTTCTTTATCGGCATATTGCTGATTTGGTGGAGTTTACACCAAATTCCTGCTCAGGAATGGGCTAAATTCACTACCGCTTTAAAATCCACAAAATATTGGATCGTTTTACCCGTTTTCCTAATGCTTGGCTTCTCCCACTTTTTACGTGCACTAAGATGGAGATTAATTATGGAGCCTTTGGGCTATAAACCCTCCATTATAAATACCTTCTTAGCAGTGCTTATCGGATACTTAGCCAATTTGGCCGTACCAAGACTGGGTGAAGTATTAAAATGTACCCTACTCTCAAAATATGAAAAAGTACCAGCTGAAAAAATTGTAGGCACGATTGTAGCGGAAAGAGCATTTGATGTATTAAGCCTTGGTATCGTTTTTTTATTAGCCCTTGTGCTTCAGTTTAATGTAATTGAAACAGGCTGGCATCAATTAATGAGTCAAAAAGCAAATGCCCCTCTTGAAACCAATAATCATAATACCCTGTATATTTTTATTGGACTTGTATTAATTGCGATCCTTATTTTATTCGTTTTCAGAACCAAATTGCAAAAAACCATTGCAAACATTAAGCATATCATTAAAGGTATTTGGGAAGGGGTAATAAGCGCAACTAAATTAAAAAAGCATAATTTATTTTTCCTTTACTCTTTTGGCATTTGGTTTATGTATTTATCAGCAACCTATATTGGTTTAATGGGCACAGAAGGTACCGCAAGTTCCTTTGCCACTGCCATTAGTTGCTTAGCCTATGCTAGTATAGGAATGATTTTAACACCAGGTGGCATTGGCGCTTATGCCTATTTAATGGCGAAGGTCTTAGAGCTAAATGGCGTTGAATATACCCTTGGATTAGCAAATGGAACGGTACAATGGTTTGCTCAATTTTTAATCATCATCGTATTAGGAGGTTTAAGTTTAATTATACTTCCAATCATAAATAAACAAGTCAAATAATATGCGATTTGTAGAAGGCATTGAAAAAAAGATTTTAAGTATTGATGCGGCTAAAGCATTGATTAGTTCCTGGAAAGTGACAGGCAAAACAGTAGCATTTACCAATGGATGTTTTGATATTTTACACCAAGGACATTTATTCTCCATTGCACAAGCAGCCAAAGAAGCGGACTATTTAGTACTTGGCTTAAATGCTGATGCAAGTATTAAAAGATTAAAGGGGCCTGATCGACCAATTAACTCAACGGAGAGTCGCGCATTGGTGATGGCCAATTTAGTATTGGTTGATGCAGTGGTTGTTTTTGAAGAGGACACCCCTTATGAATTAATAACAACCTTAATGCCAGACGTTTTAGTGAAAGGGGGTGATTATACCATTGACACTATTGTTGGAGCGAAGGAAGTAATTGCCAATGGAGGTAAAGTAATTATCAACCCAATCGTAGAGGGATTTTCAACATCGAATATTATAGAAAAAATTAAAAAATAATAATGGAATTTTTACAGCATTTGAATTTAGCAAAAGAGAACAAAGGAAGTTCAACAGGAAATACAACCATCAATAGCAAAGGAGCATTTATAACCAGCAACTCTCCTGTTGATGGAAAAATAATTGGCACCGTGAGCACAACAGATAAAGAAGCATATGAAAAGGTAATTACTACCGCTCAATCTGCATTTTTGGAATGGAGAAAATGGCCTGCTCCAAAAAGAGGCGAAGTGGTAAGACAATTAGGAGAAGCATTAAGAGCCGATAAACAAGCGCTAGGCCAATTAGTAAGTTATGAAATGGGTAAAAGCTTACAAGAGGGCTTAGGTGAAGTACAAGAAATGATCGATATCTGTGATTTTGCAGTAGGCTTATCTAGACAATTATATGGCTTAACCATGCATAGTGAAAGACCTTCGCACAGAATGTATGAACAGTGGCACCCAATGGGAATCGTAGGTATTATTTCTGCATTTAATTTCCCTGTAGCAGTATGGAGCTGGAACGCTGCATTAGCTTGGGTATGTGGAAATGTTACGGTTTGGAAACCAAGTGAAAAAACGCCTTTATGTGGTAACGCAGTGCAAAACATTGTTGCCAAAGTATTTGCTGCGAACAATGTTCCCGAGGGTGTAAATAATTTAATTCAAGGTGGACGCGAAGTAGGCGAATGGATAAGTAATGATACAAGAATTCCTTTGGTGTCTGCAACAGGATCCACAAGAATGGGAAAAGAATTAAATAAAGCAGTAGCAGGAAGATTAGGAAAAACTATTTTAGAATTAGGAGGCAACAATGCCATCATCATTACAGAAAATGCCGACTTAGATATGTCCTTAATTGGTGCTGTGTTTGGAGCAGTTGGAACGGCAGGCCAAAGATGCACAAGTACAAGACGCTTAATTATTCATGAAAATGTATACGATAGTTTTGTTGCAAAATTAACCAAGGCTTATCAACAAATTAAAATTGGCGATCCTTTAGATTCAAAAAATCATATGGGACCATTAATTGATAAAGATGCGGTCAATTTATACTTACAAAGTATTGAGGCATGTATAAAAGAAGGTGGTAAATTTTTAGTAGAAGGTGGTGTTATAAATGGTGCAGGTTTTGAAAGTGGTTGTTATGTGAAGCCATGTATTGCCGAAGTACAACCTAATTATAAAATTGTACAACACGAAACCTTCGCTCCTATTTTATATGTAATGAAATATAAAACAATCCAAGAAGCAATTGAAATTCAAAATAATGTACCACAAGGTTTGTCGTCTGCAATTATGACTTTAAACATGCGTGAGTCCGAATTATTCTTATCTGCTTGGGGTAGCGATTGTGGAATTGCGAATGTAAATATTGGAACAAGTGGCGCTGAAATTGGTGGCGCATTTGGCGGCGAAAAAGAAACAGGTGGCGGAAGAGAAAGTGGTAGCGATGCCTGGAAAGCTTATATGCGTAGACAAACCAATACCATTAATTGGAGCAATCAATTACCACTTGCACAAGGCATACAATTTGATTTGTAATTCTATGAAAAAGCAATTTTTATTACTACTTGCAATTTGTATACATGTTTTTGTATTTGCACAAACGAACGTATCAAGTAAGTACTGGCATTGGAAAGATTTTAATAAAGATTCCGTACATGGTATAAGTTTATTGCAAGCTTATGAGCAACTTTCAAAACTAAACAAGCAACCCTCCCCGATTATTGTGGCTGTTCTTGATGGCGGTATTGACACCAATCATATTGAACTAAAATCAAGGCTTTGGGTGAATACCAAAGAAATCCCCAACAATGGAATTGATGATGACCACAACGGATATATTGATGATGTACATGGTTGGAATTTTTTAGGGGGCAAGGATGGCCGAAATATTGATAAAGCTGCAGACGAAAAATCAAGGATATACCATAAATACAAATCGGTATTTGAAAATGTATCTGACTTAAATCAAATTAAATCGGAAGCACAACAAATACAATATCAGATTTGGAAACAAGCAGCTAGTGAGATTGAATTTTCCGAGGAAGATGCTGCTAACTTACAGTATATCACGATGGCTACAAATGCCTTACAAAAATTAGGCAATATCATTATCAAAGAAAAGAATGATTCTAATTTCACTGTGGAATCTCTTGAATCATTCCAACCCATTGGCCGCGTTACACTAGATGCAAAAATGGCTTACTTAAGAACGGTTCAAATTTTAGGTATTGAAAAAGAAACTCCTTACCAAGAAGTAATCGCTGACTTGAAAGAATATATTGAAGGCAAAGAAAAATCAGCTAAAGCAAAATTTATCCCTCCTGCAAATATTAGGGCTGACATTATTAAAGACAATTACGAAAACTTTGCAGATAAATATTATGGTAATAATGACATCACTGGCCCTAACGCAAAACATGGAACGCATGTAGCAGGATTAGTGGCAAGTATTCCTGATAGTAATTGGCATGTAAATAAATATTATCCAGCCATACAAATTATGGGTGTTAGAGTAGTTCCTGATGGCGATGAATATGATAAAGATATTGCGCTTGGCATTAGATATGCGGTTGATAATGGCGCCAAAATAATCAATATGAGTTTTGGCAAATCCTTCTCACCTGAACAAGCATGGGTGGATGATGCTATTCGTTATGCCGGTGAAAAAGATGTATTAATTATTCATTCTGCTGGCAACGAATATTATGACTTAAATACAAAAGCAGTTTATCCAAACCCATATTCCAGCACTATCAAAGACACTGCAAAAAATATTTTAACGATAGCTGCAAGCAGTGATTATTTTATTAATGGAAGCTTACTCACCGACTTTAGCAATTTTGGATCTAAAATTGTAGATGTACTTTCTCCTGGCAATAAAATATATTCAACCATCCCAACAGGTAATAACCATGGTTATTTACAAGGTACTAGTATGGCTGCACCCATTGTAAGTCATATTGCAGCAATGCTCAGATCCTACTACCCTAATCTTTCTGCAACAGATGTAAAACAAATATTAATGCAGAGTGTTTGGAAGCCAGAAGATATTAAAAAAACTTATCCAGTACCTCAAAAACAAGAAGAAAAAACTTTACAAGAAATTGCAGCTGCACCTGGTATTGTGAATGCATCAAACGCTTTACAGCTTGCTCAAAATTTTAAACCAAGCAAAAAAACAAAATCGAAATCTAAATAAAATTCAAATAAATCAAATCATCATTTAAACAAAAAATATGCCCAGACCCAGTGCAACAGAATACGGAAAGCCACATCAAACCTATATCAACTATACAAGTGGAAAAGATTATTCCATTTTAGTACAACAATACAATGAAAGAATCATTGAATTTTGGGCAGCCATCCCTTTAGAAAAAATTAATTATGCTTATGGGCCAGATAAATGGACCATTAAACAAATGTTTCAACACGTAATTGATACGGAAAGAATTTTTGCATACCGTGCATTAGCCTTGTCAAGAAAGGAACCAGCTGCTTTATTGGGATTTGACGAAAATGAATATGCAAAAAATGCAACAGCTGCCAATAGAAACTGGAAAGATATGTTAGTAGAATGGAGAGTCGTAAGACAATCTACTAACTTATTATTTGCCTCATTTACTGAAGAGCAAAATAAAGCCTTTGGAACCGCTAGTGGCTTCCCTATTTCAGTAAATGCATTAGGCTTTATTATTTTTGGACATGCTTTACATCATTTACATATCCTAAAAGAGCGATACGATATATAAAAAATAACCCCTAACTAAAAATTAGGGGTTATTTTTTTGCCTTAGGCAATATTTATTTTTCGAAGAAATAATTTTTCTTTCGAAAATAAGGAATTACTTGCTTGCGTATAAGTGTACAGCTAATTGAACATCTGTATCAACCATACCAACACCGTAGTTAATGCCAAATACAGTTCTGTCTAATGGGAAGAAAGCTTCAGCAAAGAATCCTTTTGCTGAATCTGTACTTCTGATATAAGCTGTAAAAGTGATAGGTGCTTTAATGCCATGTAAAGAAAGTTCACCAGCTACAGTTGCTCTATCCGCTTTAGTATAATTTACACTTGTAATTGTGAAAGTTGCTTCACCAAATTTGATTGCATCTAAGAAATCAGCTGAAAATAAATGACCTTGTAATTTTTCACCAGCAGCATCAGTTACTTTTAAACCAGCAACATTAATTACGAAACTACCACCTACTAATTTACCACCATCTACTTTTACTGAACCAGATTTAACTGGGAAATATCCTGTGTGGAAATCACTTGTTTTAGAACCAGTAAAGTCAACTTTACTTTTAGCAGCATCTACTGTAAAAGTTGTTCCTTCCACTTTAGTTGATTTTGGAGCAAATGAAAATAAAGCCACTGATGCAAGCATCACTACTGATAACATGATTTTTTTCATATTGAGTTGTTTTAGTTAATTGTCAATAAATATTATAGACTTCAAAAATACAAATCAATGTTTAAACAACAAAATTTATTTTTCCTGATCCATTTAGCTTGATTTAGAACTCATTTTTAGCATTTTATTGGTATCTTTGCCAAAATTTCATCACAATGAACTTGCACGAATTTCAAGCTAAAGAATTACTGAAAAAGTATAATGTCCCTGTTCAAGAAGGGGTCGCAGTTAATAATGTTCAAGACGCTGTAGCAGCTTATCAAAAAATTGCTACAGAAACCAACAATAAATTTGCTGTTGTTAAAGCACAAATTCATGCTGGTGGTCGTGGTAAAGGTACGATTGTAGGTACCGACCAACGTGGTGTTGCTGTAGGTAAATCAGCTGAAGACATTGAAAAATTTGCTAAGAATATATTAGGTGGAACTTTGGTAACTATTCAAACTGGACCTGCTGGTAAAGTAGTAAATCAAATTTTAGTTGCTCAGGACGTTTATTATGATGGTCCTAATCCTACTAAAGAATTTTACTTATCCATCTTATTAGATCGTACAAAAGGAATGAATGTAATCATGTATTCTACCGAAGGTGGTATGAACATTGAAGATGTTGCACATGATACTCCTGAAAAAATATTTAAAGAGTGGGTACACCCAGGTGGTGGCTTACAAGGTTTCCAAGCAAGAAAAATTGCTTTCAACTTAGGATTAAGCGGTGAAGCATTAAAAAGCTGTGTGAAATTCGTAACTAATTTATACAATGCATATGTTGGTTTAGACTGTGCAATGTTAGAGATCAACCCATTATTCAAAACTTCTGACGACAAAATGATCGCCGTGGATTGTAAAATGAATTTAGATGATAACGCTTTAATGCGCCATCCTGATTTATTAGCAATGCGTGATGTAACTGAAGAAGATCCAACCGAAGTAGAAGCTGGTGAGTTTAACTTGAACTTTGTTAAGTTAGATGGTAACGTGGGTTGTATGGTAAATGGTGCTGGTTTAGCAATGGCTACTATGGATATGATTAAGTTAAGCGGTGGTGAGCCAGCTAACTTCTTAGACGTAGGTGGTACTGCGAACGCACAAACAGTTGAAGCTGGTTTTAGAATTATCATGAAAGACCCTAATGTAAAAGCAATCTTAATTAACATCTTTGGCGGTATCGTTCGTTGCGATCGTGTTGCTGCTGGTGTTATTGAAGCTTTCAACAAATTAGGCAATATCAATATTCCTATCATTATTCGTTTACAAGGAACGAATGCTGTGGAAGCTAAAAAATTAATTGATGAGAGTGGATTGAAAGTTCAATCTGCTATCTTATTAAGCGAAGCAGCTGACTTAGTGAAGCAAGCTGTTGCATAGGATACCAAATCATCAGACACTTTCGTGTCTTCTTAACTTTAATAACGCCCCTTTTTAGGGGCATTATTGTTTCTGTGAATTTAAGCTTTTATCACTTTTACTTCGGTGAGGGCGCTAAAGGAATACACATGACCAGTAGCCACTTCGACACACTCAATTCGGATACGACGTTTTTTACCACGTCTAAAAATGCGTCCTTTTAAAGATTCAAACAAAGTGCCTTCAGCTAAATGTGCCACAAAAGAATGGCCTTCTTTTTTCACCACATCATACTTCCTCAAAACCAATAATAGCGCGGTTTCCCCGTTAGCCGTTGCTGCAGGATTCATTAATGTTTTTTGTAAACTCTTTTGAATATCATTTGGGAAAATGCCTAATTGTATAAAAGATGCTAGCAAAGCACTATAAATATTTTTCCATTCTTTTCCATGTGCTTCAACCCTATTTCGATATTGTTCAAAACAAAGTAAATGTGCAAGCTCATGTAATAAAGTAATTAAAAATTCATACTTATTCAAATTACCATTCACTGTAATTTTATGATTAGCACCAAGCACTGCCTGTCGATAATCACCCAAAACGGATTTGCGCGCGCGCGTTACCGTTAAATGCACTTTATATTGATTAATGAGTTGAACAACAGGTTCAAATGTTCCTTCAGGTAAATAAGCATTAAGGGCTGCTAATGGATGTTCAACTTTAGCCATACAATTAAAATGTACTTACTTTTTTATGGTTTGTGTCCATTTAATTTCCAACCATGTATATATCAAATATAAAACCATACTTGCTAATAAAGTTGGAATACCTACAGGTGCTTTTTTTTGTGTTGCATAAAAAAATGCAGCACCTGCAAAAACAAGCATTTTTAATAAAGATCCTACCATAACTGAATTGATCATTGCACGTGGATTATTCATATCTACTTTTCTGATTCTATTAAAATTGAATATGGCCATCATTAATAACATCAAATTAACTGCCATTACGAATTCATACTTTACATGCTGTTCCGCCAATAAAATATGTGCTGATAATAAAATAGCATTCACAATTACAAAGACAAAAAGAACAGGTAATAAATGTTTAATTTTCATAAAAGTTTAAAAATTATTTAGACTTATTTTTATTGTTGGTTTCTTTTACAATATTTATCAATGAAAAAAGGATAAATGCAAAAGGAAGTAACCAAATAAATAATGGTTTTTTAAAATCAACTAAATGCTTCTGATCCAGGAACTTCCCTAAAAACATTAAGCATACCAAGGCAACCGCCCACTGAGATGCCAAACCTGCAAATTTTGACCATTGAAACCCAATATTTTCATTATTGTCTTTCAACTAAATAAATTTAATCATTTGACTGTTTACTCTCTGGAAGTTGTAAAGGCAGGGTATCTAATTGTTTGGGGTCATTGTCATTTAAAACTTTCTTTAGTCCCTCTAAATATAAATCCTTGTAATGAATGGATTGCTCTAAAGAGTCAGTTTTAATTTTAAGCAATTGAATGGTAGACCTACTTTCTTTTGACCCATAACCTGGGATATAAAATTTAAGCGGGGTAAAAGCAATCAATGCAATTGTTAAACCTACTAAAAGGATAAAACTTATACTTACCCCAATATATACCGATCTTCTAGAGAATCGGACAGCAACCACCTCTTCGTAAGTGTCATCATTTGACACAACAAGTCTGTAAGTATTGCTACTTCTTGTAAAAGTGTTATTGATGTCTAAATTTGCCATAGAATTAAATACCTGTTAAAGATACGACTGGATTGCAATTTTTGACAAAATAATGCAGATAAATTGTACTTTTAAGGAGTTTTTGAAAGCTGTATGTCACTAATCAAATATCCTATAAAATTCGGCAAGTTAACTTGTTGGGCAATTCCCCTTTTTGCCCTTATGCCTCTATTTTCAAATGCACAGGATACGAGTAGTTCATTACTTAATTTTAACAAATTAAAAATTGTAAAATCTGCCAAAAGTTTAGTGGATTCAACCAGGAAAAAACTAAACGATAATGTCTACAATAAAATTAATGACGCTACAAAAGACATTAATAATAAAGTAAACGCTGAAATAAAAACGGTTACACCTAAAGAAGCGTTTGACGAAAGACCACTCCCCTACGAAAGATTGCTGAATACAAAATACACCCTTCCAAGACGTGCTTACCAAAATACCGTTTCTCAATTCAATTATTTATTCAACGCCGAAGAAGAATTTAAAGAGATCATTCTAAAATCAAGAAATTCATATAAAGAGGAATACGGCAACCTTTTAAGTTTTTACGATTATGATTTAGCAACTACTTCAAAATATAGTTTTGATTCCATTATATATCGATGTAATGCAAATATCGTTTTACATGACTTAAGAAGTAATTGGGTAGATGACGCCTATTTATTATTAGGCAAAGCTTATTTATTTCACAGAAATTTTGATACGGCAGCAAGTATTCTTCAGTTTATCAATTACTCATTTGATGAAAATGCAAATGGTGCCGATTTACCAATTGGAAGTAGTTTAAGAAATACATCCGGGAGATTCAGTGTCTCAAATAAGGATGATAATAGCTTTTTTAAAAATGGGAATGTCAGAAATGAAAGCATGCTTTGGCAGGCTCGAAATTATATTGAATCTAACCAAACAAACGAAGCACTAAGTTTATTACAAATATTAAAATCAGATGCGGACTTCCCTAAACGTCTTCATCCATTTTTAAATGAACAATTTGCTTACGCTTATTATTCAATGGAGTCTTATGAATCGGCTGCCAATAGTTTAATAGAAGCGCTCCCCAACGCAATTGATGATAATGCAAAAAGTAGATGGTATTATTTAATTGCTCAGTTATGGCAAAAAGTAAATAATACTGAAAAAGCTTACAGTTGGTATAAAAAAGCAAGTGAATTTTCTCCTAATCCAATTATTGGAGTGTATGCCACTATCAATATGATTCGAATTGAATCTGAAAAATCAAATAGGCCATGGCAATCACTAGCAAATGATTTAGAAAAAATCACTAAAAAAGAAAAGTACAAACCCTACAAGGATATCATCTATTATGAAATGGCAAAACTTGCTATTCAACATAAAGCTTTTGACAAAGCCAATGAATGGTTAATAACTGCCATCAAAAATAATTACGAGAACCCTAAGCAAAAACAAATTGCTTTTGAACTTTTAGGCGAAATAAATTACAATGAAAACAAATTTGCCATTGCTAAAATTGCGTACGATAGCATCAGCAATATATTAAAGACAAATCCTCAATTTGAACAATTAACCCTCCGAAAAAAGTGGATGGGAACCATCGTTCAAGAATTAACTACTTTACAAAACGAAGACACACTTCAATATATTTACAAACTTCCCTTAGAGCAACAAAGCCAATTCGCCAAAAAATGGCAAAAAAGAAAAGCAGAAAATACAATTGCCCTAAAAGAATTGTTTTCAGATCGCACAAAAAATCAAGACAAAACTGTTCAATCCATTCAATTTGCCAATAGCTCCCCTACTAATAATTTAGGAAATAACTATAGCAATAATAGCAGTAGCTTTTATTTTGAAAATACAAATGCAGTTAATCAAGGGAAACAAAGTTTCATACAAAAGTGGGGTGAAAGACCTAACGTAGATAACTGGAGAAGAAAAACAAGTGCCGCTATTGTCAATATAAATAATAGCAGTAATGCACAAATTATTGATACAGTCAAAAAAACACTTAGTATTAAGGCTGAAAAAGCAGATAGTACTGTAATTAAATTAATTTCCAACGATTCTGAATTTATTAAATCCAATATCAATTGGAATAAAGCTGCTTTGGCTACTGCTCAAACCTTTTTATTAAAGTTAAACGACTTCGCAAAAGCGAGATCTATTTACAAAGTAATCATTGAAAGAAATATTGACTCAACTATTACCGAACGCGCTTTACTAGATTTAGCAAGCGAATATCTTCATAACGGAGACAAGGAAACATCTGATGATATTATAAAGAAAGTAATTGCTAATTATCCAAACGGCGCTTATATGCAAAAAAAGACTGCATCAGACGCAGCCAAATTAAAGACGGATAATATTGATCAATTATACAAAGAAGCATTTTTCTTTAGCCAAATTGGCAACTGGCCTGAATTTGAAAATATAGTTAATTCCAATTATGCTAGTTTCTACAAATCAAAATGGTATTTACCTGTTCAATTTTTAAAGGCAAAAATGTATGCCCAACAAAAATTTGATACTAAAGCAATTAACGTACTTGATACCATCATACGCTTTAGCAAGAATGAAGTGTTAAAAGAAAAGGCAAATAATATCATCACCGATATAAAAAATAGAAAAGATACGGAAGCTTATTTGGCAAGTTTGCATTTTGAAGAAATTCATTTAGATAGCAGCCTTAACAAAGACTCAAGCGTTTCCAATTTAGCATCTACCAATAATATTCCTAAACTTGCTGATTCTTCTATCAGCAAGACAAAAGAAATTGCAAAAAAAATTGATAATACTAAAGCAAATCCAATTATAAAAATAGCACCTATCGTAAATAGTAAGTTCGTATACGATAGTGCCGAAATTCATTATATAGCATTAGTAACCAATAATACAAATGCTTTTATTGTAAATCGAATAAAAGATTCTTTATTAAAAAATTATAGGTTTGATTTTATCACTCGAAAAATAAGCTCCACACTGTCCGAGCTTCAAGAAAAATCTTATATCCTTTGGATTGGACCTTTTGAAAACGGAATAGCAGCAAATAATTATTTCACTAGTTTCGCCCCTACTTTCCAAAAAGGATTAAATGATTATATCGCTGCAGATAAATACGAACTGATAACCATTGGCAAATCAAATATTTTGAAAATTAAATCGCTAAACGATTTTAAAGATTACAAAATAATGATGTCAAACAATATTAATAAACGCTAAATAGAAAAAAAGTGAACCAAGAAGTTAAGAAAAGTAAAAACTGGGTACGCATTTTCTGGAAATATTATTTTATTTCAATTGGAGTATTTCTTGTATTCCTATTAATGTTAAACTTTGGATGGATTGGAGATATGCCCGATTTAAATGATATTGAAAATCCAACCGCTTCTTTGGCTAGCCAAGTATATGCACAGGATGGAACGCCCATGGGTAAATACTATCTTGAAGACAGGATTAGCGTAAAATATAGAGACATAAGCCCTTATTTATCTCAGGCCTTGGTTGCTACAGAGGATAAACGATTTTATGAACACGCAGGAGTAGATGGTGAAGGATTATTAAGAGCCATTACTTTTTTAGGTAGCAAAGGGGGTGCATCTACCATCACTATGCAAACTGCTAAAAACTTATTTACAGACAACTGGAGTACGCAGAATAAATTATTGCGCATCATTCAAAAGATTAAAGAAAGTATCATTGCTATTAAACTAGAAAGAAAATTCACCAAACAAGAAATTCTCACGCTCTATCTTAACACAGTTCCCTTTAGTGAAAACTTGTTTGGTGTGAGTAATGCATCTAGAAGCTTTTTTCAAAAAGAACCTGATAGATTAACCATTGAAGAAGCAGCATTGTTAATTGGTATGGTGAACGCACCTACTAAATACAATCCGAATCGCAATCCTAAGCTTGCATTAGAGCGACGAAACTTAGTATTAAATAGAATGGCAGGGTCGAAATTTATTACTACAGATCAAGCCACACAATTAAAGCAATTACCTGTTGTAACTAATTTTAAAAAGTTAGATGAGAACAATGGTCTTGGCCCCTACTTTAGAATGAACTTGGGGGAGTTTATGAAAAAATGGTGTAAGGAACATAAAAAGAACAATGGCGAATCTTACAATTTATACAAAGACGGATTAAAGATTTATACAACCATTAATCCAAGAATGCAATACTATGCCGAGGAAGCCGTTGCAAAGCATATGGCTTATTTACAGAAAGAATTTAGCAAACAGCCCAAAATAAAATCAGGTGAAATTTGGAAAGAGTTTAATACTCAAATTGAAGCTGCTGTTAAACAAACAGATCGCTGGAGAAATTTAAAGAAGGAAGATTTAAGTGATGAGGCAGTAAGAAAAACTTTTAACCAACCTATTTCCATGCGCGTTTTTGCTTGGAATAAAAATAGATACATTGATACAATCATGTCCCCGCTGGATTCATTAAAATACCATAAACAAATTTTACAAACTGGTTTTTTAGCAGTGGACCCTTTTACTGGCGAAGTAAAAGCTTGGGTGGGTGGTGTTGATTTTAAAACCTTTAAGTATGACCACGTAAATATCAATACCAGAAGACAGGTGGGTAGTACGATGAAGCCTTTATTATACTCTTTGGCTATCGAAAAAGCAGGCTTTACGCCAAATACTATTGTACAAGACCAACAACAAATGTTTGATGGTTATGGAATGGTGCCAAATACTGGCAAAACATGTACCGGTGCATCGATGCCAATGGCACAAGCATTGGCCGAATCCAGAAACTGTGCTTCTGCTTATATTATGAAGCAGATTAATGGAAAAGGCAATGAAGCTGCAAAAGAATTAGTTGACTACTTGAAAAAATGTAATGTACAAGCCGAAATTCAACCTTACCCTGCTATTGCTTTAGGTTCATGTGAAATTTCATTGTATGAAATGGTGCAAGCTTATACCATGTTCCCTGGTGCTGGTTATAATGCACAACCATTCTTTATCAATCGTATTGAAGATAAAAACGGGAATGTACTTGAAAGTTTTTCTCCAAAAAGAAAGAAAG
>DAIUEC010000005.1:0-48878 GCA_036845345.1 Sediminibacterium sp.
CTGCTGCAGTGGGTGCTGGTAAACACTCTATGAGTAACGGTGCAAATTTGGCTTTTGAAAAGTCGGCCTTTATTGCTGTGGGTGGTTATCAAGGTGTGGATCAAATTGCAAGTGGGGACGATATGTTTTTAATGCATAAAATGAAAATGACTTTATCCAACCGAATTGGATATTTATTTCATCCAGGTGCGATCGTTTTAACCAAGGCGATGGGTAATTGGAAGGACTTTATCATGCAAAGAATTAGATGGTCTAGCAAGGCTCGTTATTATGACGATAATTCTATTTTTTGGGTACTCCTTTTAGTGTATTTGTATAATTTCTCATTCATAGTTTTATTACTTGCAAAGGACTATCAGATGTTTATGGTATCGATTGCGTTAAAAACCATTTTTGAAATTTTCTTTTTATTTCCTGTCACTCATTTTTTTAAATTACAAGGCCAATTGAGGTATTTTCCTTTGTATCAGCCACTTCATATAGCATATACCTTGGTAGCCGGTTTATTTGGCCAAGTAAAAACATACACTTGGAAGGGTAGACGGGTTAAATAAGTAGTAAATATTTGTTTGTTGAACCTTGTATTTCCGTAAATTTGTTATCTAAATGAATGCGTTTATGTCTACTGAAACTTTATCACAAGCAACCCCTTTAACAGCTAAAGATTTTGCATCTGACCAAGAAGTACGTTGGTGCCCTGGTTGTGGTGACTATTCTATTTTAGCACAAGTTCAAAAAGTAATGCCAACCATTGGCGTTCCTAAAGAAAATATTGTGGTGATTAGTGGTATTGGTTGTAGTAGCCGTTTCCCTTATTACATGAACACTTATGGAATGCATTCAATCCATGGTCGTGCAACTGCAATCGCGAGTGGTTTAAAAGCTTCTCGTCCTGAGTTAAGTGTTTGGATTGTTGCAGGTGATGGTGACTCAATGAGTATTGGTGGTAACCATACCATTCATATGTTAAGAAGAAACTTTAATGTAAACTTCTTGGTATTCAACAATCAAATTTATGGTTTAACGAAAGGTCAATATTCTCCAACTTCTGAATTACATAAAATTACGAAGAGTACTCCAATGGGAAGTATCGACCATCCATTTAATCCTGCAGCTTTGGCATTAGGTGCTGATGCAACATTTGTAGGTCGTACTATGGATCGTGATCCTAAGCATATGCAATTTATGATTACACGTGCGGAGCAACATAAAGGAACTTCTTTCTTAGAGATTTATCAAAACTGTAACATCTTTAATGATGGTGCATTTGAAATATTTACTGAAAAAGCAACTAAGCCATTGCATGCATTGTTCCTTGAGCAAGGTAAGCCATTGACTTTTGGTGCTAATAACGAATTAGGTTTACGTTTTGATGGCATGCGTCCAGAAGTAGTAACTATTGGTGAAAAGTATAGTGCAGATGATTTATGGATTCATGATGAAAAAGATTTTTATAAAGCACAAATCTTAACACGTTTATTTGATAATCCCTCTGAGCCAGGTGCTGTGTTCCCACGTCCATTTGGTGTATTCTTTACTGCTGATCGTCCTTGTTATGAGGATATGATGGCATTGCAATTAGAAGAATCATTAGTGAAAGGTCCTGGTGATTTAGATAAATTAATTCGCGGTCGTGAGACTTGGGAAATTAAATAGTCTCTTTTTTAATTAAGATCATAGATCAATATAATTTCTTTTAAGGGCCGTCATTACCATGGCGGTCCTTTGTTTTACCTGCAATTTTTTAAAGACGCGGTCTCGATAGCCGTAAATAGTACTTACACTTTTTTGTAATTCAGTTGCAATGGCTTCGTAGGTTAAATCTTTAGCACAGGCTTGAATAAAATTAATTTCATTTTGAGTGAGTGGACTTGTGTTGTAGTGCAACTCTTTAATGGTAAAATCACTTTTCATATTAGTAGTAATGAGTTTTAATTTACTGGCAGATAATTTAAATTTAGTTCTGCTCCAAACACATTGTTTTAAATCAATTAAAGGTTCGTCTGTAAAAAATATTCCGTCCAATCCATTTTTCAATAAAAAGCAAATGCCTTTCATATATTTTGCATCCGACTTTAGTAATATATAAGTATGACTACTATTGCGCTTTATTAATTTCATGAGTTTCATCAATTCAATATAATGGTAACAATCTGAAAGAATACATAAGTCTGGGGGTTGATTCAATTGTTCTAAATACTTTGCATATTCATGCATATTGGAAGCACTATACACAACTTTGCAATCCGCTTGCTTTTCAATGACTAATTGAAACGCAGTACGCGTTAAAATTTTTTCTTCTAAATAATGAATACTAAACATAGGCTGGGTTTATACAAATAAAACTTAATTGGTGCGTACTAAAAATGGGTACTTTTGCACAATAACATTTATGCTAATTAGTATTCATCCAGACAATCCGCAGCCTAGACAACTTTCTCAAGTGAAAGCATGTTTGGAAAAGGGTGGAATCATTGCATATCCCACGGATACGATCTATGGGCTTGGTTGTGATATTTTTCATCCGGAAGCCATTGAGAAAATATGTGCAATAAAAAAAGTGGATCCTGAAAAAGCAAATCTGAGTTTTATCTGCGCTGATCTAAGTGATTTGAGCTTATATGCTAAAGCGATTGATAATTCTTTGTTTAGAATTTTGAAAAAAGCATTGCCTGGGCCTTTTACTTTTATCTTACCTGCGAGTAAACAAGTACCTAAAATTTTGCAATCCAAAAAGAAAACAATTGGCTTGCGTATCCCTGATAATAATATTGCTTTATCAATTATTAAAACATTGGGTCATCCTATTTTGTCTGCAAGTTTTCCTGGTGATAATATCGAAGACTACACCGACCCTGAAATTATTTACGAACACTGGGGCAATCAAATAGATTTAGTAGTAGATGGTGGCATTGGTGGTATTACACCTTCCACTGTTGTAGATTGCACGGGAGAAGAATACGCTGTAATCCGCCAGGGCGCTGGTGTTTGGGATTACTAGTTCACTGAGTAGTTGTGTGTTTATAAAATACTTAACTGAGGTGGTAAAATATTAAAGCTTTTACGGTGCTCAAAGCAAAGTCCAAATTTTTCAATAGCAGCTCGGTGTACTGCTGTGCCATACCCTTTATTTTTATCCCATCCATATTTTGGATATTGCAAATGCGCTTTTTCCATATAAGCATCACGAGCAGTTTTTGCTAAAATACTTGCTGCTGCAATATTTGCATATTTACCATCTCCCTTTACAATGGTTTGATGAGGTATTTTTTTATATGGATAAAAACGATTACCATCTACAGCAATAAATTTTGGTCGCTTTTTTAATTGATCTAATGCAAGGTGCATACATTTAATAGATGCCTTTAAAATATTGGATCCATCAATTTCGGCTGCTGTTTGTGAGGCCACTGCCCATGCAATAGCTTGTTCTTTTATGATGGGTTCCAATTCCTGCCTTTGCTTTTCGGTTAATTTTTTGCTATCGTTGAGTAGGGGATGATAAAAATTTGCCGGAAGAATTACTGCCGCGGCAAATACAGGTCCTGCATAGCATCCTCGTCCAGCTTCATCACAGCCGGCTTCTAACTCTTTATCCTGATAAGCGTTTAATAGCACATTGTAAATTTCTTATTTCTTTTTCACAAACCAAAATGATTCTAGCTTTTCCCTACAGCGATTGCCAAGCCAATCTGAATACTTAGTACCTTTGTATAGTATAAATAGTAAGGATTATGCGTATGGAATTGAACGATCATAAATCAAAAGCGGTAGCCAATTGGCTTTTATTGGGCGTTGCCATGACCGTGATTCAAATTGCTTTAGGTGGCATTACGCGTTTAACGGGTAGTGGCCTTTCTATTACTGAATGGGATGTGGTTACAGGGGCACTTCCTCCAATGAGTGAAGCACATTGGCAGGAACTATTTGCAAAATATAAAACGACACCTCAATTTAAATTATTGAATTTTGATTTTACGATTTCAAATTTTAAGTTCATCTTTTTTTGGGAATGGTTTCATCGTTTATGGGCACGTACTATTGGTTTAGTTTTTGCCATTGGATTTATTTATTTTTTGGCTAAGAAATATTTTAAACCTAGTATGATTAAACCCTTGGTGGTTTTATTTTTTCTAGGTGCATTGCAAGGCGCCATTGGTTGGATCATGGTGGCAAGTGGTTTAGAAGGAGATGCAGTATATGTAAAGCCTACGCGTTTAGCATTACACTTTGTTTTTGCATTAGGATTGCTTTCTTATACGTATTGGTTTGCATTGTCTTTAAAAGCAAATACGATTCAAAAAAATGCAGTAAGTGCAGAAGGGCAAGTAAAATTAATCAAGGCACGTAAATGGGCTTGGGCAGTTATTGTTATTTTATTTTTCCAATTAATATATGGTGCTTTAATGGCAGGACATAAGGCTGCAAATGTTGCTAGCACATGGCCAACGATTAATGGTCAATGGATACCAATGGGATTAACTGGTAAGGATTCTTTTTTATTAAATGCCGTAAACAATACCATTTGGATACATTTTGTGCACAGAGGGATTGCTTATTTATTGTTAGCCATTATTGTTTATTGGGTTTTACAAATGAAACAAATTAAAAGCAATTCCTTTTGGGAGAAAATAAAAATGCTTCCTTTATTTATTGTTTTCATTCAAGTGCTACTAGGTATTTTAACTATTTTACTAAGTGCGCATATTGTGCCAGGGGTGTGGGCTGGTTTTGAATGGTCAGCACAATTGCATCAATTAGTGGGCATGTTATTGTTATTGAGTGTAGTGAATATATTATACGCTACTAAGGATATTTAAAAGATACATTATGAATAGAGATATTTCAAGCATCAGAAGAGATTATCAATTAGCATCACTAGACGAAGCTACAAGTGCTGCAAATCCGATGGATCAGTTTGAACATTGGTGGGAGGAAGCGATTCAAAGTAATATTGATGAAGTAAATGCTTTTGTATTGTCTACGATTAATGAAAAAGGTGCACCAAGTTCGCGCGTTGTATTATTAAAGAATTTTACGCTCGTTGGGTTTGTATTTTTCACGAATTATGAAAGTAATAAAGGAAAAGAAATAGCTGCTAATCCAGTGGTTGCCATTAATTTTTTCTGGAAAGAATTAGAGCGACAAGTGCGTATCACGGGTACGATTAAAAAAGTAAGCACCGAAGAGAGTGAACAATATTTTCATTCACGTCCTATTGGCAGTCAGGTAGGCGCATGGTCATCCCCACAAAGTAAAGTAATACCTAATAGAGAATATTTAGAAGGATTGGTTTCCGAGAATTTAGAAAAGTATAAAGATGGCAAAGTGCCCTTGCCTCCACATTGGGGTGGCTACATTGTGCATCCAACCAATATTGAATTTTGGCAGGGTAGAAGCTCTCGCTTACATGATCGTTTGGAATATAGTTTACAGGCCGATCATAGTTGGACGAAAGTACGTTTAGCCCCATAATATTTTGCTTTAAAAATTATTATAACCTATTATACTTTTAATTTAAAAGTTATACAATAAAAAAACCTAGGCATGCCTAGGTTTTTTTTAAAATCATAAGAGGGAAATAAAATGATATTTATTTCCGCTTAAATATTATTTTATGCTTTACGAGCAATCACTTTCTTTGCAGCTTCTACAATGTTTACTGCATCTAATCCGTATTTAGTTAATAATTGGTTTGGTGTTCCACTCTCTCCAAATGTATCATTCGTTCCAATGAACTCCTGAGGTACTGGACAATTTTTTGCAGCTACTTGTGCAACTACATCACCCATTCCACCAATAATATTATGCTCTTCGGCTGTTACTACACAACCTGTTTTTTGTAAACTTTTAATAATAGCTGCTTCGTCTAATGGCTTAATAGTATGTAAATTAATTACCTCTACACTTACCCCTTGCTCTTCTAATTGTTTAGCAGCTTCAATGGCTTTCCATACTAAGTGACCACAAGCAATGATCGTTACATCATTACCTTCAGCTAATATTTGTGCTTTACCAATTACAAAATCTGAACCATCTTCCTTTGTAAAATTCGGCCATTTTGGACGACCAAAACGTAAGTACACTGGTCCATGATAATTAGCAATGGCTTTTGTTGCCGCTTTTGTTTGGTTATAATCACAAGGTACAATCACAGTCATACCTGGTAACATTTTCATTAATCCAATATCTTCTAAAATTTGGTGTGTTGCACCGTCTTCTCCTAAAGTTAATCCTGCGTGAGAAGCACAAATTTTTACATTCTTATCTGAGTAAGCAACCGACTGTCTTATTTGATCATAAACGCGACCTGTACTAAATCCAGCAAAAGTAGTAGTGTAAGGAATTTTACCGCCAATGGTTAAACCAGCAGCAATACCAATCATGTTTGCTTCTGCAATACCCACTTCAATAAACTGACTTGGTAATTCTTTCATCAATGGTCCTAATTTAAAGGAACCCGCTAAGTCGGCAGTTAATACCACTACCTGTTTATTTTCTCTAGCCACTTCAAGGATACCATCACCAAATCCTGCTCTTGTTTCTTTTTCGTTTAGTACAACGATGTCTTTTGCGTTCATAATGTATAGGTTTTGCTTTTCAGCAATCAATTAAATATTAGTACCAATTAATTTTCGAATGTTGAATAAAAATATGGCGTTTTTGCTTCAAACTCAGCGCTACAAGTATCCACCATTTTGTAAACTCTTGTAATGCCTAATGCTTTACGCTTTTCATAGACTGCATCATCATTGGTATTGCCGTGTAATAATTTAGCTATTTGCATATCACTAAAGCCATGCTTTTTTGCTTCTTTTAATACCTCGGTTGGTAATGATTCCAATGTATGCTTCATTAATTCCTTTTCAATGTCGCAGATGATGCGAATTTGATATAAGAACCAATTATCAATACCCGTTGCAGCTGCAATCGAACGCACTGTTGAACCTTGCATTAATGCATCTTTAATTCTGAAGATACGATCCCATTTTGGTGTCTTAATATATTCCATTAAGTCTTCGTTCTTCATTAAACTCTTTCCATAATATCCTAAACCAATGGCTTCGTTCTCTAAACTTTGACAAGCTTTTTGAATAGCTTCCGTAAAGCTGCGGCCAATAGCCATTACTTCACCTACACTCTTCATTTGTAATCCTAAAGTATCATTAGCACCTTTGAATTTATCAAAGTTCCATCTTGGTACTTTTACAATTACATAATCCAATGCTGGTTCAAAGTAAGCTGAAGTAGTTTGTGTAATTTGATTTTTTAATTCATCTAAGCGATATCCAATTGCCAACTTAGCAGCAATTTTTGCAATAGGGTAACCTGTTGCTTTAGATGCTAATGCTGATGAACGAGATACACGTGGATTAATTTCCACCGCAATCAATTCTTCATTTTCAGGATTCAATGCAAACTGAACATTACATCCTCCTGCAAAGTTTCCTAGGCTGCGCATCATTAACATTGCTTTGTTACGCATTTCCTGAAACGCTGTATCACTCAATGTCATAGCAGGTGCCACCGTGATAGAATCACCTGTATGCACACCCATTGGATCTAAGTTTTCAACAGTACAAATAATTACAACATTATCTGATTGGTCTCTTAATAATTCTAATTCATATTCTTTCCATCCCAACACCGCCTTCTCTACCAACACCTCGTGCATTGGGGAAGCTTTCAATCCTTTTTCTAATGCAGCATCTAATTCACTTGCATCATGTACAAATCCTCCTCCTGTTCCACCTAAAGTAAATGAAGGACGAATAACTAAGGGGAATCCAATTTTTTGTGCAATTTCTTTTCCTTCTAAAAAACTATTCGCTACCTGACTTGGTGCAACTTTCATTCCAATCTTCACCATCAATTGTCTAAACTTTTCTCTATCCTCTGCGGTATCAATCGCTGCAACATCCACACCAATCATTCTACAATTGTATTGTTTCCACAATCCAATTTCATCTGCTTCCTTACACAAGTTTAATGCGGTTTGTCCTCCCATGGTTGGAAGTACTGCATCAATTTGATTCTCTTTTAAAATTTGTTCCAAACTTTCAATCGTTAATGGCAATAAATAAACTTTATCGGCCATCATTGGGTCGGTCATAATGGTGGCAGGGTTGCTATTGATTAAAATAACTTTAATCCCTTCCTCTCTTAAAGAACGAGCGGCTTGTGAACCAGAATAGTCAAACTCGCAGGCTTGTCCAATAATAATGGGTCCAGAACCTACAATTAATACGGATTTAATGGATGTGTCTCTAGGCATTTGTACAAAAATATAAATTGCGCAAATCTACCAAAAAATAGGCGCATTTTCCCGCTTTTGAGCCCTAAACATTTTTGTCCTTTTTAAATCCTACCTTCACCACAATAAAAGACATATGGCAGTAATAAAAGAAGGGGCAAAAGCTCCAGCATTTAAAGGGGTGGATCAAAACGGGAAAAACGTGGCTTTGGCCGATTTTAAGGGTCAAAAACTAGTACTTTATTTCTACCCAAAAGACGATACTCCGGGTTGTACAGCACAGGCTTGTAACCTAAAAGACAATTATAAGAAGTTGATGAAGAAAGGCTTACAAGTGTTAGGAGTGAGCGTGGATTCAGTGGCTTCCCACCAAAAATTCATCACAAAGTATGAATTGCCTTTTTCTTTAATCGCTGACGAGGATAAGAAAATAGTAGATAAATACAATTTATGGGGTCAGAAGAAATTCATGGGTCGTACCTATATGGGCACTACCAGAACCACTTTTTTAATAGATGAAGAAGGAATCGTAAGACATATCATTGAAAAACCAGACACAAAAGACCATACTGCCGAAATTTTAGTAATAAGTGGCTGGTAGTAGAAGCAAGATTATTTAAGTATCGAATACACTCCCCAACTCATTAAATAGGCAAGGCCCGTCATCATGAAAAATTGAATGGCGGGCCATTTCCATGATGCTGTTTCTTTTTTCACAACAGCCAGGGTGCTCATACATTGCATCGCCAATACATAAAATATCATTAAAGATAAAGCAGCTGCTAAACTATATACAGGTGTTCCGTCTGGTCGTTTAGCGGCTCTTAATTTTTCGGTTAAGGAACTATTGTCCGAAGCTTCTACACTATATAAGGTAGCCATCGTGCCTACAAATACTTCACGCGCTGCAAAGGAAGTGATAATAGCTATGCCCATTTTCCAATCAAATCCCAAGGGAGCAATAATAGGCTCAATGGTTTTTCCCAATGCACCAGCATAAGAGCTTTCTAATTTATGGGTATGATATGCTTTGTCTAATTGAATTTTATTTTGCGGAGCAGCAGCTATTTCTTGAGCATAAGCTTGCTCTACTTTTTTCATTTGATCACCTGGTCCATAACTACTTAAAAACCATAACAATAAACTTATAATCATAATCACTTTACCTGCATCACGCACAAATATTTGCGCTTTTTGTACCATGGTTACCCCTACATTTTTCCATCGCGGCGCACGGTATACTGGCAGCTCTAAAATAAAATAACTTTTTTCTTTAATGCGAATAAACCATTTTAAAACAAGGCTTGCAAGTAATGCCATCACAATGCCTAATAAATACAAGCCCATCATGACCAATCCTTGTAAACTTAAAAATCCAAAATAAATTTTATGATCAATCACTAATGAAATTAAAATGGTGTACACAGGAAGTCGCGCACTACAACTCATAAAGGGTGTCACCATAATAGTGAGTAGCCTTTCTTTTTTATTTTCAATATTACGCGCGCTCATGATGGCAGGCACGGCACAAGCAAAGCCACTAATCATCGGCATTACACTCTTTCCATTCAATCCCACTTTACGCATGAGCTTGTCACTCAAAAAACTAATGCGGGCCATGTAACCTGTATCTTCGAGCAATGTGATGAGTCCAAATAAAATCATGATTTGAGGGATGAAAACAAAAATGCCCCCAAGTCCTGCAATAATACCATTCACTAATAAGTCCTCCCACCAAGCGTTTGGCAGAATTGTATTTAAGTAAGTTGTTAAATTCGTGAATATCCATTCAATGCCATCCATTGGATACCTTGCCATCCAAAACACGGATTGAAACAAAATAAATAACACTGCGAATAAAATGGCATAGCCACCTACTCGGTGTAAAAAAATATTATCTAATTGATCGGTCCTCTTTTTCTTAGCAGTAGGGTCAGGTGCGGTAACCCTATTTTTCATAATCTCTTGAATATGACTATAGCGTTGTAATATTTCCTGTGCCTGTGTTTTGGTATGATTGAATTGATTGTCAATTTCAATCTGCTCAATTTTTTCCTGCATTTCATTTTCTAAAGGAAACGCTTTGTGATGCATTAAATAATGTAGTGCAGCATAATCACTTGTGGTAGGAAATAATATTTTAAATGCATCAATTGCTGCTGGTGCTAAATTTTTATTGTCAATAAAACTTTCCTGATTTTTTGATCTTGGTGTTTCAATAATACCCATCAAGGCATTTTTTAATTCACCCAATCCTTTATTTTTTCTTGCGTCCACTGCAACTACTGGAATGCCTAAATCTTTTTGTAAGCCTTCAATATCAATTTTGATTCCTTTTTTAGCAGCCAAATCGTTCATAGTGAGTGCTAAAACAACAGGCTTTTTTAAATCTATAATTTGACTACAAAAAAGCAGGTTCCTTTTTAAATTACTAGCATCGGCCACCAATAAAATTACATCGGTATGCATTTCAAAGTCAACACCCATCAGCACTTTATAGGCCACCCACTCATCTTCTCTTTTAGGATAAAAACTATAAGTTCCTGGTAAATCAATTAAGGTAGCGGGGTGTCCGCCCAATGCCAATTCGCCTGTTTTTTTATCTACCGTTACGCCGGGAAAATTGCCCACTTTTTGATTTAAGCCGGTCAATGCATTAAAAAGCGAACTTTTTCCGCAGTTGGGATTTCCCACTAATGCAATATGAATACCGGCTTTGAGCATGCGACAAAGCTAACTTTTAAGATTGGCGTTGGTTTACGAAATTAGAAATTGACCTAAATGACTAATATTACTGATATAAGTCACGTATTTACTACCTCCTTTACTTATTTTTGCTCTATTAAATCGATAAAATGCGCAAAGTAGTTGTATTAGGATTGTTTTTATCTCCACTAAGTTTATTGGCTCAAAAATTAACTAAGGCAGACAGAGTACTTATTCAAAATTTAAGAGGACATATTCAGTTTTTAGCAAGTGATGAATTAGAAGGTCGTCGTGCCGGTGATATTGGCGAGCAAAAAGCGGTAGATTATATCATTGGACAATATCAAAATTTACCCATTCGACCATTGGGAGACAATGGATTTATTCAAAGCTTCCCAATAGATGAGGGCAAAAAATTTGCGACTACTGCTTTCGTTAAAATCAATAATCAAAGCGCGATTGTCGACACTGACTTTATTGCTTTGTCCAATAGCGGCCTTGCAAAATTTACTTCAAAAGCTTCCATTAATTTAAATGAAGCTAAACAGGTTTGGTTTAAAGATGTGCATGAAGTATTAGAGGAAAATACGAGTAACCCACATTTTGACATCAACGAATGGTTGGCAAGTACAGCAACAACTTTAAAGAATAAAGGAGCTGCAGCATTGTTCTTACACAATAGCGGAACCTTGGTTGACAATATTCAATTCAATAAATACGATACTGCCAAAGCATTAGCGATTCCTGTTGTTTATTTTACAAAACAAGGGTATGCTAAATTTTTTAATGACGAATTAGCTACTTATAATATTGAGGGTGATATTCAATTTGAACATCCAACGCGCACTGCGCATAATGTGGTTGGTTTAATTGATAATCATGCGAACAATACCATTATTATTGGTGCCCACTTGGATCATTTGGGATACAATCAAGATAAACATGGCTTGGATTTAAATAATTTTGTACACAATGGCGCAGACGATAATGCCAGTGGTACTGCGGCTTTGATTGAATTGGCAAAGTCATTAATCAAGAAAGCGCCAAAGAATAATAACTATTTAATTATCCATTTTTCTGGAGAAGAATTAGGATTATTAGGAAGTAAATATTGGTTGGATCATCCTACGTATAATGGCAATTTTAATTACATGATTAATATGGATATGGTGGGTAGGTATGACACTGCACGTAAATTAACTATTGGTGGATTTGGTACATCAAGTAAGTGGGCAGAAATTTTAGCAAAAACACCTACAACTTTATTGACGCATTATGATAGTGCAGGAACAGGGCCAAGTGATCATGCAAGTTTTTATCGCAAGGACATGCCGGTTTTATTTATGTTTACGGGAAGCCATTCAGATTATCATAAAGCAACAGATGATTGGGATAAAGTGAATTACGAAGGAGAAAAAGATATTGTTCGCTTAGTTCAGAATATTATTAAGACAACAGACGGCTATGGTAAATTAGATTTTCTTAAAACACGTGAACAAAGTATGGGTAAGAGTACTAAGTTTACAGTGAGTTTGGGAGTGATGCCCGACTATGCGTTTACCGGCACTGGTGTTAGGATTGAGGGCGCTAGCCAAGGTAAATTAGGAGAAAAAATTGGTTTAAAAGCAGCCGATGTTTTAATACAGTTGGGTGATTATAAATTAATTGATGTAATGGGGTATATGCAAGCCTTAGGTAAATTTAAAAAAGGAGATAAAACAACATTAGTAATTAAGAGAGCGGGTGAAGAAATTAAATTTGATATTCAATTTTAAGGAGCCTAAGAAAACGAAACCATGAGCGGTAAACTAATTTTAAATCAGGAAGAAATTAATGAGCAAGATTTTGAAGGAACCCGTATCCTTGGAATCACCGCGCCCATTAAGAATTTTCAATTTTGTTTATTGTTGAATCAGTCCATGGGGTTTGAGTTTCGTTTTAATCCCGAACATGAAATTGCTTTAAAAAGAAAAAATAGAACTTATTATTTTTCCATGTATGAAGCAGACGAGCCCAATACTACTTTCCAGCATTTTGTTTATCATAATCAATATGACGGAGAGTATTTGCTTCCTGAATTAAAACATATGGACTTTATCTGGTGGATTAAAGGCGCTTGGATTGAGGATGATAAAGTAAAAGAAATTACGCAAACTATCCGTGACATTAAAGGCGTACAGTTAGTAGTAGAGCTCACCCCAGAGCATATCAAAAACAAAGGCAATTTGATTTTTGAATAAAAATTACGCGCGCGTTTTATTGCTAATTTAAAATTGCACTAAGCGCTAATCACAATTCTTTTATGGCTAGCAGCTTCACATACTCCAATAGGTTCGGTATAAATAATTCCTGCTTCCGTTAATATATTTTGAACCTCGCTTAATGCAGCAGGGTCAACCGCAATTAATAATCCTCCATTAGTTTGTGGATCGGGTAAAATTAAGCTTGCTTCTTTTTCATCAATGCTTGCATCTAATTCAATGCCATCAACGGTTGCATTCCAGTTTCTTGCTGTTGCACCAGGGATTGCTTTTTGTGCAATATAGTTTCGTACCACGGGTATCATTGGTATTTTTGAATAAGAAAGCTTTGCAGTTAAATTACTTCCTTCCATCATTTCGGTTAAGTGACCTGCTAAGCCAAACCCTGTAACATCGGTCATTGCATGCACTCCCTTTATTTTACCCAATGCTTCACCTGCTTTATTAATGGTGGTTAGTTGTTTAACAAGTAATGTCAAATCGGTATCCGTTAACAATCCTCTTTTTTGGGAAGTTGCGAGTATGCCCACACCCAAAGGTTTTGTAATGATTAATAAGTCTCCTTCTTTAGCAGTATCGTTTCTTTTTAAATTTTCAATGTCCACTAATCCATTTACGACCAATCCAAAAATAGGGTCCTGACTATCAATACTATGTCCACCTGCTATCACGATACCTGCGTCTGTACAGGTTTTGCGGGCTCCTTCCATTACTTGTGCTGCAACACTTGCAGGCAAATTTGA
This sequence comes from Sediminibacterium sp., assembly GCA_036845345.1. Taxonomy (GTDB): domain Bacteria; phylum Bacteroidota; class Bacteroidia; order Chitinophagales; family Chitinophagaceae; genus Sediminibacterium. Next base: position 13,965 of record DAIUEC010000005.1, read on the forward strand.
TAATGGCCATCCTAATACGGCTAATGCAAAAATGGGTTTGCCACCCATCGCATAAACATCACTAATAGCGTTGGCTGCAGCAATTTGTCCAAATGCAAAAGCATCATCCACAATTGGCATAAAAAAATCCGTCGTGCTAATCATTGCTGTCTTATCATCAATTTGATAAACCGCTGCATCGTCTCTACTATCGTTACCCACTAATAATTGAGGGATATTACTTTTTGCGCCTACATTATGCGCTGCTAATATTTCGGAAAGTACCGATGGTGCTATCTTACATCCACATCCACCACCTTTACTATGTTGTGTTAATTTTATTTCCATGTTTTATATTTCCCAGGTTATTTCTCCAAAATTATAGGTTTGTTCTATTCCTTTATCAATAATGAGTTGTCCTTGTTTATTTGCACCAATAACTTTTGCAGTAAACAAAATTTGATTGCTTTTGAATTTTACATCCTCTTCCTTCCTAAATAATCTTTCATTGTACTCGGCTAGCATTTTCTCAAATCCACCCAAGAGCCATTCATTCACCCGATTGGTTAAAGCCGTAGATAAATCATGCACCAATTTGTTAATTTCAAAGGTCTTGCCGGTAATTTGTTTAAGAGAAACGGGCCTGCCTTGAGCAGTATTAAATTGAGTCTCATTGATATTGATCCCGATTCCCATAATACTCCAGGTCCATTCTGTTCCTCTTATCTTATTTTCAATCAAAATCCCACCTGCCTTTCTGTCACGCCAATAGAGATCGTTTGGCCATTTAATCTTGGTTTCTTCCCCAGCCAATGCGCTAAAAAAGTCGGAAACTGCAAGGGAAACAGCAACCGAAAGTCCAAATTGATTGCTTAAAGTACCTGTTTCGGCTAATTCTTTAGCTTTTTTTAAGCTGCTTAGGCTTAATACGTAGGAACATAGCAAATTTTCACCTTTTTCACTTGCCCAAACCTTGCCCTGTTGCCCTTTCCCATGGGTCTGAAAATCAGCACGATAACAACTGCCAGATACGGCCTTGTCCTCCAAAATTTGGCTTATGGCATAAATATTGGTACTATCAATGGATGATAGTTCTATGAGCGGCTCGCCTAATATGATTAATGGTGTGGCAGGTAACAAAGAATTGTTATTTTTGTAAAGTTAGTTAGTATTAACTAAGTAGGCATTAACAAATTAAATGAACATTATTGGAAAATCTTTCCGCATTAAAAGATCGTAAAAAATCTACAACGCAATTAACTAGAAGTAGCAAAATTTTCAAAACTATTATCGCTGCGATACAGGATAAAAAAGGAGAAAATATAATTAGTTTAGACCTTAAGAAAATTCACGAGTCTGCAGCTGATTTCTTTATTATCTGTGAAGCAAATAATACTACACAGCTTAAAGCAATTGCTGACAATATTGAGTATGAAGTAAAGCATAAATGTGGCGAACTTCCTTATAAAAGTGAAGGAAAAACAGCTGCTCAGTGGTTATTGATTGATTATATCAATGTTGTTGTGCATATTATGCATCCAGAATCCAGAAAATTCTACCAATTAGAAGAAATGTGGAGCGATGCAGATACAAAAATGCACGATTTAGAAAACTAATTTAAAGACCGTTTGTTATATAAGCATAATCAATGCTATAATTATTACACATGATACCTGAGAATAATAATTCAAAAAAGAAAGGTCCATTAGGAGATGGCCCGAAATTACCAAAGTTCAATATTTATTGGATTTATGGTATCGTATTTTCCATTTTATTATACGCTACTTTTTTCTCCAAAATGGCACCAGATGTGAATACCATTTCACATAATGAGTTTGCTAAATTAATGGCAAGCGGTGACGTTGAGAAATTTGTAAAAGTTGAAAATAAAAAACTTGTTCGCATTTATATTAAAGGCGATAGTCTTCAAAAAGATTACTACGTTCAAAAGTTCAAAACTAAATTGAACAAAGAAAAAATTAAAGGCAATTATTTGTTTGAATATAAGGTAGATGACTGGTCTTCTTTTAACAAAGAAGTGCAAGACATTTATGCGAAATATGCAATCACCAATACACCAGATAGTATCTCTGATACAGACAGTGATTGGCTAGGACCTATTGCGAATACTATTTTTTCTTTAGTATTGATTGTGGTGGTTTGGGTATTATTAATGCGCAAAATGGGTGGTGGCGCTGGAGGCAGCGGTGGCCCAGGAGGTATTTTTAATGTAGGAAAATCAAAAGCTACTTTATTTGAAAAAGGGGGTACGAAAGTGAATATCACTTTTGCAGATGTAGCAGGATTAGAGGAAGCTAAGGAAGAAGTAATGGAAATTGTTGACTTCTTAAAAAATCCAAAAAAATATACAGCCTTAGGAGGTAAAATTCCAAAAGGAGCATTGTTAATTGGACCTCCGGGTACAGGTAAAACTTTATTAGCTAAAGCAATGGCGGGTGAAGCGCAGGTTCCTTTCTTTAGTTTAAGTGGTTCTGATTTTGTGGAGATGTTTGTAGGAGTAGGAGCAAGCCGTGTACGTGATTTATTTAAGCAAGCAAGAGAAAAAGCACCTTGTATTATTTTTATAGATGAGATTGATGCGATTGGTCGTGCACGTGGTAAAAATGCCATGATGAGCAATGACGAGCGTGAAAATACATTAAACCAATTGTTGGTGGAAATGGATGGATTTGGTGGTGACACAGGCATTATTATTTTAGCTGCTACCAACCGACCAGATGTATTAGATAGTGCCTTGTTAAGACCAGGTCGTTTTGATCGTCAAATTTCAATTGACCGTCCGGATGTAAAAGGTCGTCAAGAAATTTTTAAAGTGCATTTAGGTCCAATTAAAGTATCTGAAAGTTTAGACATTTATAAATTAGCAGAACAAACTCCAGGATTTGCTGGTGCGGACATTGCTAATGTTTGTAACGAAGCAGCATTGATTGCAGCACGTAAAGGAAAGAGTGGTGTGGAGATGAAAGATTTTCAAGATGCCATTGACAGAGTAATTGGTGGGTTAGAGAAAAAGAATAAAATCATTTCTCCTAACGAAAAAGAAGTGATTGCATATCATGAAGCAGGTCACGCAATTTGCGGATGGTTTTTAGAACATGCATATCCTTTATTAAAAGTTACCATTGTTCCAAGAGGTACTGCTGCATTAGGTTATGCGCAATACACTCCAAAAGAACAGTACTTATATACGATTGAGCAATTAACGGATCAAATGTGTATGACATTGGGCGGTAGAGCTGCAGAACAAATTTTCTTTGGCAAAATTTCTACCGGTGCTTCTAATGACTTACAACAAATTTCAAAGATGGCTTATTCCATGGTTACTACTTATGGAATGAACGAAAAAATTGGTAATGTAAGTTTCTATGATCCTTCTCAAGAAAATTCTTTCCAAAAGCCTTTTAGCGAAGAGACTGGAAAAATTATTGATGAAGAAGTTAGAAAGATGATTGCCGAAGCTTACCAAAGAACCTTGCAATTATTAACGGAACATAAAGCGGACGTTGAAAAATTAGCAAAAGCATTATTGGATAAAGAAGTGTTACATAAGAGTGATGTGGAAGAATTGGTAGGTAAACGACCATTTGAAGAAGAAGTAAAAGCGGTGGACGCTGCGGATAATGGAAATACATTTGGACCTACTGAAACAACAGTTGTAAATGCAGATGACACTATTGATCATGCGAATGCAACCATTGGTGCTGCAGATGCAAATGAGAATAATGAATAATTATTGAAATGGAATCTCAAGGCGCAAGAAATAAAATATTAAAAAAGATCAAACAGGCACTAAAGTCTCCAGTGCCTGTTCCTTTTCCTGATCAGCTTGCAGATACGCCTATTTTTATACCAACTGAACAGGAGCTTGCCATAAGCTTTGCAGAAAAATTTACGGAGTTAACTGGTAAATTTATTTATTGTGAAGACGATGGTGAATTGGTTCAACAGCTTACTGCACTAATTAAAGCAAAGCAATGGGAGAAAATTTATTCTAAAGAATCGGGTTGGTTGGATGATATGAGTGAATATCAATTTGACCCCGTAAATACAGATGATTTAGAAAGTTGTGATGCTGCCATTACTTTATGTGAACATTTAATTGCAAGAACTGGATCCATTGTTTTGAGTAGTCAACAATTAAGTGGACGATCAGTAAGTGTGTATGCGCCTATTCATATTTGCATTGCATATACCCATCAATTGGTTTTTGATATTTCAGATAGTTTGCAACAATTTAAGAATGATGCCGAGCGTATGCCGTCTATGATTAGTTTTGCATCTGGCCCAAGCCGTACTGCAGATATCGAAAAAACATTGGTGGTGGGGGTACATGGTCCAAAAGAAGTATATTGCTTTTTAGTAGATAAATTAACGGATTAAATTCCTCTATAAAATTAATTTTAATGGAACTCGCTCCTGGAAAAAAAATATATTTCTTATCTGATTTTCATTTGGGAGCACCCAATGAAACTGAAAGTAGAAAGCGCGAGGAGCGTTTAGTTCGTTTTTTTAACAATGCGAAACAAGATGCAGCTGCATTTTTTATTGTAGGTGATATCTTTGACTTTTGGTTTGAATATAAGTCGGTTGTGCCAAAAGGTTTTGTTCGATTGTTAGGATGCTTGGCACAAATTGCAGATGCCGGAATTCCCATTCATATTTTTACAGGCAATCATGATTTATGGATGAATGATTATTTCACCAAAGAATTAAATGCTAAAATATATTTTGAACCTCAATTATTTCAATTAGGGGAGAAGCAGTTTTATATTGGTCATGGCGATGGCTTAGGTCCAGGTGATTATGGCTATAAGAGACTTAAAAAAGTATTTACAAGTAAGGTTTGTCAATTCTTATTTAGATGGTGTCATCCAGATGTTGGCATTCGTTTGGCAAATTATTTTAGTGCGAAAAGTCGCGCAAAAACCGGTACTTCAGACGAAGTGTTTTTAGGCGAAGACAAAGAATGGTTAATTATTTATACAAAGGAAAAGTCTGCCGAAATGAATGTGGACTATTTTGTATTTGGACATCGACATTTTGCCATTGACTTTGAAATAAATGCAACAACCCGTTATATTAATTTAGGAGACTGGATTAGATTGTATACTTATGGTGTATTTGATGGAAACACTATGCAATTGCTTAAATGGGAAGACTAAAATTTAATTTATGAATTTAGATCAAAACATATTGTCCAATTCTTTAAGAAGCTACTTAATTGTTTTAGGTATTCTCTTAATTGCCGTTTTTATAAAACGTTTGGTTTCTCGTTTTTTTGCAAGTTTAATTTATACTTGGATTGATAAGAAAAATCATTCTGAATTAAGAAAATCACATGTTCATCGTTTGATAATCCCTATTGAAAGGTTTTTAATATTCATGGTGGCGATTATTGCTTTTTATGAATTAAAATTTCCGGAGGTTTGGAATGTACATATTTATAAAATCTCTTTACAACAAGGGATGGAGTCGATTGTTAAGCTAATATTCATTATTTTATTAATCAGGGTTTGTTTACGCACTTTAGAATTCATAGCCATTATATTAGATGAAAAAGCAAAACTTTCCAAAGACCAAACGGATGATCAATTAATTCTGTTCTTTAGAGACTTTTTCAAAGTAATACTATACATCATTGGTGTCTTAATGGTGTTGCATTATGTGTTTAATGAAAATATTGGCAACCTAGTTACCAGCTTAAGTATCGTGGGTGCGGCTGTTGCATTATCAATGCGCGAAAGCTTAGAAAATATCATTGCATCTTTTATCATATTTTTTGATAAACCCTTTACCGTTGGGGATATGGTGAAAGTGAATAATTTCACAGGAACAATTGAAAAAATAGGTTTAAGAAGTACGAGAATACGCACTGAAATTAAAACCTATATCTCAGTGCCTAATAAACAAATGGTGGATACTATCGTTGATAATATTAGTTTAAGGACCGAGAGAAAAATTGAAATGGATTTGCAAATTAGCACAAGCACATCTGCTATTGCATTAGCTAACTTCGCCCAATTTTTAAGAGACACCACTGCAAACCATCAAAAGGTTAAGTCATCAGTAGTTTTTGTATCCGAGTCTGGAAAGCAATTCCATACCATACATGTAGAATGTTTAATTCCTTTGGAAGTAGAGTTGACGGCATTTCAAATGTTAAGAGAAGAATTGAATTTGTCAGCAGTGCGTTATGCAAATGAGCAGCACATTGCTTTTGCTGAAGCTAAATAAACTACAAGCTTTCTTTAAGCGAAACCAAAAAGCTTTTAATATTTTTTAGGCTATTTAAAAGCGCTAAATCTTTTTCTGCTTTTTTCTTATTGTTTTTCAAATAAGTTTTAGCACCGTCTATTGAATATTTCTTTTCACGTAATAGATAATAAATTTGTTTTAAGAACTCAACATCCTGTGCGCGAAACAATCTGTCTCCTTTTCTTGTTTTACGAGGTTGTAATTGTTTGAATTCTTTTTCCCAATATCTAATTAGTGAAGTATTTACATTAAACCAAACGGCAACTTCGCCAATTGGGTAGTATAATTTTTTTGCCAACTCTTCGGCAGAAGGTACATTTAATTTATCGATATCTCCATCCATAGAAGCGAAAGATTTGCGACCTCTTTTATGTGTCGCATTCAATTTTCCAAAATTCATTGGAGTTCTTGAAACTGTTGGGATGCTATCATTTACAATGGACTCCACAACATCTTCGTTCACTTCTGTAGCTGGCTCTTCTTGTGCAGGGGCAATAAATTGAACTGGTTTTTTAGCAACCTGTTTTTCCGCCTTGGTCCTTTTGATATGCACGGGTGCACTAGGTGGGTTGCCAAATAAATCTAATTGTTGCAGCTCTTTTGCCATTGTACAAAGTTAGGGGACAATTAATAGCAACTAGTCCTAGTAAATGATTGGTGGATAAATTGTTAAGTATGACGTATTTTTGATCATGCATTTATTGATCGTAGCACCCAACAAATTTATTATCCCTAGCGCCATTTTGGAAGCTACCATAGTGAATTTAATAAACAACTGCTTATTAAATAACCATATAAGTATTGTTATTGTTGAGTTTCCGCGTTATGAAAATTTAAATAAGGCATTTGAAGGGCATGATCAGGTTTCATTTATTCGTAAAAAAGACGCAGCTTCATTTCTTAAGAATGTTGAAGATGCAAGGGTGCTACATTTTGGGGATAATCTGAAATGGGCTCAAAATATACCTATCTATTTTATGCCTTTGGTGCCAGCTGTTGAAGTAAATAAACAATCTATATTAAAACGATTTTTATACAAAAGCGCTTTTAATAATTACTTAAAAAAGGCTACTAAAATTATCGCAAACAATGAATGGACTTTTGCCATTTTACAACAGCATTATTCCGCTTTCAAAAGTAAAATAGAATTCCTTTCCATGCAGTTGGATGCGCCAAATACATTGGAGTGGACTACTTTATCAGCAGCAAAAGAAGAAATTGCGAATGGGAATAATTATTTTTTATGCTTCGCGCCATTAGAGCGATTTGTACCCATTTTAAAAGAGTTTTCTGTTTTTAAAAAATGGCAACAAACTACAATGAATTTGGTGATGCTGCTAGCAAATCAAGAAGAAGTTGACAAAGCCATGATGCTATTAAATGGCTATAAATTCAAATCTGATATTCAAGTATATAGCATGGAAGAGGTAGGTGAAGAGTGGTTAGCAGCAAGCTATGCTATTTTATGGGAGGGCGTTTCATCCTTTACTTCCACATGGATAATTAAGTCCATTCAATATGATATCCCCTTGTTGTTTGATGATAAAATCGCTTTACCATCTGCCTGGCAAAAAGCAGGTGAAGTAATTTCATTTAGTGAGCCACAAGTGCTGTCAAATCATTTTAAATTATACTACAAGGATGAGATTTTTAGACAAGCAAGAGCAAGAATGGGTAAGGAGTGGCTGGACTTGATAAATCAACCTTCAGAGGGCAAAGAGTTATTTAATAATATTGTACTTTCGCATAACAAATAGGATAATATTTTATACAATGCACCAATCAAACATCAATGTAACTGTTCATTTAGATGAACAAAAGATTCCTCAAAATATTCAATGGTCTGCTACTGATAGTACTGCAACCGAAGCGCAGGATGCGCGCGCGATGATGCTTACTTTTTGGGATCCAACCGATAAGACGGCTTTAAGAATTGATCTTTGGACTAAGGATATGATGGTGGACGAAATGGCCGATTTCTTTTATCAAAATTTAATGGGAATGGGCGACACTTACTTAAGAGCTACACAGGACAAAGAATTGTCCGATGACTTTAAAGCATTTGCAAAATCTTTTTATCAAAAATTTAGAGCAAGTCAAACTGCTCAAAACCCTAAATAGTAATACCATGAGTTTAGAAACAGATGTAATGTCATTGATGAAAGATGCAATGAAAAGCAAAGACGAAGTATTATTAAGAGGCCTAAGAGCTATCAAGGCTGAGATTATTAAAGCTAAAACTGAGCCAGGTGCTAACGGTGAAATTTCTGCGGATACTGAAATGAAATTGTTGCAAAAGTTGGTGAAATCACGCAAGGACTCTCTAGCTATTTACGAACAACAAAATCGTCCTGATTTAGCAACTAAAGAAGCAGAAGAAATTGCTGTAATCGAGAAATTTTTACCAGCTCAAATGAGCGAAGAGGAAGTAAAAGCAGCCGTTCAAGCAATTATTGCACAAGTGGGCGCTGCCGGACCACAGGATTTAGGTAAAGTAATGGGTGTAGCAACAAAACAATTAGCTGGACAAGCGGATGGAAAAGTAATTTCAGCAGTTGCCAAATCATTACTTACTGCTTAATTATGTGGTTAGACATTATAACAGGTACTATTTTAATCATTGCAATTTTGCAAGGATATAAAAATGGTTTGATAAGAGCAGTAGTGTCTTTTTTGTCCTTATATATTGGATTGATTCTTGCATTTCAATTTGCGGGCTGGGTAGCCAATCAATTAAAAGAGCATACCAAAATTGCTTCTCATTGGCTTCCCTTTATTTCATTTTTAATGGTACTAATTGTGGTACTATTGGTGTTGAAATGGACGGCTCGTTTATTGCAGCAAACTGCAGAATGGCTAATGCTGGGTTGGCTCAATAAATTATTAGGTATTGCTTTATACTGTTTCATTTATTTTACCATGTTTAGCGCTGTTGTGTATTTTTTACAAATATTAGGGGTCTTGGAAAAAGAGAAAGTTAAAGAGGCCTTTAGTTACTCCTATTTACAATCTTGGTGGCCCTACTGTATGGGTAAAATAGGAGAGTTTATACCCTCTATTAAGCATAGTATTGCTACTTTTTCGAACCCTTTGAAGTAATTGGGTGGGTATTTTTACGGAATTGTTAATAATTCGCAATTCGTTATTTTGAAATCCACTATATATCCATTTTTAAGATGATTTAACTATCTTTATTCATATTGATTGTTATGGAGTACGAAATTAAAAAAGACGGAAAGTTTGAGTATTTGGAAGTGGGTGAAGGAGAAACACTTATGCTTTTGCATGGGCTGTTTGGTGCCTTGAGTAACTTCTCAGATCTTATTGAAAAATTTAAAACTACACATAAGGTAGTTGTGCCATTATTGCCATTATTTGATTTGGACATTTTACATACAAGTGTAACTGGATTAGCTAAACATGTAACTCAATTTATTGAGCATCAAGGATACGAAAAGGTACATTTATTGGGTAATTCTTTAGGTGGGCATGTTGGTTTGGTATATGTTTTAAAAAATCCTGAAAAAGTAAAATCGCTTATTTTAACTGGAAGTAGTGGGCTATTTGAAAATGCGATGGGCGATACGTATCCTAAGCGTGGTGATTATGAATATATCAAAAACAAAACCGCACTTACTTTTTATGATCCAGCAATGGCAACTCCTGAGTTAGTGGACGAGGTATTTGAAATTACTAGAAACAGATTAAAGGTGATTAAAATTATAGCACTTGCAAAAAGCGCTATTCGAAATAATTTAGGCGAAGAGTTGAATCAAATTAAAGTGCCTACTTGTTTAATTTGGGGTAAGAATGATACGGTGACTCCTCCTTTTGTAGCAGAAGAGTTTAAGAAATTAATTCCTCATGCCGAATTGCATTTTATTAATAAATGTGGACACGCTCCAATGATGGAAGTGCCTGCGGAGTTCAATGAAATTTTGCATACATTTTTAATGTCACTTCCTAAGTAATTATTACGTTTAATATGTCAATGTTAACATCATCATTAGCTCAAAAAGGATTGCCATTGCTTCATTTGGAAGATAAGGTATCCTTTGCTTTGCAATGTATGGAGGACTTTGACGTGCAGCATTTAGTGGTGGTAAAAGATGATTATTTTTTTGGCATTTTAGCTAAGTCTGATTTATTAGATACTAATGAAACAAATACACTTAATACCTTAAGCGATTTGTTTTTGAAAATTGGTGTTGCGTCAAATGCACATTTTTTAGTCGCTTTGGACTTGTTTACAAAACATCAATTGTCCTTATTGCCTGTATTAAATGATCAACAAGAGTGTATTGGTGTAATTACCAATGAACAATTAAATGATGCCTTAGCACACTTTTTAGAAGTTGCAAAACCTGGTGCTATATTAGTACTTTCTGTTTCTCCTTATCAATATTCTTTATCTGAAATGAGTAGAATTGTGGAATCTAACAATGCACAAATTCTTCAGTTAAACACGCATTTTGATGAGGCTAACGGAAATTTAATTGTAACGCTGAAACTCAATAAAGACGAGGCTGGTGCCATTATTGCAACTTTTGAAAGATACGATTATCAGATAGTACACTACTTTGGAATCACTCCATTAAATAATGATATCGAAAATCATTATCATAATTTAATGAACTACTTGGATGTATAAATTCATTACTTCTATATTTTTAACTTCTTTGTTTTTTATTGCTTTTCAATTTAAAGCAAACGCCCAATACCGTATTACACAAATTGATATTGAAGGCAATGCAAAAACAAAAGCTTATATCATTTTAAGAGAGCTTCCCTATCATGTTGGAACTATTGTTATTAAAGATTCTCTTCCTTTATTAAATACACTTGCAAAAGAGCAATTAATAAACACTTCTCTATTTAATGATGTTACTATTACAAGCGCGCAAATAGATAGTGCAGCTGTAAAAATTAAAATTAATGTAAGTGAACGATGGTATTTTTTCCCCTTACCTTATTTCAGGTGGGTGGATAGAAATTTTAGTGAATGGTGGAATGAGCAACACCATAGTTTGGATCGTGTGAATTATGGTATAAATTTAAGACAGTCAAATGCTACTGGAAATAATGATCGCTTAACCCTTGGACTTATTACGGGGTATACACATCAGGCAGTTGCCAGGTATCAATTTCCTTTTATTGATAAAAAATTAAAATTGGGGATGGGATTGGGGTGGCAATATTTTACGCAGAAAGAATTAAATACTTCCACCTATTTTGACAAACAAGTTTTTACAAAAACAAATGCAGATATGCAAAATGGATATCGCGCAAATGTTAATTTCTTTTATCGACCTAATTTATTTGAACGCTTAACTGTACAAGTGGGATATGGTAATTCAACCATTTCAGATTCTGCTATTTTAGTACAACCCAATTATTTCCCTAACCATAGCAAATCACTTTCCTATGGAGATATTGGCATTAATTTTTCAAAAACAAAATTTGATTATAATGCATATCCAACACAGGGAAATAGTACTGATATTGGCATTTTTCAACGATTTTCACAAGGAGCTAATTTGAGTTCCATTTCATTGAGATCCGTTTATGCGCATAGATTGAATCGAAATAATTTTTATTTACTTGAATCTAGTTCACTTGCAAAATTAATGCCGAACCAAAATTATTTGGATAGTCGTTTAATGGGATATGGAACAATGCAAATGAATGGTTATGAATATTATGTGATTGATGGGAATGCGGGATCTATTGCCAAAGCAGAATGGCATCATTTACTAGGTTCTTATACCCTTCCAAAAAAATCCGGGTTTGAAATTACTGATAAATTAGCTAAACATTTGCCGGATATTAAATATCATTTCTGGTTAAAAGCCTTTACCAATTTTGGGTATGCTTATAGCGAACACCCTGTTAATTATAGTAAGCTTTCCAATACCCTGTTAAGGTCGGCCGGTGTGGGTATAGATATCATTAGCGTCTATGACCTAGTGATAAAAATTGATTATAGTGTGAATCAGTTGGGAGACAAAGGGGTATATTTGCACGGCGGTATTAATTTTTAATTTTACACATGAAAGTTGCAATATATAGTAGGGGTGTTGATTTAGATCAACAACAATCATTGAATGCATTGTTGTTGGAACTGAATAGATATGATATTACTATTTATGTTTTTGAGGACTTACTTACTAAATTTTCCTTGGTAAATCCTACTGACAAAGCTCCTTTAATTCCATTTAGTTGTTCTGCTGACTTACACAATACGATTGACTGTTTAATTAGTTTAGGTGGAGACGGAACAGTATTAGATGCGATTACTTTAGTGGGTGATACCAATATCCCTATTTTGGGAATTAATTACGGACGTCTAGGTTTCCTTGCTTCTATTTCTAAAGATGAATTAAGTTTAATGGTGGATGCTTTAGTGAATAGAACTTATGTAATTGAAAAAAGATCTTTGATTCATTTGGATGCTAATTTACCCATATTTGGTGCTACTCCATTTGGTTTAAATGAGTTTGCAATTCATAAAAGAGATACTTCTCCAATGATTAAAATTCATACTTATTTAAATGGGGAGTTTTTGAATTCCTATTGGGCAGATGGTTTAATTGTATCTACTCCAACGGGATCAACAGGCTATAATATGAGTTGTAATGGACCGATTCTTTTCCCTGATTCAGCAAGTTTTGTAATCACACCTGTTGCGCCTCATAACTTAAACGTTAGGTCCATTGTGGTGCCTGATACATCGGTGATTTCCTTTGAAATTGAGGGACGTACTGAGGAATTGATTTGTGCAATGGATGCTAGAAAAGAAATTGTCCCAAAAAACATTCAATTGGCCATAAAGAAAGAAAATTTTGCCATTCATTTTATTCGACTCAATGAAAATAGTTACCTTTCAACATTGAGAACAAAGCTTACATGGGGGCTAGATAAAAGAAATTAATGCATGCGTAGAATTCTACTTATATTTTTACTAACGGGTATATTTTTTGCAGTCAATGTATCTGCACAGCATATCTCATTGGTTGAAAATAAGGGAGAGATTGGCGTAATGGGTGGAGCTACTTTTTATAGAGGAGATATTGCAACCGACATTTTATTTTACAAACCCAACTTTGGTGTCTTTTACAAAAAACAAATCAATGATTATGTTGGATTAAGATTGAATTACGAATATATTTCTATTGGAGCCAACGATATTCAGTCTAATAATTTATACGAATTCAAGCGTGGTATTTACTTTACCCGAACTGCTCATGATGTAAGTTTGATGGGTGAATTTTACTTTTTGAAATTTATTAATGGCAATAAAAGTTATCGTTTTACGCCTTATTTAGGATTTGGTTTAGGTGCTTGGAAATCCATTAAAAGTGCTACCAATGTAGACACTGCAACCACTATCAGAACCATTACTTATCCTTTGAATTTAGGGTTCAAGTATAATTTATCTGGACCTTGGAATATTTTTGGAGAAGCAACTTATCGCTTTACCAATTCAGATAAAATTGATTTTTTTGCTGACAATACGCACCATGTGCCCCCTGCTTTTCAGTATGATATTCAAGCAAGTACTTCGGGGAATGACCAATATTTTACTGCCAAATTGGGGGTTTCTTACAATTTACTCACTGTTTATGGGGTAGATAAGCCAAAAACACCCAAAAAATGGCTTTTCTTTAAGTCGAGAGAAAATAGACCAAGTAAACCTTCAAAAGGTCTTTTTAGCTTCTTAAAACGTAAATAAGCCGGGTATTTTCTTAATTTTACATTATGGAAACATTGGATATGAAGAGGTTGCCTAAACACATTGCCATCATTATGGATGGAAATGGTAGATGGGCAAAGGATCAAGGGCAGGATCGCTTATTTGGACATTATCACGGGGTAATTAGTGTTAGACGTGTAGTGGAAGCTGCAGCTGAAATTGGCATTGAATACCTAACATTATATGCGTTTAGTACTGAAAATTGGGATCGTCCAGCCGAGGAAGTTACTGGCTTAATGACCTTATTTGTAGACACTATTGCCAAAGAGGTGCCTGATTTGCATAAAAATAACATAAAATTGATGTTTATTGGGAACCTAGGAATGCTACCTGATGAGGCTAGAGCGGCACTTAAAGATGCGACGGATCAAACCGCTCAAAATACCGGACTTACCCTAATAATTGCATTGAGTTATAGTGGAAGATGGGAACTGGTTGAAGCTGCCAAATTGATGGCTCAAAAGGCAGTAAATGGAGAAATAACAGTTGACTCGATTAACGAAGCCGTTTTTGCTGATCATCTTGCTACCAAAGGGTTTCCTGATCCTGAATTAATGATAAGAACCAGTGGAGAATGTCGAATAAGTAACTTTTTATTATACCAATTAGCTTACGCGGAACTCTATTTTACGGAGACAAGATGGCCAGAATTTAGAAAGGAAAATTTGGTGGCTGCTTTGTTAGAATACCAGTCCAGAGAGCGCAGATTTGGTAAAACAAGTGCCCAAATTCAACAAATATAAAAATATAATAATATATTTTATTTTCTTTTTTAACAAAGACTTTGAAATATTACGAGTAATTTGCGACACTTTTAAAACCCAAATGTTTAGCCCCAAGCAGATGCAGAAATCTCTCCAATTTATTATAGGTATCTTTTTAATTGTTTTATTGACAAATACCGGCTTTGCACAGGTAACTCCTGCGAGTGACTCGGTGTCCCAAATTAATGTCAAATTAATGGGAATCTTTAATCAAAAGAATCCTACAAAATATAAGATCAGAAATATTAAAGTTGTTGGAAATCAAAATTTTGATGAAGCACTTTTATTGTCATTATCAACCTTAAATACAGGTGACGAAGTTACTATACCAGGTGGCGACAACTTTGCCAAAGTAATCCATAAATTAATGGATCAAAATTACTTTAGCGATGTGAGCGTTTACTTAACAGATGTTCAAGATAACTTTATTGATGTTGAAATTAATGTGGTAGAAAGACCAAGATTATCTAAGTTTAATTTTATTGGTATTCGTAAATCTGACCATGATGAATTATCTGGTAAGACAGGTTTATTGCCAAACAGGGTAGTGACAGAAAATATGAAAATCACTGCAGTAGAAGGAATTAAAAAATACTATGCAGAAAAAGGATTTCAGGATGTTAAAGTAACTATCAAAGAACGTAAGGATGCGACAAGAAAAAATAATTTGTTATTGGATTTTGTTGTTGAAAAAGGACCAAAAGTTAGAATTAACAATATCAACTTTGGTGGCAACAATGTAGAAGATGGTAAATTAAAGAAAAGTCTTAAGGAGATTCACGAAAAATCAAGATTAACATTATATCCTATCAATGACAAGCCTGTTATTGTTAAAACAAATCCTTACACATTAGAGGAGTATGTTAAAGAGCACGGTTATTTAACTTTTACTAAGACAAAAAAGATTTTAAATCCATACGCAAGAATTTCTTTCTCATCATCAAAATTTGATCCCAAAAAATATGATGAGAGTAAGGATAATTTATTGAACTATTATAACTCATTAGGTTTTAGAGATGCTGTTATTGAAAAAGATACGGTTTACCATAATCCTGCCGGCAATTTGAATATTGATATGCAGGTGAAAGAAGGACACAAATATTATTTCGGTAATATTACTTGGAGAGGTAACACCAAATATCCTGATTCATTATTATCTGCAATTTTAAATATTAAAAAAGGAGCTATCTATAATCGCGAAATTTTATATAACAAATTAGGTAAAACACAAACTGCTGAGGGCGGTGATATTAGTGGTTTATACCAAGATGATGGTTACTTGTTTTTTGCAGTAGATCCAATTGAAACAGCGGTATACAATGATACTATTGATTATGAAATTAGATTAAGAGAAGGTCCGCAAGCAACTATTAAAACAGTTCGTATTACAGGTAACGAAAAAACAAAAGACTTTGTAATTCGCAGAGAAATTAGAACCATTCCTGGCGACAAGTTTAGTCGTACTTTATTAATTCGTTCTCAGCGTGAAATTGCGCAGTTAAACTTTTTCGATCAAGAAAAAATTAAACCAGAACCTGTACCAAATCCAGAAGATGGTACGGTTGACATTAATTATAGTGTTGAGGAAAAATCAAGCGATCAATTAGAATTGAGTGCCGGATGGGGAGGATATATTGGCTTAACGGGTACTGTTGGAGTAACGTTTAATAACTTTTCTTCTAAAAATTTATTTAAAAAGTCGGCTTGGGATCCTTTGCCAATGGGTGATGGACAAAAATTAAGTATTCGTATGCAGAGTAATGGTAAAGCATTCCGATCAATCAATACTTCTTTTACTGAACCTTGGTTTGGTGGCGTGAAAAGAAATTCTTTAACAGTAAGTATTTTCAACACTAAGTATGGACAAACGATTGATGCTGCCACTGGACTTTATAATATCAATGCAGCTGACAATCAATATATCTCAACTACAGGTGCAACGGTAACATTTGGTAAACAATTGGCATGGCCAGATGACTATTTCTCTTTTAGTTATGGGTTAAACTATACACGTTATACTTTAAAAAATTATCCAATTGATCCATATAATTTACCAAATTTCAAAAATGGTAATGTAAATAATATCAATATTAAATTGGCATTACAAAGAACATCGGTGGATCAGCCTTTGTTCCCAAGAACAGGTTCTACGTTTTTGTTGAGTGGTCAGTTTACGCCTCCTTATTCTTTGATTGATCCTAATATTAATACAGGAGAAAATAAATTTGAATTATTAGAATACCATAAGTGGCGTTTTAATGGCGAGTGGTATATTCCATTGGGTAAGCCAGCCGGTGAAGATCATAACAAACAATTTGTTTTACGTTTTGCAGCAAAATATGGTTTCCTTGGAAGATATAATACGGATTTAAGTATTTCTCCTTTTGAACGTTTCCAATTAGGAGATGCCGGATTAAGTAATCAGTTTGCATTACTTGGATATGACATCATCGCACAAAGAGGTTATCCAGTTTACCAAAGCTCTAATCCAAAAGTAAATCCTGATCAACAAACAGCTACACAGCACTTTACTATATTTAATAAGTATGCAATGGAAGTGAGATATCCATTAAGCTTGGCTGCAAGTAGTACTATTTATGCTTTAGGATTTTTTGAAGCTGCGAATGGTTGGTATAGTATGAAAGACTATAATCCATTTGAACTACGTCGTTCAGTGGGTATTGGCATGCGTTTTTACTTACCTATGTTTGGATTGTTAGGATTTGACTATGGTGTTGGTATTGATAGATTAAATGGTACTAATACCCTTAAAGATGCTGGTAGGTTTACCTTCATGTTAGGTTATGAGCCAGAATAGACAAATTTTATATTATGAAATTGAATAAATTTTATTTTCTATTATCATTTTGCTTGTTCATTGGTTTATTTGCCAATGCGCAAACAAAGTATGCAGTAATCAATACAAAGTACATTTTGGAGAAAATTCCTGAATATAAGGATGCAGATAAAAAATTAAAGGAATTAGGTGATCAATGGCAGCTTGAAATTGATGGCAAACAAATGGCACTTGATAAAATGTATAAAAACTATGAAGCTGAGCAATTTATGCTTTCTGAGGAGTTAAAGAAAAAGAGAGAAGAGGAACTTTTCTTTAAGGAAAAGGAACTAAGAGATTTGCAAAAAAAGCGTTTTGGATATGAGGGGGATTTATTTAAGGAGCGCCAAAAATTAGTAAAACCAATCCAGGATAAAGTATATAATGCGGTACAAAAAATGGCCATATCAAGGTCTTATGACTTCATTTTAGATAAAAGTGAAGGAATAACCATTATATTTGCTGACCCGAAATTGGATAAAAGCGACGAGATTTTAAGACAATTAGGCATTAATTAGTATAACACAAACACAAAAAATAGAGTATGAAAAAAGGTTTTTTATTCGCAGCCATTTTGTTAGTGGCAGCAAGTTTCACAAACAGTGCATCTGCACAAGCTCCAGTTAAAATCGGATATTTTGATGAGCAAAGTGTACTTGGTTTATTCCCTGGTATTCAAAAGGTTGATTCTTTAATGCAATCTTATGTTACAGATACATTGCAAGATGAGTACAAATACACTATCAAGCAATTGCAATTACAAGACAGCATTTTCAGAAGAGATTCTGCTGATTTGGCTAAAAGACCAAAAGCATTAGAATTAGCAACTGCTGAGTTGAACAAATTAAAAGTTAAGTATTTTAACTGGCAACAATATCAACAAGAAGCGCAACAACAAAAGCAAGATCAATTGTTATTGCCTTACAGACAAAAAATATTCGAAGCTTTAAAGCAAGTAATTGATGAGAATAAGTACACTTGGGTATTAAATCCAGCTGCTGTAACTTCTCCATATTACCAACCACCATTAGAGCATAACTTAGCAATCAGAGTTGCTAAAAAATTGAATCTTCCTTTACCAAAAGAAATCGAAGAAGCATTTAGAGTAGCTACAGGTGGTGCGCCAGCAAAAGCAGCTGCTGCTCCAGCGAAGGCTCCAGCAAAAAAATAATAGTATTTAAAAATATATTATCAAAGAACCTCGTTGTTATGCAACGAGGTTCTTAGTTTTACAACAAGTTTTAAATATATGTCAGCACCAATAGGCGTTTTTGATAGTGGTTATGGAGGGTTAACAATTTTAAAGGAATTGAAAAAACAATTGCCTCAGTATGACTATATTTATCTAGGTGACAATGCGCGCGCGCCTTATGGCACTAGATCATTTGAAACAGTTTATGAATATACTTTAGAGGCTGTGAAGTGGTTTTTTGATCAAGGCTGTTCCTTGGTTATTTTAGCTTGCAATACTGCTTCGGCAAAAGCGCTTCGAAATATTCAACAATTAGACCTGCCTACTATTTCACCAAACAAAAGAGTCTTGGGTGTAATTAGACCCTCTTCCGAAGTACTTGGAAATTTTTCTACAACCGGTCATGTTGGTATTATGGCAACCGTAGGGACGGTTCAAAGTGACAGCTATATCATGGAAATGGCTAAGTTTTTTCCCAATGTTCAAGTGCATCAGCAAGCATGTCCTATGTGGGTGCCCCTTATTGAAAATGGGGAGTATGATCAACCTGGGGCTGATTACTTTGTAAAGGAGTATTTAGACCAACTTTTTAGCCAATCTAAGGACATTGATAGTATTTTATTAGCGTGTACTCATTATCCTTTACTAGAGGCTAAAATCAAAGCCTATTTGCCTACTGGAGTTAAACTAATTTCTCAGGGACATATTGTAGCGGAAAGTTTAGCGCAATACCTTGATAATCACCCAGAAATAGCAAGTGATTGCAGTCAAAATGGACAGCTTCAGTTTTATACTACCGACAACGCCCAAACCTTTGAAAAACAGGCAAGTTCCTTCTTTGGACAAAAAATTGAAGCAAAACACACAGATTTAGCATAAGATTTCAAAAAATACCCTATTTTTGCCGTCCTTTCACAGGTAGTGGTATGGTGACTGCTATTAAACGTGGAAACAATATTAGCGAACTAAGTAAGTAAAAAAAACAAGATGAAAAGAACCTTCCAACCTCATAAACGTCGTCGTAAATCAGTTCATGGTTTCCGTAAGCGTATGGAATCAGCTAATGGTCGTAAAGTATTAGCAAGCCGCCGTAAGAAAGGACGTAAGAAATTAACTGTATCTAGCGAGAAAGGATTAAAATAATTTAATCTCAATCCATAGAAATTGATATTTTTAAAGTCCTCTCGTTTTCGAGAGGACTTTTTTAATGCCCGCTTTTAAATAAACCCTTTGCCTAATTTATTTACATATCAAAAAATAGATAAACTTAAAAGTCGTAAACAAACTCAACACTTGTTTGCGAAAGGGCAATCTATGAATGCATTCCCAATTAAATTAATTTATACGATTGAATTAGCGGAGGCATTAAGTGAATTATTGCCAAGCCCTCCATTTAATATGGAAGAAATTAAATTACACGGTCAACTTCAAACAGGTGTGGGTGCGCCAAGTAGAACTTTTCGTAAAGCAGTCATGCGCAATAGGGTTAAGCGTTTATTGCGCGAAGGTTATCGTTTAGAAAAGCCTACATTCCTTTCCAGTGCTTCATTACAGGGCAAGCGCGTGAATTTGTTTTTCTTGTATACGGATGCTACAGTGTTGTCTCAAAAAGAGATTCAAGAAAAAATTAAGCAATTATTAAATAGGCTTTCAGAAAAATTAAATTTGATAAATAGGACTACAACAGAAAGTAAAACTTCAGCATAAATGAAGCTGTTTAAAAAAATATTAGCCTTCCCATTTATCATATTGATTCGTTTTTATCAATATGCACTTTCTCCTTATTTGGGTGGAAGCAAATGTAGATACACACCAACTTGTTCTCAGTATACATTGGAAGCCATCAAAAAATATGGTCCTATTAAAGGAATATATTTAGGTGCAAAACGATTGAGTACTTGTCGTCCTGGTGGAGGCCATGGGTACGATCCAGTTCCATAAAAAAACCGCCTCTTTGCAGAGACGGTTCCATATTATTTCAATGATTACGTTTAAAGTAATCGATTGTATTGAATGTTTATTTTGCAGCAGCAAATCTTTCAGCTACTACAGTCCAGTTTACTACATTCCAAAAAGCAGCTAAATAGTCAGCTCTTCTGTTTTGATATTTTAAATAGTAGGCATGCTCCCAAACGTCAGCGCCTAATAATGGAGTTCCTTTAACTTCAGCAACATCCATCAATGGATTGTCTTGATTTGGAGTAGAGCTTACTTCTAATTTACCCTCTTTTACAATTAACCAAGCCCAACCACTACCAAAACGAGTCATACCCGCAGCAGCGAATTTTTCTTTGAAAGCATCAAAGCTTCCAAAAGCAGCTGTGATTGCATCCGCCAAAGCGCCTGTTGGTGTACCACCAGCATTAGGTGCTAAACTAGCCCAGAAAAAGCTATGGTTCCAGTGACCACCACCGTTGTTTCTTACAGCAGGGCTGATAGATCCAGCAACCGCTACTAATTCTTCTAAGCTCTTGCCTTCGTTAGGTGTGCCGGCAACTGCTTTGTTTAAATTGTCTACATATGCTTGATGATGTTTACCATGATGAATTTGCATGGTTAAAGTATCAAAATGTGGTTCTAATGCTTCGTGTGCGTATGGTAACGCTGGTAAAGTAAATGACATATTTTTTATTTTATTGTTTCTTGAATGAGGTTCAAAATTACAACCCTTTCCCTTGATTTACCCCAATCGCAGACATTTTTTCCCTAATTAGAAAGTTAATTTTTGGAAGTAGTGAAATGGAAGGTAAATAGATGAAAATATGCAATCTCGTAGCCGACTCCAGTTCTTGCTGCGGAGGCCTAGAGATTGGTATATTTTCATCTATACTTTTTTTGAAACTATCGCTTTGCCTTAAAAAAGGTCTGCATGAGTGATGCGCATTCCTCTTGCAATAGGCCACCAGTAATAGTAGTGGAGGGGTGGAATGGATTTTTTTCCGTGACGCGGCGGTAGCTATTTTTTTCATCGTAAGCCCCAAACACGATATGCCCAATTTTATTCCAATACAAAGCACCTGCGCACATTAAGCAGGGCTCCAATGTTACATACAGCGTTGCTTCAGGTAAATATTTCATTTGTAAACTTTCGCATGCAGTAGTAATGGCTAAAATTTCGGCGTGTGCTGTTACATCTTTTAGCAATTGTACTTGATTGTATGCTTTGGCAATTATTTTACCATGCATTACAATTACTGCACCTACGGGCACTTCATCAACGTCAAAGGCCCTCTGTGCTTGCACGAGGGCCTGACGCATAAATTGTTCATGAGTATTTGAAATAGAATCTATACTTGACACTATAATTTTTGAATTTTTATATTTCTATACGACACTTCATTGCCATGATCTTGTAAAGCAATATGACCAGAGAAAGTTTTTCCAAAATCCGGCATATCACCTCTTCCAAACTTTGATCTTCTGATTAATTCTTTCCAGCTATCATCTCCTAAATGTGTTTTGATAACAGTAACATCGTTCATTACTAATTCTAAAACACCTTTGTTCGCAATAATATCTACTTTATTCCATTCGCCAAAAGGCTTAACATGTCCTTCGTTACCAACAATTAAATCATAAAGATTTCCTGCACGGTGACTAATAATTTTTGCATCAGGATGACCATCATTATCTAACACTTGGAATTCTGGTCCAGTGTAAAATGTGTAATCATATTTTTTAGGATCATCTTGTACGAAAAATAAAATACCACTATTTCCATTTTTAGAAATTTTCCATTCTAATTGCAAATGAAAATCGCTGAAGCTATCATCAGTCACTAAATCACCACCACCTTTGCCATTTGTTTTAGCAGAAGGATCAAATGTTATGGTGCCATCTGCTACTTTCCAAGCAACACCTGCCGTTTTTTCACCATAACTATGCCAGCCATTAGTTGTCTTTCCATCAAATAAGGAAGTCCATTTTTCTTGTGCATTTACTTGCGCAAAAGCAAGCATAGTAAGTAATGCAAGTGTTATTTTTTTCATAAGCAATCGTTGGTTTTAAAAATCTATTTTTTTAATAATAAAACATATTTCGCTAAAGCCTCAGCATCGTCTTGAGATAAAGCTGGATGTGGAGTCATTGGTATAGCGCCCCAGTTACCGCTTCCACCTTTGATGATTTTTTCAGCAAGCATTTTTACATTCGCGTCTGTGTTTTCATATTTTGCTGCAACATCCTTATAAGCAGGTCCAATATTTTTTTCATTTACTTTATGACAAGTCAAACAATCACTCTTGCCCACTAATGCTAAACCTTTTTGATAATCTGGATTATCAGATAATGAACTTGTTGATGTGCTAGCTGTTGCAGCAGCATCTCCTGTTTTACTTTCCTTATTTCCACCACAAGCAAATAATGCTACCACAGTTACAATTGTACCTAGAACCTTTTTCATACTTTAATTTTTATAGTTTATGATTTGTTTATTGAATTCCTAAAATCTTTTTATTGAACGCTTCGTCAGAACCTGTACTTGCAAAATCATCAAAAGCTTTTTCTGTTACTTTAATAATATTATTTTGAATAAATATCGCTCCTTCTGCAGCACCAACCTCAGGATGTTTTAAACAACATTCCCATTCCATTACAGCCCATCCTTTATAATCGTATGCAGCAAGCTTGCTAAAGATACTTTTAAAATCTACTTGACCATCACCTAAGGATCTAAATCTTCCGGCACGGTCAATCCAATTTTGATAGCCTCCGTAAACGCCTTGTTTTGCCGAAGGATTAAATTCAGCATCTTTTACATGGAACATTTTAATGCGCTCATGAAAGGCGTCAATGTATCCTAAATAATCCATGCATTGTAAAACAAAGTGGGATGGATCGTATAATAAACATGCTCTTGGATGTTGATTAACTTTATCTAAAAATATTTCATAAGAAACGCCATCATGTAAATCTTCGCCAGGATGAATCTCATAACATAAGTCAACACCTACTTTATCATATTCATTTAAGATGGGTGTCCATCTTTTTGCCAATTCTGTAAATCCTGTTTCCACAAGGCCTGCAGGACGTTGTGGCCAAGGATACACCGTATGCCATAACAAAGCACCACTAAATGTTGCAGAGGCGTTCAAGCCTAAATTTTGAGATGCTTTTGCTGCATATTTTAATTGTTGTACTGCCCATTCCGTTCTTGCTTTTGCATTGCCACGCACTTCAGCTGGAGCGAATCCATCAAATTGTGCATCATATGCTGGATGAACTGCAACTAGCTGTCCTTGTAAATGGGTAGATAATTCAGTGATTTCTAAACCAGCTGCATTTACGATTCCTTTAATTTCGTCGGCATAAGTTTTGCTTTCCGCTGCTTTTTGTAAATCAATACAGCGTGCATCCCAACTTGGAATTTGCACTCCCTTGAAACCCAATCCAGCAGCCCATTTGCAAATACCTTCTAAAGTATTGAATGGAGCAACATCGCCCATAAATTGAGCTAAAAATATTCCTGGTCCTTTTACTGTTGTCATTTTTTTAATTTAATAGCGTAAGTGACGTACTTATTTTTAAATGGATTTACAAAACGTAAGGAGTCCATTTTTTGTCAGATTGTGAAGACGCAACTACATTATCTATAAATGCCATACCTCTTAATCCGTCTTCAATGCCAGGGAAATCAAGCATTTCAGGGGTAGGCGTAGTGCCATCAATTTTGCAACCTAGTGTTAGTGCAAAATTGCGATAGATGTTTGCAAATGCTTCCAAGTATCCTTCAGGGTGACCTGCCGGAGTACGACAATTATGACTTGCCGCTTTGTATAAGTGTGCACTTCCAGCTCTTAATATTTGTGCAGGTGCTTCTAACCATTTTACAATTAAAGAATTGGGCTCATGTTGGAACCATTCAACGCCTCCTTTTTCACCATACACTCTAATTTTTAATGCGTTTTCTTCACCAGCTGCAACTTGTGATGCCATTAAAACACCTTTAGCTCCATTATCAAATTTTAACATCACTGCGCCATCATCATCCATTACACGACCTTCTACCAATGTATTTAACTCGGCACATATTTCGGTAATTTTTGCGCCAGTAATGTATTCAGATAAATGTGCTGCATGCGTCCCGATATCGCCCATCACTGAGCTCTTACCTGATTTTTTTGGATCGGTTCTCCAAGCAGCTTGCGCATTACCCTCACGCTCGGAAAGCTTGCTCAGCCAGCCTTGTGGGTATTCCACCCAAACTTTACGAATCTTTCCAAGCTCGCCATTAGCAATCATTGCTTTAGCTTGTTTCACCATTGGATATCCTGAATAAGTATGTGTCAAACAAAGTGTTAAACCTGTTTCGTCTAATTTCTTTTTTAATTGTTTTGCTTCGTCCAATGAAAAAGTAATTGGCTTTTCAATTACTACATGGAATCCATGATCCAATGCCATCATTGCAGGAGCAAAATGCGCAAAGTTGGGTGTAACAATCGTTACAAAATCCATACGCTCATTAGCTGGTAAAGCAGCTTCCGCTTTTATCATTTCTTCATAAGTAAGATAGGTTCTTGATTCAGGCAAGAACAATGCTTTACCCGAAGCCACTGCAATTTCTGGGTTAATACTTAATGCACCACAACACAATTCAACTAATCCGTCCATGTTGGCAGCTAAGCGGTGAATGGCACCAATAAAGGCATCTTGGCCACCACCGACCATGCCCATGCGCAATTTTCTATTCATTTTTTAAGTAGTTTTTAAACTTAACAATCGTTTTATTGTGTCATGATAACACTTTCAAAAGAACACATTAGCAATTTCCCTCTATTTTCTCAAAAAACCCCATTTTTTCATCAAAAATATTTTAAAAGATTGCAAATAAAATTTACATTTATCAAATCATTGATTGCTTATAAACCAACGATTTATTGCCATGGCTTCAAATGTAAACAGAAGAAACTTATTAAAACAAGTTTTGACGGGCTCGGCTGCGCTTGCTGCTGGTGCTGTATTGCCTACATCCGTATTGGCATCGGTTAATGAAAAATATACGGCGGGTAAATTAAAAGGAAACATAAATCATTCCGTTTGTAGATGGTGTTATAGTGATATGACACTCGAAGATTTATGTAAAGTCGTGAATGAAATAGGATTTGGTGCAATTGATTTATTAAAGCCTAATGAATGGCCTATTGCAAAGCAATATGGATTAAATGTTTCTATGTGCTATACCGCAGGAGAGACAAGCCTGACAAAGGGTTGGAACGATTTAAAAAACCATGATTGGTTGATTAAAGATTATTTAGAAGGTATTAAATTAGTAGCAGATGCGGGCTATAAAAATTTGATTTGTTTTGCAGGAAATAGAAATGGAATGGATGATGAAACAGGACTAAAAAACTGTGTCACTGGGTTAAAACAAATCTTGCCATTGGCCGAAAAATTAGGCGTTACGATTCAAATTGAATTATTCAATTCAAGAATTGATCATAAGGATTATATGGGCGATAAATCAGCTTGGGGTATTGAATTATGCAAGCGTTTAGGTTCCCCTAATTTCAAAATTCTCTTTGACATTTATCATATTCAAATTGATGAAGGTGATATTATTCGTTCTATTCAAGACAACCATCAATACTTTGGACACTACCATACAGCGGGGGTTCCAGGCCGACACGAAATTGATGAGCGTCAAGAATTATATTATCCTGCCATCATGCGCGCGATTGTTGCAACAGGTTATAAAGGATATGTTGCACAAGAATTTATGCCAAAAGATGCAGATCATATTGCTTCCTTAAAAACAGCAATTAAAATCTGTGACGTTTAAAAAATAACAATTCAAACAATTTCAATACAAACTTAAAATTTAAAAAATGGCGGAACAACAGTATGACGCAATTGTCGTAGGATCTGGTATCAGCGGCGGTTGGGCAGCAAAAGAACTTACCGAAAAAGGATTAAAAGTATTGATGCTTGAGCGCGGTAGAAATATCGAGCACATCAAGGATTACGTAAATGCAAATAAAGAAGCTTGGGATCATCCTCATCGTGGTGGTAGAACACAACAAATGATTCAGGATTACCCAGTGTTAAAAAGAGACTATCCTTTAAACGAAACTAACCTTGATTATTGGTGCGTTGATAAAGAAAGTCCATATACTGAAACAAAACGTTTTGACTGGTTTAGAGGATACCATGTAGGTGGTCGTTCTTTAATGTGGGGTCGTCAATCTTATCGTTGGTCTGATTTGGATTTTGAAGCCAACGGCAAAGAAGGTGTTGGTGTAGATTGGCCAGTGCGTTACAAGGATATTGCTCCTTGGTATGATTATGTAGAAAAATTTGCAGGTATTTCTGGTAACCGCGATGGATTAGCCGTTTTACCTGATGGTCAATTCTTACCTCCAATGGATTTAACATGCGTGGAGAAAGACGTAGCAGAAAGAATCAAAAAAGAATTTAAAGGAGAGCGTCATTTAATTATTGGACGTACTGCAAATATTACAGTGCCTCATGGAGGCCGTCCTGGTTGTCAGTTCCGTAATAAATGTTGGTTAGGTTGTCCATTTGGCGGATACTTTAGTACACAGTCTTCTACTTTACCAGCAGCAATGGCTACAGGTAATTTAACTTTAAGACCTTGGAGTATTGTAACTGAAATCAAATACGATAAAGATAAAAAGCGTGCAACAGGAGTAACTGTTTTAGATGCTGAAACAAATAAAACAATTGAGTACAAAGCGAAAATTATTTTTGTAAACGCATCTACTTTAAATAGTACTTGGATTTTAATGAATTCAGCTACGGATGTTTGGGAAGGTGGTTTAGGAAGTAGTTCAAATGCTTTAGGTAAAAACTTAATGGATCACCACTTAGGTATTGGTGCTGGTGGTTTGGTAGAAGGATACGAAGATCAATATACTTTTGGTCGTCGTGCTAATGGTTTCTACATTCCAAGATTCCGTAACGTGGGTAACGATAAGCGTGATTACTTACGTGGATTTGGTTACCAAGGAGGTGGTACAAGACAAGGCTGGCAACATGAGGTTGCAGAATTTAGCATTGGTGCTGAATTTAAGGAAGCATTGACTGAGCCAGGTGTTTGGACAATTGGTATGGGTGGATTTGGAGAGATGTTACCTGATCCAACTAATAAAGTTACATTAGACAAAACAGTTAAAGATAAGTGGGGGTTAAATGTATTGAACATTGATTGTGAGTTAAAAGAAAACGAACATAAAATGCGTAAAGACATTTTAGCGGATGCACAAGAAATGTTAGAAAAAGCAGGTGTTAAAAATGTACAAGCACATGAAGGTGATGGTACTCCAGGACGCGGTATTCATGAAATGGGTACAGCGCGCATGGGTAAAGATCCAAAAACTTCAGTGTTAAATGGTAACAACCAAGTTTGGGATGCACCAAACGTATTTGTTACTGATGGAGCATTTATGGCAAGTGCGTCTTGTGTAAACCCTTCTTTAACGTATATGGCGTTCACAGCACGTGCTGTTGATTTTGCTGTAAGTGAATTAAAGAAAGGAAACTTATAATTAATTAATTTTTTAAAAATAATTTTATGATGAATCGAAGAGAAGCCTTATCAAGAGTTGCCATCTTAACAGGTGGTGCTGTATTGGGCGCTGAAGCTTTTTTATCAGGTTGTAAAACCAATTCAAAAGGCATTTCACTTTCTAAAGATGATGTTGCATTTTTAGATGAAGTTGCTGAAACGATTATTCCAAAAACAGCTACTCCTGGTGCAAAAGATGCAAAAGTGGGTGAGTTTATGAAAATAATGGTGAATGATTGTTACGAAACAAAAGACCAAACTATTTTTATAGAAGGCATTAAAAAATTAGACGAAGCGTCTAAGAAATTAAATAGCAAGGGCTTCATGGAATCTACCCCAGAACAACGTAAAGCATTGTTAGTGTCTTTAGATAAAGAAGCTAAGGAATATCAAAAAGCTGCTAAACCGGAAGATCCTAAGCATTACTTTACAATGTTCAAGCAATTGACATTGTCAGGATTCTTTACTTCAGAAGTGGGCGCTACAAAAGCATTACGCTATGTTGCAGTACCAGGAAAATTTGTAGGATCTTATCCGTATAAAAAAGGAGACAAGGCTTGGGCAACTAGCTAATTAAACCTTTATTGTAAAAGGCGAGTGCTGAAAAGTAACTCGCCTTTTATTTTTTATTTTATTCAAACGATTGCAAAAACTATATTATGAATCATTCAAGAAGATCATTTATTCGCAACTCTACTTTTGTTGGTTTAGGTTTATTAATTCCATTTAAAAATGAATTAATGGCTTTAGCCCCTGCAACAAATTCTTTTGGTATTCAGTTATGGACAGTGAAAGAGGCATTAGCTAAAGATTCATTAGCGGTATTAAAACATTTATCGCAATGTGGTTATAAGAAAATTGAAAGCTTTGAAGGTGAGAAAGGAATTTTTTGGGGTATGAAAAATACAGAGTTCAAAAAACATATGGATGAGTTGGGAATGAATTTAGTATCAGCACACTGTGACAATACTACCAATTTTGATCGTAAGGCTGCTGAGGCTGCAGAGATTGGAATGAAATATTTAATTTGTCCATACAAAGGCCCACAAAAATCTTTAGATAATTTTAAAAAGTTTGCTGACGAGTTTAATGCATGTGGAGACATTGCAAAAAAACATGGTATTCGTTTTGCATATCATAATCATGACTATTCATTTAAAGCAATGGATGGAGTAGTGCCTCAGGATTTAATGATGAACAATACCAATCCTGCAACCGTTGATTTTGAAATGGATATGTATTGGACGGTTGCAGCTGGAGTAGATCCAATAGCTTATATGGATAAGCATCCAAATCGTTTTAAATTAGTACACGTAAAAGATTTAGTCAAAACAAATACGCCAGAAGGACATGAGTCTTGTATTATTGGAAAAGGAACGATTGATTATAAATCGCTTTTACCACAAGTTGCTAAGCGTGGAGTTCAGCATATGATTGTAGAACAAGAAGCATATACGGGCACTACCGAATTAGATGCAGCGAAAGCCGATGCAGCTTATTTGAAAACCTTAAAGTGGTAGGTATTTGTTTTAGAAATAGCACTTATTCGTTTTAATAAAAAATCCCGATTGCTATTCGCGTTCGGGATTTTTTATGTTTACTATTTTTGAACTGAATCTTGATTGTGCTAATTGTTTACTTGAATTAAGTCCGTTGTTTTTATAATAGTAGTTAATGCGTTATGCAATGCTTCTAAATCTTGCTTGGTATTAAAAGCATTAATAGAGTAACGCATATAAATATCTTGTCCTTGACGCATAATAGGAATCTCAATATTAAATTCCTTAAATAATTTTCTTTGTAATACCTCGGGCTCCTTAGTTTTAATTGGAATACTAATCATTTGTCCAATCCATTCATTGGTTAATGGGCTGATGGGTTGCGTTCCTAATAATGCGTAAAATATTGGTGCATTGGCAAGTACTGTTTCTCGACATTGTTTAGCCACTTCGGTCCAATTATTTTCCTTCATGAATTCAATACTTTTTGGAACTGATAAAAAAGCCGAAAAGTCCCTGGTACCAATCATTTGGTGATAATCTAAAAAAGGAGAATGCGAAGGCTTTAATGCTTTGTAGCCCCAGCTTACGACAAGTGGTTCACAAATATGTTGTACCCTTTTATGTGCGTATAAAAAGCTTGCACCTTTTGGAGCCATCATCCATTTATGACAAGCAGCTACATAAAAATCAACTGCTAATTCATTTATTTTTAAATCAATATGTGCTGGTGCATGCGCTCCATCCACAATGGTAATTAAGCCCTTTGATTTTGCAATTTCGCAAATCTCTTTTACTGGAAATATCAATGCAGTGGCACTGGTGATATGACTAATAAAAATAGCTTTTGTTTTAGGCGTTAGTCCTTTAAAAAAATCTTCTATAAATTGTTCCTTCGTAGTAATGGGTAAGCTAATTTTTTGTCGCTTATAAATTGCTTTCTTTTGTGCGCAATAATAATCCCAGGTTCTATCACAAGCACCATACTCAATATCTGTAGCTAAAATTTCATCTCCTGCTTCTAATGGAAATGACTTAGCAATAATATTTACAGCAAAGCTTGGATTGGTAATGTACACTAAATCATCTTTATCATCTACATGTACAAATTTGGCCAAAGCAGCACGAGATGCTGCTAAATATTCAACACCATCAAAAGCAATGAATTGAACGGGTTCGGCTTCTAACACTTTTTGCCAATTTTGATAATCATCAAAAATAGGTTTTGGAGTTGCACCAAAGGAACCGAAGTTTAAAAAATGAATATCTTTTCTTAATAAAAATTGATCACTTACATTATTACTCATTGCGCTTATTTTAAAATTTGTGGGTTGCTATTTAGCTTTATTAACTATTTCCATTTCGAAGTTAAGTAAAAAAAATCCCCTCGAAAAATCGAGAGGATTTTGAAATGTATTTTGAGGATTAATATTAAACGCCCAAGCTCCAACCTGCACGATAAGTGCGCTTAACAAACTGATTTGCTGGTTCAAAGTTGGTAATTTTCATATTTGGTCCATCCCAAGTTAATTGAATATTACGGCCAGGATAAGTTGTTAAACCTTTCTTATCTGTTCCTTTATAGTCATAACTTCTGATCGCTAGGTTACCCATTAAAACTGATTCAGTTAATGGACCTGCAATATCAAAATGAGAACTCAATGTTTTAGCTTCCTTGCTACCAGGGCCTGCGATACATGCTTCAACCCATGCGGAGTAATGACCTTCTGCACCACCTTTTACACGATCAACAGTTTGAGGAACCTTAGTTTGAGCAGTTAAGTTAGTTGGTAATAATTGAGGGTTAACACCATAAGTGCCAGCCATCATCTTTCCTTTTGTACCTTCAAAAATAACGCCATTACCACCATCACCCATAACTTCATTAGGTCCTAATTCAGCTGGACGCTCTGGTTGAATACCACCATCCATCCAATGTAATTTTACATCTGGTTTACCATTTTGACCTTTGAAAGTTAAAATGATATGTGAAGATGCTGGTGGACTATCTGGTGAGTAAACTCTTTGCCAAGGTGCAGTATAACGAGTAGCAACACTACATTCAGCAGCAACTGGATAACCTAATCCTAAAACGGCAAATGCAGGTGCCATAATATGACAAGCCATATCACCTAATGCACCGGTTCCGTAATCCCACCAACCTCTCCAGTTAAATGGTAACAAGTCAGTGAAATAACTTTTTTCAGGAGCAGTACCTAACCACAAATTAAAATCTAATTCTTTTGGAATATCATTTGCAGTGGCAGGACGAATTACACCTTGAGGCCAAACTGGTCTGTCGGTATAACAATAAATAGTATGTACATCTCCAATTAATCCAGCATTGTACCAATCTTGTAACATACGCACACCATCACCTGATGATCCTTGGTTACCCATTTGCGTAACTACATTATAGTCATGAGCAGCTTTAGTCATAATTCTTGCTTCGTAAATGTCATGTGCCATTGGCTTTTGAACATAAACGTGTTTGTGCAATTGCATTGCTGCCATTGCTTGTACTGCGTGCATATGGTCTGGTGTAGAAACTGAACATGCATCAATAAACTTGTGTTCTTTTTCTAACATTTCTCTATAATCCTTATATACTTTTGCTTTTGGATAACGCTTGCGGCTTAATGCTGTTTGACGTTCGTCCACATCACATAAAAAGGCGATATCTGCTTTTCCACTATTGTAAAATGAGAATAAATCTCCTTCCCCTTTTCCGCCGGCACCAATACCTGCAATTTGTAATTTATCACTAGGTGCAGTAAATCCTTTACCGCCTAATACGTGTCTTGGCATAATATAAAATCCGCCAAGTGCTAAAGCTGAATTTCGGATGAAATCCCTTCTCGAGTTATCTGATTTTTTTTTCGACATAGCA
Source organism: Sediminibacterium sp. (assembly GCA_036845345.1). Lineage (GTDB taxonomy): Bacteria > Bacteroidota > Bacteroidia > Chitinophagales > Chitinophagaceae > Sediminibacterium. Next base: position 46,677 of record DAIUEC010000005.1, read on the forward strand.
ATCTTTGTTGTGTGGTTTACAATCGGTTTAAGTAATCGTTCCGTTAAATTATTAAAAATTCCCGAAAAAAGAGAATTATTTTGATGAGTGAACAAATCCCTCATTCCTTTCGTTATTAAAGCTTAAATTGTAGTTTATAATTCCCTTTTGTATGAATGTATCCATCGAAAATCTTCGTGCTTATTTCTTATCTGGAGCTACTCAATCCTATGATTTTAGGTTAAATCAGCTTAAAAGGCTTAAAAAAGTGGTTTTGGAGTCCGAAAAGGAACTTTATCAGGCACTTTATGCTGACTTGAAAAAAACAGATGAGGACGCTTGGGCAACAGAAATTGGATTTTTCCTTAGTGAATTGAATGACACCATTGAACATTTAAAATCCTGGATGCAGCCCAATACTGTTGCAACCAATTTGGTGAATCAGCCCTCAACAAGTTATACGATTCAAGAACCTTTGGGTATGGTATGTATTATTGCTCCATGGAACTATCCCTTCCAGTTATTATTTACACCTTTAATTGGTGCCATCGCAGGAGGTAATTGTGCGGTATTAAAACCAAGTGAATTTGCGCCCGCTACTGCAAAAGTGATGGGCAAAATTATTGATGCATTATTTCCTAATAATTATATTTTGTATTTAGAAGGAGAGGGAGCAACCGTCTTGCCGCCATTATTAACTGAAAATAGATTCGATCATATTTTTTATACAGGAAGTACTGCAGTAGGTAAAATTATTTATAAGTATGCTGCAGAACAATTAGTGCCGGTAACTTTAGAGTTGGGCGGTAAAAGCCCCGCTGTGATTACTTCTGACGCTAATTTAAGAGTGGCAGCGCGTCGTTTAGCAAGTCCTAAATTCTCTAATGCAGGACAAATGTGTATCGCACCTGATTATGTTTTAGTGCCAACTGAATTAAAAGAGGAGTTGGTTAAAGAATTAATAAAAGCCATTCAACAATTTTATGGTGAAGATGCTGCTGCCTCCGAACATTATGGTAAAATTATTAATGAAAGACAATGGACACGTTTGGCATCTTATTTAACAGAGGGTGAAATTATATATGGTGGTAAATCGGATAAGGCTTCTTTGTTTATTGAACCTACGATCATGACGAATATTCAGGAGAACGCAAACATTATGAAGGATGAAATTTTTGGTCCAATTCTTCCCATAATTACCTACCAATCTAATGAAGAAGCGTTGGCAGTGATTCAGAAAAATCCAAATCCGTTGGCATTTTATGTATTTACTGAAAACAAAGCTGACGAAGCCTATTGGTTAACCAATGTTCCTTCGGGGGGTGCATGTGTTAATAATGCAACTATGCATATCACTAACCATAATTTACCTTTTGGTGGACGCGGCTTTAGTGGTACTGGAGCATATCATGGAAAATCAAGTTTCAACACTTTTACGCATACTAAGTCGGTATTAAAAACGCCTACTTTTATTGATCCTAGTTTCAAATATCCTCCCTACAAAGGAAAGGGCTGGTTGTTAAAAAGATTAATAGGATAATATTTGCGCGCAACATTTATAAATATTGGAGCTGGTTTGAAAAATAAAAAAACAATCATGATTAAAATTGCCATCGCCCTAGGTGTTTTGGTTACAGCCACATTGCTAATGAAAAAAACAGGAATGTCTTATCGACAATCTGTTTTAAAAACAATGTATCCGGCCATCATGTGGACGAGTAAAGCTGTCGGAAAAAAACAAATTCAAACCAATAAAGAAAATGCAGTACCCATAGTGTCTTTTTACAGTTTACATGTAAAAGATATTAATGGCAATGATTTTAGTTTTGAAAATTTAAAAGGTAAAAAAGTGTTGATTGTGAACACTGCAAGTAACTGTGGTTTCACTGCACAATATGAAGCTTTAGAGAAGTTATCTATTCAGTATAGAGATAAATTAGTCATACTTGGTTTCCCTTCTAATGATTTTAAAGAGCAGGAAGCGGGCGACAATCAAAACATTGTAAATTTTTGTAAAAAGAATTACGGAGTTACTTTCCCTTTAATGGAAAAGTCAAGTGTTATCAAAGGGCATGATCAAAACGAAGTGCACAAATGGTTGTCTGATATGACCATTAACGGATGGTGTCATCAAGAGCCAGCTTGGAATTTCTGTAAATATTTAGTGAATGAAAATGGAGTGCTTACGCATTATTTTCCAATGATAGTGGACCCTTTAGCGCC
>DAIUEC010000005.1:48978-53598 GCA_036845345.1 Sediminibacterium sp.
ATGAAAATGGAGTGCTTACGCATTATTTTCCAATGATAGTGGACCCTTTAGCGCCTGAAGTAATTGCAGCTATTGATGCTAATTAATAGGACAATGTTCGTGGTAATTTTCCAATACAATTTTACCAGACTCAATCACCATGCCTTTATATTGTTCTTTAATTTCATCTAGCACCGCTTCAATTTCAACAGGGTCTGTGATGCGTACTAATTTAGCACGATAGTCTTTTATGCTTGGTAGTCCTTTTAAATAATTTGCGTAATGTCTTCTCATTTCATTAATACCTGCAATTGGACCTTTCCACGCTAATGATTTTTGTAAATGTTTTCTGGCAACTTCTACGCGCTCTTCAATCGTTGGATCTGCACGTTTAGTCCCTGTTTCAACAAAGTGTTTTATCTCTCTAAATATCCAAGGATAACCAATGGCAGCGCGGCCAATCATGATTCCATCTACACCATATTTATTTTTATACTCCACTGCTTTTTCTGGTGAATTAATATCACCGTTTCCAAAAATAGGAATGGTAACACGTGGATCATTTTTCACTTCTCCAATCAAAGTCCAATCTGCTTCACCCTTATACATTTGCATACGTGTACGACCATGAATGGCTAAGGCTTTAATGCCCACATCTTGTAAACGCACTGCCACTTCATGTATGTTTTTACTATTGTCGTCCCATCCCAATCTTGTTTTTACCGTCACTGGTAAATTGGTACTCTTTACAACTGCTTCAGTTAAACGCACCATTAAATCTAAATCTTTTAATACCCCAGCACCAGCCCCTTTCATGGCTACTTTTTTTACAGGACATCCAAAATTGATATCAATTAAATCTGGATTCACCGTGTCTACAATTTTTGTACAAAGCGCCAATGCTTCTTCATCACCTCCAAATATTTGAATACCAATTGGACGTTCATAATCGTAGATGTCTAATTTTTGCTTGCTTTTAATGGCATCTCTAATAAGCCCCTCACTACTAATGAATTCGGTGTACATTAAATCAGCGCCATTGTCTTTACACACTGCTCTAAACGGGGGGTCACTCACATCCTCCATGGGAGCGAGTAATAATGGGAAATCGGGTAATTGTATATTGCCTATAGAAACCATATGAATTCATTATCTTGCATCTAATTGATGCTGGTGCAAATGTACCGATAAATTTTATTTAGATGAGATCTGAAGATAGAAGTATATACCATATGAGCCCGCCTGTCCGATTTTTCCTTTTATTGGGTATTACGGCGATAAGTTTAATCATTGGAGGCCTTATTACTTTTTCAATTGTAGCTGGTTATTTACATGTAAGCTTTGCTGAAACGCAAGTAGCCTTATTGGATGCTAAAAATGCACATATTGCACTATTTGCAAATGCTTTTGCTTCTTTAATTGCCTTTTTGCTTCCAAGTATTGCCATTGCGTTTTTTACCAATGGACAGATTGCTCAAAATATGGGCTTTAAACCAGTAAAATCAAGTAGGCTAGTGTATTTAGTTTTATTGCTTTCATTTGTGGGTCTTTTATTGAGTGGTTCGGCCGCTAGCTTAACTGAAAAAATTCCTGTGCCTGCCGATTTTAAAGCATGGGCAACCGGGCTAGAAAATACCTATAAGCAAGCAATGCTGGCCATGACTAAAATGAATTCAATTGGTGACTTGCTTTTTAATATTGTTGCTGTTGCATTTATTCCAGCGTTAGTGGAAGAATTATTTTTTAGAGGTGCATTGCAAAAAACAATAAAAAATTGGTCAGGTAATGCAGTAATGTCTATTGTGATTACTGCAATTATATTTAGTGCTTTTCACTTTTCCTATTTCGGTTTTTTATCTAGAATGTTATTAGGAATTTTGTTAGGATATATTTTTGAATATTCAGGTTCTATCTGGTTGTCTATGTTGATGCATTTTATAAATAATGGCATTGCTATCATTACCTTGTATATGGTAAGAGATAATCAGGCAAAGGTTGAAAAAGCAATGGATGAAACTATCCCCATGTACTGGGGTATTTTTGCGATTGCGTTAGTGATTTATTTATTACAACAAATTAAAAAAGAGGCAAACTATGAAGGACTGGATAAAAATATACTCGAGTAATCAGTTGGCTTTATCCTCTATGATTGTTGGTGTTTTAAATCAACAGGAGGTTCCTGCAAAATTGCTAGATCGTAAAGATTCGGCTTATGTTTTTTTAGGTGAGGCCGAAGTGTATGTTCCTGCTGATTATGTTGCAGTAGCAACAGAAATATTGAAATCATTAGAATTAGACACATTGGAAGCTTAGTTGTATATTGAATAAAATTTAAATTAATTATGGCATTTAATTTTTCTGTTTTTAGAGTAAGAGCCTTATCTGCAGTTGTTTTTGTAATTGTGATGGTGGCTGGATTAATTTGGAATAATTGGTCATTTTTTTCCTTATTTGTTGTAATTGCAACAGGATGCTTATATGAATTTCAAAAATTATTAGGTCTTATTTCGCCAGCATATAAAAACAAATCTGCTATTCACAAATGGGGGTTGCTTTTATTAGGTGCTGCATTTATGTTTACACTTTCTAAAAGAATTATCATTTTAGATCCCAATATTTTTAAAATAGTTGGACTGTATGTTGTGCCTGCTATTATTTGCATCATTGTATTAGCAGATGTTTTTTCGAAGAAGTTTAGTTTGCAAAATATGGCCATCAGTATGGTAGGTCTTATTTATATTCCAATGGGATTGTCGCTCTTTTATCAAATTAGAAGTTTGCCTACCTCTACTTATTATCAAAATGCAAATTTGTATATTCCGCTTTTAATTATTGTTTCTGTTTGGGTGAATGATACCATGGCGTATTTAGTAGGCTCTGTAATTGGAAGACATCCTTTATCCTCTATATCACCTAATAAAACATGGGAAGGCACTATTGGTGGAGTCATATTAGCGGTAATGCTTGTTACGAAAGTGACTGCGTATTATTTGCCTGATTTAAGTACTAGTTTTGTATTTATGGTTTGTTTAATTGCAGCAGTTGCAGGTAATTATGGTGATTTAATGGAAAGTAAATTAAAAAGATTGGCTGGTGTAAAAGATAGTGGCTCAATGATGCCAGGTCATGGTGGATTTTTAGACCGATTTGACTCAATTTTATTAGCCACTCCATTTGTTTGGTTATTACTTCAGATTTTCTATTAGATAGATTACCTTTGCGCTTTAAATTTATAGTATGACAATTCACAAGGAAGGTACTGCCACCATCGCATTAACAGCATTAGTAGTTGGTGCATTAAATATCGCCAACTTCTCTTATTTGTTTCCAATCAGTGCTATTGCAGCATGGGCAGTATTTGTAGTAACATTAGGACTATTTCTTTTTATCGTTTCTTTTTTCAGAATGCCAAGTAGAAATTGGACAAAGGATGCTTCAGCAATTGTTTCCCCTGCTGATGGTAAAGTAGTGGTAATTGAAGAAGTGGAGCCAGATGAATACTATAAAGAAAGAAGAATTCAAGTAAGTGTATTTATGAGTCCTGCCAATGTGCATGTTAATCGTACACCTATTGCAGGAAATATTATTTACAATCAATATCATCCAGGTAAATTTTTGGTTGCTTGGCATCCAAAATCTTCTACCGACAATGAGCGTTGGTCAGTAGTTATTGAAAATGAGAAGGGAAGTATTTTATTAAAGCAAATCGCTGGTGCATTAGCGCGTCGTATTTGTAATTATGCTACAGTAGGTACTAAATTTGATCAAACCTCTGAATATGGATTTATTAAATTTGGAAGCAGGGTAGATTTATTACTTCCATTAGACGCGAAAATTAATTGTAAAATTGGAGACGTAGTGAAAGGGGGAATTACTGTTTTAGCAAATTGGTAATAAGTAAAACTATTGCTTACGATATATTAAAAAGGCCTCGAATTTCGAGGCCTTTTTAATTAGCACAACTTAGATCATACTATAAGATGTTTTCCAATTCTTTTAAATGCGTAATCGTGTAAGTGGCTGGAACCGTTGGTACAGCGTTGATATGGTTTACAAACACCGAATCCATCCCCATATTTATGGCGCCTTGAATGTCCGCCGCTTCATTGTCACCAATCATGATACTTTCATCAACAGTTGCATTGGCTTTATCTAGAGCGTATTCAAAAATTTCCTTATGCGGTTTAAGACTATTACTTGCTTCCGATGTGATTACTTCAATAAAATAGTTTGCTATTTTAGAATTTTCAATTTTTTTAAACTGAACAGATTCAAATCCATTGGTGATTAAATGCATTTGATACCCCTTTGCTTTTAAGTAGTCAAGTATCTCAATGGTATAAGGGAATAGATTTGTTTTATTCGGTAGAATGTCTAAATAGTCAACAGACATTGCTCTGGATAAGTTTTCATCTGCTATTTTAAAATCCAATAAACTTAAGTAAATACGTTTCCATCTTAGTTCCTCTTGTTTGATAAATCCTTTAGTGTAACGATCCCATAACCTGTGATTATGGACACTATAATGATCGTAAAAAGTATCAAAATTGTCAATGCCTTTTTCAGCTAATTGAAACTTTTGATGCAAGTCCCATAGCGTTTCTTTTGAATTCATTTCAAAATCCCAAATGGTATGATCTA